>JAFGKW010000036.1 GCA_016928355.1 Methanomicrobiaceae archaeon
CTATTATTATACAGCTCATTTATGTTTCATTAATGATGAGGTCAGCATTCATCATAAAGGTATCATGAGATGAAAACAGGGTACATTAATATGCCATAAGGATCAGGCATTAACCAGAGATAACCGGATGATAATTATGAAGCTATTATACGAAAAATTCCATATTTATATTTCAATCAGGGCAAAGAACGCCCTAATTTAACAAAGAATATATAAAATCATTTCTAAAAAATGATGAAGAGAAATATTTTTAAATAAATTATTAAAGGTATCGGGGGAAGATCGTATTAATTTATTTCCGGATTTTTATCGACAATGAGCTGATCATATGAGAAAATACCTGCTCATCAACTGTGCCATAGCGTTCTCAACGCTGATTGTGCTGCTGATCTCGTTTGAAATGCTTTCGGCAGGAATTTCAGCCGTATTCCCTCATTTCTATTATCTGCCAATACTAATTGTTGCCTACTTTTATCCGGACAGGGGTATTGCTTTTTCAGTAATTATCAGCCTTTTATATATAATTCCTGTAATCTTTTTTTTCCCGGGGGACTTTCTCAGCCTCTTCTCTGCCCTTGTAAGGGTCTTCATGTTCATACTTGTCGCAATTATAGTTTCACGGCTTGTCATAAGAAACCGCAATAAAATTGAGGAGAACATTGACCTAATCGAATTCCAGAATAAAATAATAGAGAATCCTAATGTAATGGTCACCGCCTCCGACAGGGAAGGAAGAGTTGTAATATGGAACAGGGGTGCAGAGAATATCACCGGATACCTAAGAGACGATGTTATTGGAAGATCGGACATCTGGAAAAAAATCGTTCCCGAAGGGGAAACTGCTGAAAAAATTCAATCAAAAATTGCCGGGATAAACTCAAATTCAGGATCTGTTGAAGGAATTCCCATCCCGCTTTATAGGAAAACCGGTGACGTGCGTTACCTTCTTGTCTCATTACAGGGCCTCAATACTGAAGCCGGGGATTCCCCGGGTATTCTTACAATTGCCGTCGACATCACTGAAAAAATGGCCCTTGAATCTGAGAACAGAAAGGCCCTCGCGCAGATCGAGAAGAACATCTCCCAGATGTATGTTCTCAATGACGAGATCAGAAATCCACTCGCCGTTATCCTCGGTCAGGCTGAACTCGACGGGTCCTCCTCAAGAGATATAATATGCGAGCAGGTAATCCGTATCAACGATATCATCACGCAGCTCGACCGGGATTCGACAGAATCAACAAAGATCTTCGAGTACCTGAGAAAACATTACGATTTTTTTAAGTGAAGTATGTGTTTAAAAACATAAATATATATTTAATCTTAACAAATACATATATATGCCTCTGTCATACGTAAATTATAACCCCCTTATCGAGGACTCCGCCGGAGAGAGATGTGGTTCCGGTTCAGGAACGGTCATGTTCGATATGCATGTCCACTCCGTGTATTCAAACGATTCGATAAATGAAGTCCGGACTATTGTAAGGGCCTGGGAGAAGACCGGCATCCTCCCGCTGGTATGCGATCATGACAGCATAAAGGGATCACAGAAGGTCTATGAGGCAATCAGGGAGATTGAACCCGACATTCCCGAAATCTGGGCTGAGGAGATTCTGACAGCTGACGGAGAAATTATCGGGGCCTTTTTAAACGAAGAGATTTCCCCTGGTCTTGGCGCCGATGAGACACTCGATATCATACAGGAGCAGGGCGCGCTATCCATCGTTCCACACCCCTTTTGTACCTACAGAACGACTGCGATAGACAGGAGAGTCCTCGAAAGAATTGGCGACAGAATAGACATCATCGAAGGCTATAATGCAAGAACGCCTGATGCGAGGGAAAATTCAATGGGCCGTACTTTTGCGAAGAAGAACGGCAAGCCAATATCAGCGGGTTCGGACGCCCATACACCTGTCGAACTTGCGAGAAATTATATCATTATAAAAGAGTTTGGGAATCCATCAGAGCTTATCAGGAACATAAGAGACGGGGAGATCCTTTTCACCCCCGCACCCGCAGAGGTGCATGAATTTACGATATTGTTCAAAAAGATGCGGCGGGAGAACAATATTCAGGGCAGTTTCAATAAAAATATTGATATCCTTATCCAGGTTGCAGGAATTGCAAATCCCTGAGACCAGACATTATAATTTCTTCCGGACCACCGGCCTTCCGCCCAAACTCTTTTTTGCCCATAAGGCACCTCATTAAATGGTGAATGTCATGAAAATCCCCCATATAGCAGCAGCGGCACTGCTGATCATCGGATTCCTTTTTATTGCACTGGCAGGATTATTCGGGGAATGGTTCTGGTTCGGGACCACCGGATACCAGGAGGTATTCTGGACAATGATCCTGGCAAAGGCCGTTCTCTTTGTATTATTCTTCGCAGTATTCTTTGCCTTTTCATTCGGAAATGCTTACTTTGCCACAAAGAGAGCTTCCGGCGGTATTATAAAAAACCGGGGAATTCTGCTGGCTGTTGGCGCCCTGGCTGCACTTGCAGCAATACTTGCGGCACTTGGAATATCCTCTGCGTGGGAGACCATCCTGAAATATATGAACCAGGTTCCGTTTTTGACAACCGAGCCTGTATTCGGGCTTGATATCAGTTTTTACGTCTTTAGCCTGCCCTTCTATTCGCTTATAATCTCGTTCATCATCGGACTTCTGTTATTTTCCATACTCATCTCGGTAATACCATATATCCTCCGGGAGGACTGGATTAGTTTTACCGAAAACGGGCAGATATATATTAAAACAGGCGAAACCGGACCGGACTGGACCGGATTCTTGAAACAATTCCTTCCCCAGTTAAACCTGCTTCTCTTCCTGCTCTTTGTGGCTGTCGCCGCAAAACTCTGGCTTGTAAGATATGATCTCCTCTTCATACGCTCCGGAGCGGTATTCGGCGCCGGTTACACCGACATTCATGTTACACTGCCTGTACTTACAATCCTGACTGCCGTCTCCCTGGTAATAGGTATCGGGTTCCTGGTAAACGAGAAATTAAAGAGTATTTCAGTCATCAAATATGGCATTGCGGCCTTTATCGCCATTGCAGCAGTGGGTTTCCTGGCAACCGCCGTGGTACAGGGGATATTAGTCGAACCGAACGAGTTCAACCTTGAAAAACCGTATCTCAAGAACAATATTGAGTACACTCTCGATGCCTACGGTCTCGCGGACGCCGAAGAGACGGTTTTTTATGTAAACTACACTCTCACGGCACAGGATATTGATGACAACAAACTGACGGTGGAGAACATACGGCTCTGGGACTGGAGACCGCTTAAGACCACCTATGAACAGCTTCAGCTCTTCAGGACATACTACGCGTTCAACGATATCGATGTCGACAGGTACAATATCGACGGAATGTACAAGGAAGTCCTCGTCTCAGCAAGAGAGATGGACACCCGTAACCTGCCCTCTACGGCACAGACATGGGTCAACACGCATCTCGTCTACACCCACGGTTACGGAGCCGTAATGAACCCCGTCGATGTAGTGACGGCCGAGGGCCTGCCCGAGTTTTACTTAAAGGACATTCCGCCAACATCAGACTATATAGAGCTTCAGCAGCCCCGCATATACTTCGGTGAGATGACAAACGATTACATCATCACCAACACGGACACCGAAGAGCTGGACTATCCTGCCGGGGACAACAACATATACACGTCATACTCCGGTGATGCGGGAGTGCAGCTGTCAGGTATAATCAACAGGCTGATCTATGGTATAAAGTTCGGGTCCGTCGAACTGCTTGTCTCGGGATCTGTCAGGGACGATAGTAAAATTCTGATGTACAGGAACATCGGTGAGCGGGCCTCGACCATCGCCCCGTTCCTCTCGTATGATCCCGATCCGTACATCGTTGTCGCGGACGGCAGACTTTACTGGATCGCTGATGCCTACACATCTTCGGATATGTATCCCTACTCCGAGCCTGTCGGTGCATCTTTCATAAACGAGTATAAGACCAGTTACATCAGGAACAGCGTAAAGACCGTAATAGACGCCTATACAGGAGAGGTGACATATTATGTAGTCGACCCGGACGACCCCCTGATAAAGACCTACAGGAAGATCTTCCCCGGCGTCTTTAAGGACTTTGAAGAGATGCCGGACTCTTTAAAGGAGCACGTCAGGTATGCCCAGGGACTCTTCGAGATCCAGGCAAACAGGTACGCTACATATCACATGAAGGACCCGATGGTCTTCTACAACAGGGAGGACGAATGGGTCATTCCGGACGAGGTATACAGGCAGAACAGAGAACAGATGCAGCCCTACTATGTCATTATGAAGCTCCCTGAGGAGCAGTCCGAGGAGTTCATACTCATGCTCCCGTTCACCCCGAGAAGCAAGGAAAATATGATTGGCTGGATGGCCGCCCGCTCGGATACCCCGGATTACGGGGAGCTCATAGTATACCAGTTCTCAAAGCAGCAGCTGACATACGGCCCGATGCAGATCGAGGCAAGGATCGACCAGGACACAGAGATCTCACAGGCGATAACACTCTGGTCACAGTCGGGATCTTCGGTCCTGAGAGGCAATACGCTGGTCATTCCTATTGAGAATTCTATTCTCTATGTCGAACCTCTTTATCTCGAGGCAACCGAGAGGGGTACACTCCCGCAGCTCAAGCGTGTAATCGTCGCCTACAACGACCGCCTGACCATGCAGAATACCCTTGACGAGGCTCTCGGGGTCATATTCGGCGGTGTGATTGCAGAAGAAGTGACGGAAACCGTTAAAGACGAAGGAGCTGGTGCTGTAGTCACAGGCGACTCTGAACTGCTCCTCAGGATTGCATCATTATATTATAAAGCCCAGGAAGCTCTCGCAACAGGAGACCTCGGAGATTACCAGTACTATATTGATGAGATTGGAAAACTGGTGCAAGGGGTGGCATGAAACCAGTAATTCCCACCCGGACTATATATTCAAAAGTACTAAAAATCCAATAACAATACCCTTTTATCCTGTCCGTCAAACAACAGAATTAAAACAATTTTTATAATTGGATTAATCTTTTAATCATAAATTAAAATATTTCCAGTGGAAGCAATGGGGTGTTTGCCGATCTGTGGGCTACAATCCCCGCGCCATTTCAAAACGCATAAAATAGTGTCCGATTGTATGTACCTACTACTACCGGATGCGCGGACGGGAAGAAAAAATGCCGGACCTTTTATAATTTAACACATGTCAGACAATGAACATATATTGTCATTATGGTCTCCTTTTCCAGTGGAAGCAAAGGGGTATATACAGCCTGATCTATGTTGAAAAACTGCACCCTGATCGCTGATGCAGGATCATAAAAAAGATGACTTAAAGTTTTCCGATGAACTCTTCGATCCGTGCAACTGCGGTCAGCAGATCGTCCCTCGAGACCGCATAACTACACCTGAGATGGCCCTCTCCCGATGGTCCGAATACGCTTCCTGGAACAACTGCAACCTTGTGCTCTTTTAACAGCCTCTCTGCAAAGACCACATCAGATAGCCCGGTATCTTTTACGGATGGGAATGCATAAAAGGCTCCTTTCGGCATGTGGCACGGAAGACCGGCACGGTTGAGCGATTTCACAAAGAGGTTTCTCCTGACATGATACTCGCTCACCATTCCGGCGCAGGAGTCCCAGCCGTTCTTCAGGGCCTCGACCGCAGCGTACTGGGCTCCTGTTGGTGCGGAGAGCATGACGTACTGGTGTATCTTTAATGCCGCACTACAGAGCTCCTCCGGTGCGCAGAGGTACCCTACCCTCCAGCCGGTCATTGAGAAGGCTTTCGAGAAACCGTTGATCGTTATCGTCCTCTCCCGGAGGCCGTCGATGGAAGCAGCCGAAGCGGGCTCCCCTTCGTAGGTTAGCTCGTTGTATATTTCATCGGAGATCAGGAGCAGGTCGTGGTCGATGATGATGTCAGATATCGCCTTATAATCATCCTTACTCATCACGCCTCCGGACGGGTTGTTCGGGAAGTTGCAGAGAAGAACTTTTGACTTCGGGGTTACCTTCTCCATCAGCGCATCGGGTGTAAGCCTGAAATGATCTTTCTCCGTGCAGGGGACATATACGGGAATCCCCCCGGAGAGCATTACACCTGATGTATATGCAATATACGCCGGTTCTGCGACAAGGACCTCATCGCCAGGGTTGACAACCGACCTTATCGCTATATCCAGCGCTTCCGATGCCCCGGTGGTTATCATTATCTCGTTCTTTGGAGAGTAGTCGACTCCGAAACGGTCGAAGAGGTACCTGGATATCAGGCTCCTTAGCTCCGGAAGACCGCTGTTTGACGTATAGGCCGTCTGACCCTGCTCTATCGAGCGTATCGCCGCTTCCCTGACGTTCCAGGGTGTGTCATAATCCGGCTCGCCAACGCCAAGCGAAATTATATCCTCCATCTCCTGGGCGATATCAAAAAATTTTCTGATGCCTGAAGGCGGGATCGCTTTGACTCTCTCTGAACGGAAATCTCTCATTCGAATTCACTCCTAAAACGAATAAGGCAGTCTCTCGCGGCCCTTCTTCTCAAAGATTTCGTACCCGTTCTCCTTGTATGTCTTCATGATGAGGATCGTCGCGGTCTCTTTTATGTGCTCCATCGGGGCGATCTGTTCAGATACGAATCTTGTCACCTCGTGGATATCCTTTCCATAGACGAGCATTGAGAAATCATAGGCTCCGCTGATTAGCCTCAGCGATCTCACCTGGTTGTGATGCGCAATCCTCTCTGCTATCTTATCATAACCGAAGTCTCTCTCAGGGGTAACTTTCAGTTCCAGGATCGCGGCGACATGCCCGTCCCCGGCCTTCTCCCAGTCTATGCAGGCAGAATAGTTCCTTATTATCCCCTCTTCCTCCATTCTTCGGATACGTTTTTCTACCCCATCCTCGTCCAGATCAAGCATATCGGCAAGGACGGCGTATGACGTACGGCAGTCCTCTTCAATGAGTTTTAAAAGCATTCGGTCTTTTTCGTCCATTAATCTCACCGGCATCCGGTGACCTGCAGCACTTCTCTTCTGCCGCAGGTACGTCTGGTATTAGAAATGTCTGGTTTCATTTATCTTAAGAGTGCCCTGTACCTGTTGAGATCAATCTTTGCAAGATCCTCCTCGACAAACCTGTCATCCTTGAAGATCGTCTCCTTTATCCCGCCGCTGCCGGAGGAAAACCACATCTCCTTGGTTCTTCCGTACCGGCCCCTTGAAACGACGCGGGAGTTTATCACGCCAAGCATCGTAAGCTCGGAGATGAGATCCGCAATTCTTCTGTGGGTGAGAACATCAAGATCAAGAGCGTGGGCGACGTCCCTGTATACCTGGGCAACTTCGCCGGTTGTAAAAAGCTGCCTGTTCATATCGACGAGGAGAAGCATTGAATAGAGAACGGCCTTGCTCTGGGTGGGAAGGGAAGAGATGCAGACGATCATGCTGTCAGTCTCGATCTTCTGCTGGGCCATCTTGACATGTGCTTCGCCTACTTTCTGGGAGTTTTCGCGCTCTGCGAGTTCCCCGGATATACGGAGAAGATCGAGAGCCCTTCTGGCATCTCCATGCTCCTGCGCCGCAAGGGCCGCACATAATGGGATTACCCCGTCTTCGAGCACCTTCTCCATGAAGGCGACATCAGCCCTCTGTTTAAGGATATCGCACAGCTGCGGGGCGTTGTATGGAGGGAAAACAAGTTCTTCTTCAGAGAGGGAGGACAATACACGGGGATCAAGGAAATTTGTAAACCTCAGATCATTTGAGATCCCGATCATGCTGATCTTCGCGTTTTTAAGCTCGGAATTGAATCTTGTAAGGTTGTAAAGGGTCTCATCACCGCTCTTTTTTACCAGTTTATCGATCTCATCAAGTACGATGACGTTTACCCCGCCCATCGCCTCGACAAGATTCTTGAGTTCGGTATAAACCTGATCTGTCGGCCATCCGGTCATAGGGATGTTCGTCCTTGGTTTGTCGCTGGGTTTATTATCCAGATTTTCAAGCTCGTTTGCAATCTGCGCAAGAACCCGGTACTGGGTGTCGATAAGTTCACAGTTCAGGTGAATTACATTGCAGGCCTTCCCCATCTCCCTGCATGCATTCTCAAGCTCGTGCCCGACATATTTCACAGATGCAGTCTTTCCTGTCCCTGTTTTGCCATATATCAGAATATTTGAAGGAGTTTCATTTCTTATTGCAGGTGCAAGGATCGATGCAATTGAATCTATCTGATCCTTCCTGTGCGGCAGAGTCTGTGGCCTGTGTGAATGCCGAAGAACTTCCCTGTTTTTGAAAATTCCCCTGTTATTTAAATATTTATCAAAAAGACCGCCGGCAAGACGCCTGGCGGGCGTACCCGAAGAAACCTGATCCGATTCAAACTCCATCTAAACTATAGCCTCCCCTCAAATATGTCTGCAGTTTTTGCAGGTTCCCGGCTGTGCCCAAAACAGATTGGAACCTGCATGACCCTGAATACAGTAATCCGGGTTGCACTGTAAATACGTGCTCTTCCACTCGGTAACTGCGATGAATATAAAATTGAATTCTACTGTTTATTAATCCCTTTGTTTTCCCGGAGGACAAAGAATTAATTCATAGATCCAGTGAAATTATCGAAAAAATATTCACTGTTTACCCCCACCCCTTTATTTCCACTGGAAATATTTTAGATTCAATCGTGTCAATTGATGATTGCCTCCAGTAATGAGATTTCCAGGATCGAAAAATATCATAATTGATCTAATAATAACCGGGAACCGTGTTAATACAATCTTGAATTAAAAACCTGTTCATATACACCTTTTTTATTTTTATAGAACTTTATTTATTTTATTATTAAAAAAATCAAATAGGTTTGTTTATATATTATTAATTTCTTAGATCCAAATGGCTATTTTTCAGACTTCATTAAAAAAAGGTACTTTTCAGACTTGCAAAAATTCTGCACTGCCTGTCCGGATATGTTCTCCAGTGGAAGCAAAGGGGTGGGGGTCTGTTCGATCCCAGGATGGAAAAATTAAAAGTCCCTGGATTATATTCATGAATCAAAGAATCTATTTCACGCGGTTAAATTGACAAATCAGGGAAAATATGAAAGGGAAATGAGAATTAGGAACTAAAAAGTATTAACAAAAACCCGGGAAAAGGAAAAGGAACCAGAATAAATTTCAGGTATTATGCTTTCGCAATCCTTGATCTTTTTTGATTTGAGCCTGAAATCTCTACCTGTTTACATCAAGAAGTGCACATCTCTCGATCACAAGTTCTTCAATTCTGTCTGTTCCACAAAGCTCAATCTCTTCGCGGGTCAGTGAAAATATTTCTGCCAGTCCGGATATCCTGTCAGCTGTCAGGTTCCCGAGGTGTTCCAAACAGTCTTCATCCCTGACCAGGATAATATTATTTTCCGTGCATTCATCAAGGGAAGCAATTCTTCCGGCTGCATCACCGGCCTTCTCTTCAAAATCTTTCCTTTTTCCATCTTCCGGGATCCTGCTGCAGATCAATATTACGGAATCGTTCATTCCCCGGTGAATTCCGAACCCGGAGGCGAAACCCGTCTGTCTTGTTCCAAGTGCATAGAGAAGAATTTCCATCTCGAAGAAGTTTGATATAGGATTCTTATTTTCAAAGAATGATCTTTCGGCAAAAGAGAGAGCTGCCCGTATATGCCTGCAGCCTGCGATCGCTGACGCATCGAAGAAGACAATATAGACAGATGAAGATTTACCAATATCCCTGACCTCTCCGAGAAATTTGCGCTCACCAGGGATATCGAACTTTCCCGTGTAAATTCTGTAATTCATAACCATATTCTGCCACCACTTAGAAGCTGAAGATTGAGGACTGGCCGTTTCCGTTTGTTTTTCCCCCGGAAGGGCCGTCTTGATCCTCATCTTCAGCGACCCTGCCCTTTCTGCCTCCGGTAATCCCTGAAAAGCCGGCACCGGCTCCGGAGGCCTGGTCCATGATCTGCCTTGCAATCTTCCTCCCGACGATCGCCGCGACACGGTCAAATCCTGCCGCAGTAAGATCTTCGGGCGAGAGTATGTTGTTGTTGAAGAGCCTTCTTGCACGAACGCGGCCTATGCCCTTCAGCCTGACGAGCGGCAGGAGCTCTCTCTTTATACCGTGCTGCACACGTATTCCGGTCTCGCGGACGGGATCCCTGAACTCAGGGACCAGCATCGAAGAGAGCCTCGATGAAGCATGGAGCAGCCAGTTCATCCCCTCGACCGTATTGTAGATATCCCCCGGCCCGACGCCGTACCGGCTGCATATCAGGTCTTCGCCTGCCTCGGATATCCAGTCGTTTACGAGCATCGCGGTCTTGAGCGCCCTGAAGCCCTCCTCCATAGAGTCAAAGGATATCTCCTCCCAGAGTTCGTCTTCGTTTTCAAAGTAGAACCTTTCGAGAACATCCATATCGCTCTTCTTTATGTAGAGGGTATACATGTCCGGCGTCGTGCAGAGCACCTGGAGGAAGCCGAGATCTGAGAATTCCTTCGGCGGGGCTCCTGTCTCCCTTCCGCTTCTTTCCCTCAGTGCACCGGTGATGACCTCGGCGGTCCGGGGTGTTATATACAGCCGGGATACAAGGTGCCCGTACTCGGTTGCAGAGAGAAACTCCCCGGTCCTCGTTATCATCCCGGCATCCTCGAGGAATAATACAGCATCTTCGACAATACGGTCGATATATGCTGTGCTTTTATTCATATGAACGTAGAACGTCCCGTTCAGGAATTCAGGAAGCCCTTCTTTGGTCTTAACGAATCCGGTCGAGATAAGGGAGAGTATCTGCCCGGTAAGAACCCGCTCGTCGTCGAGCCGGGATGTCACGTCCTCGGCCGGTGCGCTGATGAACTCCTCATAGAGACCATTTGCAACCTCCGGCCCCTTTGCAATCAGGATTGCCTCCCCGTAAGGGTCGAGATGCGGTCTTCCTGCACGTCCGGCCATCTGCCTGTACTCCCTGACCGGGATCGGGACCATCCCCTCACCGCCTTTAAACCTCAGGTAGTCCCTGATTATTACGCGTCTCGCCGGGAGATTAAGGCCTGCTGCGAGGGTGGGTGTAGATGATATCACCCTGATAGATCCCTGCCGGAACCCTCTCTCGACGATCTCCCTCTGGTTTCTCTTCATGCCGGCATGGTGAAATGCCGCACCCTTCTTTACACAGGTCGCAAGGATCCTCCCCATGTCGGTTTCGGCGGCCTTTTCAAGCTCTTCTGCTAGTTTTTCGAGCTCAGGCTCGTCGAGTTTCAGGGCGGTTGCCATCCTTTTTGCGCAGCCTTCGGCGTTTCTCCTTGAATTTACAAATACAAGGCACTGCCCGCCGTCATTAACACAGTCTATGCAGAGGTTTTCGTCGTCGTTCTTCTTCGGTGTCTCTATTGGCCTTATCTCTTCGCCGAAGTACAGGGTATCCCTGCAGAACACTCCCTCTTTAAGATCCACAGGTCTCCAGTCGGAGGTGACGAGTTCTGCACCAAGCCAGGAGGCAAGGGCTCCCGGGTTTCCGATCGTCGCCGTCAGCCCGATCATCTGGAGATTTTCGTTAAGGTGCCGGAGTTTGGTGATCACCATCTCAAGCGTGGCCCCGCGATCCTCCGAGTCAATGAGATGTGCCTCGTCCAGGATAAGGCATGTAATATTACTCATCCACGGTGTGTTGTTTCGCAGGAGAGAGTCGACCTTCTCCGAGGTTGCTATGACGATATCGTTTCTGCCAAGATATTCGTCCCTTTTGTCAAAATCCCCGGTGGCAATCCCAATCTTCGGGCCCTTGCCCGAGAACTCTTCGTACTTCTCGGAGGCAAGAGCCTTCAACGGTACGACATACAGGCACTTGCCGCGGGATGCGACATGATGGTGCATTGCCATCTCGGCGACAAGTGTCTTTCCGCTCGCTGTCGGGATGGATATGAGGAGATTTTTGCCTTCAAGAAGTCCTTTTTTAACACATTCAGTCTGGGGAGGATAAAGCTCTGATATTCCCTTTTTTGCACATGCTGATACGAGCTTTGCCGGAAGATCGAGCTCTTCAAGTCTCATTTTGGCTGCACTCCCCGGGACCCCATTATTTCCACTGGAGAGCAGCATATTGGGTTTAAAAGGTTAAATTTACAAAAAATATATGGTATTTTTTCCAGTGGAAATATTGCCATGGTTTTCAATTCCGCATATCAATAGTAATAATCGAAGATGTTTGCTTTTGCTTCCTTCTTCTTCTTGTCGAGGTATGAAAAGACACTTTCATGCGGCATTCCGTCTATGAGCATCTCTATTGCGTGCCTTGCGGTCTTTACCTGCTCAACCCCGCCTATTATTGCAACCGTCTTTCCCAGGACAGATATCTCGGCCCCGGACATGTCCTCGATCTGCTCACGGGACTTTCCGGCGCTTCCGATGATCCTTCCACGGGTCCTCTCCATCTGTTTCGGGTTTCTGCATGCGGCGGTCAGGTCAATTATATCGAGTATCATGTCTTCATCTTCAAGGAGGCAGAATGCCCTCTTTGGCGAAAATCCCCTGTTTATGGCCATTACTATATCTGCCGCCTTAAGGAGCAGAGGTGCATCCTCACCCTCTATCGTAATCAGTCCGTCCTCGCTGTCGATAGTAAGATTTGTCTTAGTTTCATTCTCGATCTTGCGCTTTATAACTCCGCCTTTTCCGATTATTACGGCGATTCGCGCCCGTGTGACTCTTATCTCCTGTGTTGCCATATTTAGATTACCGGTAATTTTCTGTTCTATAGTTGTCTTTCATTTGTCATATAATATGAGATGGCGGAGAGTTCATTCAGGCATCTGATCATAAATGTTTCGTAATACATCAGCGGAAGAATCCTGCATCTAACCTTCTTCTTTTATTTTTTCTGCAACTTCGAATAATATCTTTTCAGCGATATCTGAATCAAAGTTGTTGGTAAGTACGACAATGCTCATATCGCTTTCAGGCAGGTAATACATCTCTGAAACAAAACCACCTGATGACCCGTCATGACCGATAAGGCGGCCGTAGGGTTTTTCTATCACAGATATGCCAAGACCGTATGAATCTCCTGAGTCATCCGGAACCGTCCGGAGCATCTGTGAAAACATATCCCGGCTGATAAACTGTTCGTTCATCAATGCAGGCAAAAATTTTGCAATATCTTCTGCATTTCCGACAATACCACCATCACCAAGACCAAAACCGTCGTTGTACATAGTAACATCAACAAATTCCCCCTCGACTTCTTCATATCCTCTGACAGTTTCCGGTCCGGTTTTTCCCGGACTCTCCAGGTAGCACGAATCCATTCCTGCCGGATCAAATATCCTGCTCTTTAACTCCTCAGCAAGCGTGTTTTCTGTAACATTTTCTATAAGGATCTGGAGCAGAACATAGTTGTTATTGCAGTATTCAAATCTGGTCCCCGGGGGAGATTCAGCCGGAATATCGTAACTGTAAGTTACGACCTCTTCTGCCGTCCACTGGTGCGAGGGGTCAGCGGCTACCAAATCATCAAATTCGTCAGTCATGTAATCCGGAATTCCGCTTCTCATCTGCAAAGTTTCCCTGACGGTCGCCTCATCTGCATTTGCAACAGATGATGCAATATCTTCAGGCAGATAATCGCCCAGAGGGGCATCAAGGTCTATATGCCCTTCTTCTGCCAGCTGCAGTACAACCGTTGCAACAAATGTTTTTGTTGCACTCCCGATACGGAATAGATCGGTTTTGGAAACGGGCCTTTCCTTTTTCAGGTCTGAAAGACCGGCAAAAGCTGAATATGTACCCTTATTTCCTGTTGCATATATTACTACACCGGGTTCAGCGGAGAGAGAATACCGGTCGAGAATATCGCCAAAATAACTGTTATTCTCTTTGCTGTCTTCTCCGGATGGAAAAAGAAGCAAAATTCCCGCCCCCGCGATCAGGAGTATGAGGAAAACCACTCCCACATAATATGCGTATCTCATCAGGTAGAGTAATTACTTAATTTATATGAGAGTTCGCATGGTATTTTCAGGAAATTGTTATATACTTCTAACATGTTATATAAATCTAACAAAGTGCTGTTAATTTCTAATACAATCCAGCAAAACGAAGGAGAAAAAATGGAGAAAAATATGGAAGACAGGAACAGAAAAATGGTTTTAACAGCTATTTTCGGCATTGCAGCCGTAATTATTGCACTTTTCGTGGTCTATATTAGCACAGGAGGGCTGTCTGCTGTGGCGGTTGTATGGGGACTGATGATTATTGCACTTCTTTCGGCACTTACAGCCGTTAAAACAGGGAGAAAGAAGGAATATAATTATGCGGGTGTCGCTATCGGCGCCCTGATGGTTGTTGCCGGCCTTATGATAAGTGCGATGTCGTATTTCGATTCCGGCACAACCGCCGGTTCGGGGATGGTTACCGGCGGCACCATATTGCTCGTAATCTGTCTTTTATCCCTAAAAAAGTCCCCGGATCGCGATATCAGGGATGAGCGTTCGCTGAAGATCGGGACATGGGCGATAGCTTACTCGTGGTACCTGACCTTCTTTGTGGTTATCGTGATCTTCTGGCTATCGTATCTTGATATCGTTGTAATTGAAGCTTATGCAGCTATAGGAACCCTGGTACTTCTTATGCCCCTGAGCACTGTTGGATTCCAGTGGTACTTCTCCAGGAAGGGGGATGTCTATTAGACGCAGGTCCCGGGGGAATGAAGATGGACACCAGAATCCGGGAGTTCAGGGCGAAAATGAATATGACCCAGGCACAGCTTGCAGAACTTGTCGGGGTCAGAAGGGAGACGATCGTATTTCTCGAGAAGGGGAAGTACAACCCGTCCCTCAAACTCGCCCATGATGTCGCAAAGGTCTTTGATACGACGATTGATGAGATTTTTATCTTCGATGATTAATTTATGCGGGAAATATCCATATAACTTTAAATCTGATAAATAAAGTGTTAAAGTAACAATCTCCCTTTTGAATTGAAGGAGGGATAGGCTTTCGCAGGGTATATGTTCATGCTCCCGGTAGTTTCAGGTCTGTTATTTGATGGTGGATTCTGCCTTATTTCGGCATTCATTACCTGCAGTCTTGGTTTTTTTGTCTATGCACAAAAGCCCTCGTCCATTGTTCACCGGCTTTTTTTTGCAGTGATGATCTCGGCAGCCTACTGGGCGACAGGGGAGTTTTTCATATGGCAGGCAGACAGTCTTGAGGGAGTCACATTCTGGCTCAGATTCAGCTCTTTCTGGCCCATGACCATAGCCTTTGCTTCACATTTCATCCTGGAATTTACCGGAACATTTTCCGATGATAAGAAGAAACGCACCATCCTGGCAGGCGTCTATATTATCGCCATATTACTCTCATTTGCCGGGGTGTTTACAGACTACCTCTATGTCGCTGCATTCAGGCCCGGCACCGGTTATCTCTATGTTCCGGCAGGCAATAATCCCATTTACATAGCCGGAGTCCTGTACACGGCGTTCATAATGCTCTGGTCATTCGGTGTGGGTTTTGTCTCATGGCGATATACCGAACCGGGGATAAAGCACAGCCAGAACAGGTTATTGTTTGAAGGAATCATCATTGCCGTTTTTTTTGGAATGCTCTCAGGGATATTCCTGCCATTATTCCAAATATATATCCCGAATCTTGTCTTTATCGGCTTTGTCATATTATCGATTCTGACGGCGTATGCAATATGGCATTACGGGCTTTTCGTGCTGAGCCCTGAGACGGCAGTCCCCGAGATTATGAAGACAATGCCAGACGGCCTGATTCTGATTGACAGGAGCGGAGATATTGTTGCTGTCAATGAATCAGTGGAGAACATCTTTCCTTCGCTAAAGGATTCTCCTGCAGGAAAATCTGCCGGATCACTGGTTCCTGAGGACGATTACGCTACAATAAAAGGAACCATATCTGAAAAAGGCCAGATATCTGACTTTGAAATCAGCCTTCCCGGCGAGACTGCGAGATATATAAGTGTGTCAGGATCGGTTGTGAGGGACGAAAGCGGCCGGCCATCGGGGGCTGTACTCATTACCAGGGATATTACAGAGCGGAAAGAGTCTGAGAATGCACTCCGGGTTGCAAACAAAAAACTCTCACTCCTTTCACAGATAACCCGTCATGATATCAGCAATCTGATTACCGCACTCTCCGGCAATCTCGACCTTCTTGATGAAAAATTAAAGGATCCCGGGGAGAGGCGGTACCTTGACAGGTCAATCGATATTACAGACAGGATCATGAAACAGATTGAATTTTCACGCAGTTACCAGGACATAGGACTGGAAAAACCGCGGTGGATCGATCCTGAAGATCAGATATCCGGGGCCCTGGAGAGCCTTATCAGGGAGGATGTTCAGATCCGGCTGAAGATTGATCCTGTTTTGATCTACGCCGACCCCCTGCTTGAAAGAGTCTTCTATAACCTGATTGAAAATGCCGTAAGACATGGCGAAAAGATAACTGAGATTATCATATCGACAGAAGAACAGGAGGACGGCAGCCTGGTACTGAGGGTAAAGGACGACGGCGTCGGCATTCCGGACGGGGAAAAAGAGAAGATATTTTCATACGGGCATGGAAGGAATACAGGATTCGGGCTTGCCTTCGCCCGTGACCTCCTATCGGTTACAGGAATTGAAATATCTGAAAAAGGCGTTTACGGGGAAGGGGCATCTTTTGAGATACATATACCAAAAAAGGCATGGAAACCGAAGTCCGGTACAACGGTCTCCGAATAACCGGGATTGACAAAATTAATGACTATTTTTAAATGATAATGAATGATTAAATTACACTAACAATCTTTTGAGGAAATATCATGTCCGAATCCCCTGAACGGCAGAAGATGTCGCCGAAAGAGCTCCTGATCGTCCTCGTGATCTCACTGGGATCATTCATGTCCGGTCTTGATGCAACAATTGTAAATATCGCCCTTCCAACCATCGGAAAGGCGTTCGATGTATCGACCGTGGCCGTATCGTGGGTATTAAATGCCTACCTGATCGTCCTCGTCAGTCTGCTCCTTGCGGCCTCGCGTCTCGGTGATATCAGGGGTTATCGGAAGATCTTCCTTGGGGGCTTTGTAATCTTCACCTGCGGGTCGGCCCTGTGCGGCTTTGCACCGACGATAGACATTCTGATTGGTTCACGTATGATCCAGGCTGTCGGCGGTGCAGTTATCGCTGCACTCGGATCTGTCATGGTCACGTCCTACCTTGCCTCCTCCCTCCGGGGGCAGGCACTTGGGTTTGTGGCGATGTTCACGATGCTCGGTGCTGCGCTCGGCCCCGTAGTCGGGGGATTTTTGACCAGCGCACTCTCGTGGCAGTTCATATTTTTCGTAAACCTGCCTGTCGGAATACTTGCAATACTTCTCGGGCTGCACGTCCTGCCCCGTCTCGACCCGGTCTCGCCGGATGCACGGCTCGATGCCCCGGGCGCCGCCATCGTCTTTGTCGCCCTTGGAACTTTGATCTTCGGACTTACAATGCTCCAGGGGCCTTCAGGAACAGCAGCAATGGCCGCCCTTGCTGTATCTCTCGTCTTCTGGGCGCTTTTCTATATCAGGGAACATCGTGCACCGGAGCCGCTCATCGACTTCAAGCTCTTCTCCAGCCGGGCGTTTTCTCTCCAGAATATAAACGTCATGATCGTTCAGCTCTGCATGGCCGGGGTAATGATCGTGATGCCGTTCTACCTTGAGATGGTGAAAGGAATTCCGACAGACAATGCCGGGACAATCCTGCTCGCCCTCCCCATAGGCATGATCCTGACCTCCCCAATCGCCGGAAGGGTTTCTGATGTCATCGGGACAAAAAAACCTATAATCATTGGATTGATAGTATCTGCCGCCGCTCTCTTCCTGCTCTCCAATCTAAGCGCCAGTTCGAGCGTAGGTCATGCGGAAGTCTATCTCTTCCTTCTCGGGGCGGGAACCGGGTTTGCTTATGCTCCGCTGAACAGTGCGGTAATGGGAATTTCACCGCCGGAGTCACGCGGTTCGACATCGGGGCTTATCAAGATGATGACCAATCTCGGTTCTTCGCTTGGGGTCGCCCTTGTAATGCTTGTGGCAGCCGCCGCCCTCGGGCCGAAACTGGCCCAGGTATCCGCCCACACACTTCCTGCACAGGAGCTCGCAGGAGCCTTTGATGCTGCATTCTTTTTCCTCATGGGAGTCGAGATCCTCGGCCTTATCCTGATGTTTGCAATAAAGGATGTTCAGACGGATTACAGCACGGACGGGGAACCGGTTGCAGGATTCTAATCACATTTTTTTGAAATGCCCGGGTCTTTCCCGGCTGAAAGCGTCAGTATTTATGAGGTACCGGCTTTTATTACTGGTATGAAAGATCCCGGAGTGTCTGGTATTACTGTAAAATCCAGGGTCCATGAAATACTCGAAAAATCCCCGGGCAGTGACAGGACGGCCTTTATCATCCAGGCCACACTTGCCATAGTCATACTTTTGAACACGGTTCTTGTCGTTATATATACCGTGCCGGAGATAGACCGGGATTACGGGCTTACAATAAATATCCTGATCACTGTCTGTCTGCTCGTCTTTGCAGCAGAATATATCCTCAGGCTCTGGTCATGTACCGAAGCCCCGACACTTCGCAGGAGGACAGCCGAACGCCTGCGGTATGCAACCGGATTTTTTATGATAATCGACATGATATCGATAATTCCGCTTGCATTTCCCTTCTTCTTTCCGAGGGATTTTGCACTTCTCAGGACGTTCCGACTGCTCTCTATATTCAAGCTGGGCCGTTACGCACGCCACTCGGAGTCTCTTGCAATGCTCAGGCGAGTAATTGTCAAGAAGAGGGAGATCTTCACTATCATGATCTTCTTTCTGGTATTCATCATTCTCTTCTCTTCCACAATTATGTATCTCGTCGAGTACGATGCCCAGCCGGAGAAGTTCTCAAGCATTCCCGCTGCGATGTGGTGGGCGATGATGACAGTTACGACGGTCGGGTACGGGGACATAATCCCGGTAACACCCCTCGGGATGATGCTTGGATCGATCATAACACTTGCAGGGGTTCTCCTTCTCGCACTTCCGTCTGCAATTCTCGCATCCGGTTTTATCGAGGAGCGCCACAAGGAGCGTAATTTGTTATCCGGAACAACGCCTGAGAAGGAAATCGAGCTTCTTGAAAGGCTTGCGGGACTTAAAGAGAGCGGAAGTCTGTCGCGAGAAGAATTTGAAGAACTCAAACAGATTGTTCTGCGGAATAAGGAAGAATGACGGTTAAACCTGAAAAATAATTTTTTTGGCTGATGCCTGGATCAGACCTGTGACTCTTCAATACTGACGGTCCATTCGCCGTCGCAGACTACGTTGAAGAGGTAGTTGTTGTCCTCTGAAACCGCCATAACTACGGAATCGTCATATGTACCCTCGTGCCATGCGAGCGGGGTCTGCAGGTCATCTTCCATGAGCGGATTTCCATAGTAGTCGATCAGGTGTACGGCAGTGTACCCACAGTTCTCCGATTTTATCGCGATGTTGTATGTTCCGGCATTAATCTGGAAGAAAGGTGTCGCCTGATTGCCGGTGCCCGTGAAGGTCTGGGGTGGGATTCCGTTGATTGCTTCGGGGAAGGAGGTCTCGATATTCCATGAACAGTCCGTGGTCACATCGAAGTTTGTCTCTGCGTTGTCCTCGATCATGAATAACTGTGTCCAGACATATTTACCGTCCTTCATTGCCTTATCTGCAACTTTTTCATTGAAGCCGAACGGGATTGAAATGTAGTCCTTTTCGGTCGAGATGTCGATAGTTCCTGAATCGGGCTTGTCCTGCTCAAAGACGAGAAGGTGGACTCCGCCTGCAAGGCCTGTTGTTACCTTCCCGTTTCCTGTTCCGGAGAGATCTGCGGTCTCTTCTCCGGTCTCTTTCGTCTCTTCAGGCGTTGCCGGCTCTGTAGGGCCTGTCGTCGGAGCTGTCGTCTGTGCTGTTGTCTCCTGTGTGCCACTGTCGGTGGTCCCGGTACATCCTGCCGAAAGCACCAGTGCCGCTGCGAGAATGGCGATAAGAGTGGTTAAAACCAGAGTTCCTGTCTTTGATTTCATGTTTAACAATTTTGCTTTACATTATTATTATTTTTTGATCGGATTTTTTTGGCGAATCGAAAATAGTTATATCAATTAATATGACATATTGATTAATATGACAGAAGAGGGGGTAAGTGAACCCGCTGCTGTATATACAAGATCGAGACCTTCGCCGCGTCTTGAAACGGTCAGGATGGTCGAGGAGTTCATCAGGGAATGGAGCGGTCACTACAAGCGGCGCGTACTCTGGGAGAATCTCCCGAAAAAGATGATGTACCAGACATACAAAGAGATCATCGAATATCTTCTGGAATCGAAGAAGATCGCGATCAATTCGGAAGGCTACGTCGGATGGATCTTTGACAGCGATCTCTATGAGAGATACGCAAAGAGACCTGACCTGAGAGTCAGGTAATTTCGGGTTTCACATGAGATGCGCACTTTCTTTTGCCGATGAGAAGGTGAAGGCGGAATGGGAGCGGCTGAATTCATCCGGCAGGGGAGAGGACAAACAACTCGTCGCGATGCTGAACAGGGCGTTCGATGCACTGGAGAATGACTGCCGCTGCGGGGGTTATATCCGCAAAAAACAGATTCACAAATATTATACGAAAAAATATGGGGAGCTGCCGAACCTGTGGAAGTACAATCTTTCGGACTCTTGGCGGCTCGTATATTTCGTAACCGCTTCGGGCGGAGATCCGCTGAGCGTTGTCGTCGAATGGATGACCCACACGGAATATGACAGGAGATTCGGGTATGACTGACCGGAATGCAGGAGGGGAAGATAATAAAGCAGAAGGCCCCTCCCCCCCCTCTCCCCGAACAGCACCGGATCGTCGAACGGGTGGACGCTCTCATGAAGCTCTGCGACGAACTCGAAGAGCGGGTATCGGCACGGGACGGGGCGGCGGAGAGGCTCGTTCTTTCGGTCTGCGGCGGGATCTGCGGGTGAGGTATCCCCGACCGCCAAAAGCTTGATAAAGTAAACATCCAATATATTGGACATATGTCCAATAATTTAGACATAACTGAGAATCACCTCAGGATCCTCTCCCTCTTTGCGAAGGGATATGACCGGGAGTATTACACCCGGGAGATCTGCCGTCATGTGCCCGTCTCCCACGGCACTGCCTGGAACGTCCTCTCCTCTCTTGAAGAAAAAGGTGTTACAACCTCGGGGATGAAAGGGAGAACAAGGATATTCAGGCTGAAAAAGACCATAAATGCACAGAACTACATGCTCCTCGCCGAAAGTTACAGGAGGCTTAAATTTTCGGAAAAATACCCTCTTGTTGATGAGATAATATACAAAATCCTCCCTGAATTCAGCGGTCCGCTTGCACTCTTCGGCAGTTATTCATCCGGGGATGCGACAGAGAATTCCGATATCGATCTCTTTGTGGCAGGCACCTTCAATAAAAATGAAATACTCAAAAATTCAAGGAAATTCGGAATCGAGATTAACGTTAAGCAATATGAAAAAGAACTCTTCAAAGAGGCAGGTTTGAAAGACTATCTTATCAGGGAGATCTATAATAATCATGTTTTTCTTAAATGCCCGGAATTTTTTGTGTCTGAGGTGATGAGGAATTGAGCGATATTGAATGGTGCAAAAAACAGAGAAACGGGATAAAATTGATCGATCCAAGCGACAACCTCTCCGTTGCGTACCTGTCCAAAGCGGAAGATGCCCTTGAAACAATGAATTCAATCACCTCCCATTACTGGATAATCTCGACAGGGTATTATGCGATGTACTATTCTCTCTATGCTGTTTTAATGAAAGCCGGAATAAAGAGTGAAATACACACATGCACAATCGGCTGCATGGATGAATGTTTTGAGAAGTACTTCGATTCTGATGATGTCGATACAATTGAAAATGCAAGAATCCAGAGAGTCCAGTCCCAATACTATACTATCCGCGAATCCGGTAAAGATGAGGTAGCCGGAATAATAAAAATTGCCCCGGTCTTTCATCTAAAATGCAGGCATATCTGCGGAATGATAAAGCCGGGTGATATAGAAGAGATCAGGGAAATTGTAAGGGAAAAATAAATTAATTATTCTTTTTGAATAGGAATAGATCCATTCATCTCTTAAAAGCCCGGACCTTAATCGATAAAACGGTCTTCTCGATCTCTGCCAGCCTCTCTTTTGTAATGCCTTTGTCGTCCAGGATATCCTGCACAACCGGATCGCTTGAGAACTGGTCGAGGGGAAGAGTCGAATCCCGGCCCGGTTCTCCTCCCCCAGGATGAATTCGACAGAATCACCGGCTGATCGAATAAATATCCACATTGTGTTATTTTTATACTACTGAGTTTCTTTTCAACACTTAAACCGGATTGTTTATTATTCTGTAATTTATAGGAAAATTAGTGAATTGAAGTTGAGGCGGACTGAAGATAGGGGAAGGGGAACGGTTACGGCAGGCGTTATGGTCTGTCAGAGGCTCTATGAGTCCCTGGAGCCTGCCCTTTCCTGCGGGAGACTCTCCGGCTTCCCCGTTGAGATCTGGCCCCGGCAATGCAGCGGGGACTGCATAAACATTCCCGGATTCGACGAGGCAGCATCCCGGCTCTCTCAAAAATGCAGCCGTTTTTGTGTTCTTACCTGCTCCTGCCCCGATAATTCCTCCTTTCCGGATTATCCCGGTGAAAGACTGATAGCCACGCGACAGGGCGCAGAGCTTCTTCTTCCGTTGGACATTATATCTGAAAAACAGTCTGCAGGCGAAATTTTTCTTTTCCCTTCAAAATCCCCTGAGAATAAAGAATATCTCTCTTTTCTTCAGGACTCCTGTAAGAATAGTACCGGACTGCCCTCCGGGATAATCATTCCTGACACCGGTGCCGGGGCTGTTACGGAAGAATTCATCCGGGAAATTGAGAATATTACGGATATACCTGCGCAAGTCGAGAAGACTGGTCTTGACTTCTTTGAAAGCTATCTCGGAAGCCGGCTTTATGAAACCGGATATGACCTGGCAGGCCTGGAGGTTGAGAGATCCGTGATTGAAAAGGGGGGGCTTAAAAAGGAGCTTTCTGATTCCCTGATGGCTATGGATATGCTGGGACTGCTTGTCGGCCTTAAGGATGAGGAGAACGTAATCGAGACGACAATAGAGCTGATTTCCACTCTTTGTTCTCCCGAGCAGGTCGTATATGCCGGTGTAAGGAACAACCGGATTGAATCTGTTTTTAAGCTCAAGCCTAAGTCAGAGGTGACCTCGTGCATTGATCTCCCCCCCGGATCAAAGGTTCCGGATATTAGTGAAAATCCCTCCGGGGACGGGTTTGTGCTTCCGGTTTCCGTGTGGGGAGAGATTGTAGGCCTCCTCTCTGTTGAGGGGATCGGCTCCTGTGCCCGGACGGAAAGTCACAAGAATACTGTACTGTTATTTCTTCCTTTATGCGGTCTTGTAGTCAAGAATGCAAGGAATTATTATGAACTCGAAGCCGCTCTCTACGAGAGGGACGAAGAGATTGAGCTTAGGAAACAGGCGGAAGAGGGACTGTCGGGAGCGATAAGGAAGCTAAATCTTTTGTCGGGTGTGACCAGGCACGATATTTTGAACCAGATAATCATTGCAAATTACTATCTTGAAACGGCAATCGAGGACTCTCCTGAATGGGGTGAGACCTTAAGCCCTGTAAAGAAATCCATCGACGAGATCCACAGGCAGATAGAGTTTACAAAAAATTACCAGGATCTCGGGGTCTCGCCGCCCTCATGGCAGAATGCTCCGGGGCTTATCAGGAGATGCTTTGATGAAAGGGTATACCCGGCCGGTGTCGAGGTCGCAATCGATCTTCCTGAGACCGAATTCCTTGCTGATGCCATGCTTGGAAAGGCCTTCTGCAATGTCATATCCAATGCCTACAATCATGCAGAAGGAATGAAACACCTGAAAATTACCGGAAGGCCTGTGGACGACTCATTTTTATTAACTATCGCTGACGATGGGGAGGGTGTCCCTGAGGATAAAAAAGAGCTTATATTCAGGCGTGGTCATGGAAAAAATCACGGTTACGGTCTCTTCCTTGTCAAAGAAATACTTGGCCTTACAGGGATTATTATCAGGGAGACCGGTATGTTCGGGGATGGGGCCGTATTCGAGATCGTGATTCCCCCCGGGTCGTGGCGTAACACCGGTGCCGTTTGAAATAAATATCAGATGGATTTATATAGTCAGATAATATGGTCCCGAAGATTGCAGTTGCAGTATTGAAACTAATAGCGGTAGTGGTGATTGTTGTCGGATCGATTTTTGCATTCCGAATCTGTCCGCCTGCGGGCCCCTGGCCAATGCCTCCGTGGTGTGAAGGAGGAATAGATGTTCCTAATTTCGATTCAGGTCTCCATTACGAGGAGTACGTGTACTCCGACCTTCCGTATATTACGGAAAACTACGAAGCAACAGATCGCCCTCTGGTAATGGGAATGGCGATGCAGGACAACTGGGGGAAGATTACCGGAACCGGGCCTAACGGGAATTATATAACCGAGGACAACCGCCTCTATGTCGATTCTTCGATGGAAAGGCTTTCGGCGATTAACTCCGAACTTGTATTGATTACAGATTTCGCCACGATGGATGAGGATCTGAATATTTTCTCACAATCGCGGGGCGGTGCCGCTATGATAGAGCAGGGGGAATTTAATGATATTGCCTCATCGGCGAGGGCGAACGGGCTTGAGACGATGCTGATTACAAATATATACGAGCTTGAGCCGCTTGCACGCCACCAGATCAACTGTGAAAATATTACGGAGGATAAGATCGACGGCCTCTTCTCAGAATGGAGGGAGCAGGTACTCTATGAGGCTGGCAAGGCAGAATCGGCCGGATTTGATTATTTTGTAATCAACCCGAGAGACATCGGCTTCTTTTTCTGTGAATATGACAGCTATGCCGTTCAGTACTGGCCCGGAATTGCAGAGGATGTGAAGAAGCAATTCTCCGGAAAGATCGGGATGTGGGGACCTTCATATTATTTCAGCGATTACTCATTCGATACTTCGGATCTGGACTTCATCATATTGGACGATGGAATAACGGAAATCGTAGGGGGAGCCTCTGAAGATGTGGCTGATATCGAGTCAAAATGGACTGCATGGTTTGAGAGGTACCGGAATGCAAGGGAGTCTGCAGGTGATGACAAAGAGTATTTTGCCATGATCCTGATGCCCTCCTATGACGGTGCGATGCAGGGAGGCTGGGTCGAGATATTTGACCTCTCGACTATCTATATAGAGGGAAGCACCGAGAACCTCGTTAGGGATTATAAGGAGCAGGCTCTTGTCTACGAGGGATTCTTCCGGGCCGTGTACAACAGCGACGACCCGCCGGTGGACGGCGTCATATCTTATGCCTACTGGTGGACCGATAATATGTATCCTGACACATTTTTTGTGAGAAATGATATCGTGCATTCAATAAGAGGAAAGGATGCGGATCACGTATTTGCAAAATGGGGCGGAGTCTTCGCCTGAAAAATAATATTTTTTAGTTTTACGGCGTCATACGGTGTTCGCCGACGACCTTTCTGAAGAACCCTTCTTCATCTTTTATTTCACAGTGTCTTTTGAAGAACCGGTTGATATTGCGGATATCGCGGACGAGGAACTTTACGGCTTTCGGGTGATCGGGGGTGACTGCCTGCCCCATATCGATTATCACCGGGTGCTCTCCGTCGAAGAGGATATTGAACTCGGAGAGGTCGGCATGCACCAGGTTTGCCTTGTTGAAGAGGACATCGATCGAGTCCATGACCTCTTCGTATATTGCCTGCATGTCAAGTTCGTCATGATCAACCGCTCTCAACTGGGGGTAGGGCGTCTCTCCCTCACCCATGAGTTCCATGATGAGGATGTTCCGGTCAAAGTAGAGCGGTTTCGGGCATCTTATTCCGGCATCGTACGCCCGCATGAGGTTTGAATACTCTTTCTTTGTCCATGCAAAGATGATCTCCTTCCTGGACTTCCTGACCGAGGAGAAACGAGGATCTCCGGCGAGATACTCGCTCATCGTCTTGAAGCTCGCCGACTGTATCCTGTATATCTTTATCGCGACGGGGATTCCGTCCCAGTTCTCACCGTAGAATACGTTTGCCTCTTTTCCAGTCGAGATGGAGCCGCCGATTAAGGAGATGTGCTTCTTGTTGACGAGCTTGTATAGTGCAAGGAGGGTAACGTCGTCGAAGACGTTCTCCATCACCTTGAACTCGTCGGCCTCCTTTATCCTGATTCCAAGTTTCTCGACCTCCCGGTCGAATTTTTCGAGTAGTTTATCCCTGTCCAGCGTCCTCACCGTTCCTTCTCTATTGCAGTCACTTTCCTGTATCATCATATGGAGTTTAATAATGATAAGTGTCGTTCACGGAAGCCCGGAAGGGTGCAATATATAATTAAAGATTTTTTACTGGTTTAACCATATTAAATATATATTATGTTGAAAAGGTATATTTCCGAGAATTCGAAACACAATTCTGAAGACTGGTTATTGCCTGCTTGGTGGTTTGGGGATTTATACCTCGCCTGCAGGCTGATCCAGTACTGGTGATTAAATGAGGATTTCGATAAAATACAAGCTCCTGACAGTAATGCTTTTTCTATCTGTCGTTCCGCTTGCTGTTCTTGGTATGATCTCTCTTCAGGACTCAAATACTCTAAGCAGGGAGATTGCAGGGGAGGCGCAGAATATCGGGGAGATCTCGATTGATGAGAGTACGGAAGCACTTACCGCCCTTGGTGCCGAACTGATGAAGGTCAAGGCCGGGGATGTTGCAAAACAGGTTGAAATATATATAAAAGAAAATCCGGAGATGACACTTTCCGACCTTCAGAATGATCCTGAATTCAGGTCTATAATTGTTCAGGATGTCGGGGAGACCGGATTTACGACTGGAATGGATGCCGATACGCTTGTGATACGATTCCACAGGAACTCCGGTGATGAAGGTGTCGATCTCCATAACAAGCAGGATACAAACCCTGAATATTATAAACTGCTTCAAAGCGGCTGGGGATATATCGATACCAGCGGCTATTACACGTGGTCCGACGAAAACGGTGAGATTCGCGACAAGTACGGTTATTTCGTCGTTGCACAGGCACCGACGGCAGATAATGTCTTCCTGAGGGTCGGTGCCACAGTCTATACCGATGAATTCTCAGAACCGTCACAAAGAACAGAGGCAAAGATCCAGGAGAAGCTGACCGAGACCGAAGAGAAGATTTCAAAGAAAACTTCGGAGATGTCGACCCAGAATACTGTTCTTATTATTACAATATTAACGATCCTGGTGGTTACTGCAATCTCGTTCTTCTTTGCGGCCTCGATAACAAAACCACTTCACAGGCTGCGCGATGTCGCCGACAGGGTGAGCATGGGAGATATGGAGGATACAGAGATTGATATTGCAAACGAGGACGAGATCGGCGATCTTGCAGAGTCCTTCCAGAGGATGATAGTGAGCATGAAGTACTACATGTCCAAGTCAAAAGCGGTAACGAATTCCGAAGATTAGGAGGAGTCCATGTCAGAATGTGGCAGATACCGGGATTCTTTCACGGGTATAAACGGATACGGAACGGGTGGCCCGGGCGGGGGCGACAACCGCCGGACTTCGGGTTCTGCTGTTAAATCCATGAAGCTTCCACGGGGAAGGTTCGACCGTTTTGCCCGCCATGTTACGGTATCCGAGATTCTGGAAGAGCTTGAGATATCAGGTTTTACCGGGAACTGCTGTGGACTTTTTGGCGAATCGATGGCAGAAATGGTATATTCCGGGGGAGAAATCGTTGTCGCGGCCTTCTGTGGCAGGGAAGGAAACGAAGCTCTTCAGGAGATCTTCTCCATCCCGGATGAGACCGTTTCGGCCGAGTTAATGATATACAACGAGGCCAGGGTCACGCTTTCAAAGGAGTTCAATCCCGGCTGCGTCGTTAAGGGAGAAAACCGTTATTCGTTTCTTTCCGGCCGGATACCCGGGGGAGATAAAGTCTCTCCGGCCACGGCTGCGAATCCCGGTGTAAACGATGAATTTGACATCAATGAATCGGAGATTCGGGCGATCAAATTCGATTTTCGCAATGATGTGGAGTCCCTTCTCAGGAGCAGGAATCTTAGTCACCTGATCATGAAGGAACAGCCTGAAAAGGAAGAGAGTGAAATACCGGGGGAAGAGACCCCGGAAGAACTGATAACAGAGATTGAATTTGAGGAAATTATACAGGGAGAAGAGGATATGACCGATTACAGCAGATACCAAAAGATGATAATTAATACCCTTGCAAGAAAACTCGGCCCTGCCGCCGGGGACTTTGCGGACGATATGGCGAGAAAGTCTGGAACTAAATTTTCGAACATATTCCCTGGGAACATCGAGATTTTTGCCAACCATGTTGAGAAGCACTCCACACAGTTCATCTCCCCGGCCGAGGCCCAGTTTATCGCGAATACAATAAGGAAGCTGAAGGCGTGAGAAATCAGGGTAGAATTATTTTCCCGGGTATAATAAGGGCAAAAGCCCCTTGTGGGGCATGCCCATGCTTAATTCACCACTCGAATTCGCGCAACTGCGATAGCCCGGCCTTGCGATCGGGAGAGACAGTCTTTCAGGATGATTAAAAGAAAGAAAAATTCAGTTGTATTTTACTCATTCGTTCATGTATTCCCTTGCAGGGGCGAGGACCTCGATTAAGCCGTCGGTCGTCATCGCCTTTAGATCTGCGGGGTGGACCTCTCCTGAGGCATATGCGGCCTCGCACTCCTCGTAGGATGCAAATTCGCGGTCGCCGCCGAACTTCTCCGGCCTCTTCAGGGTGACGGTGCCCATCCTCGGGAAGATGTGGTATTTCAGTGTCTGGAGAACGGGGTTTTCCTCTATCTCCGACGGGCAGAAGGCCTTCTTCATCTTCTTCTTTATGATTTCCTCGGAATCGGCGACTGAGATGTAGTTTCCTTCGGACGAGGACATCTTCTTCCCGTTCAGACCGTTTAAGATTGGGGTGTGCATGCAGAGCGGTGCTTTTTCTCCGATTGTCGGCAGGTACTCCCTTGCGAGCATGTGGATCTTCCTCTGGTCGATTCCGCCGAGTGCCATATCGACTCCGAGAGTGTGGATATCGACCATCTGCATGATTGGGTATACCATCTGCGATACGCGGGGGGCGTCCATGTTCCTCCCTACTTCGTCCATGCTCCGCTTCGCACGGTTGAGTGTAATCGCCTGCGAAAGCCGGAGGACATTCAGTTCGTATTCTGGCGTTAACTGAACGTCGGTGCCGAGAACGAACTCGACTCCCTCGCCCTTCAGGCCGACTGCCTCAAAGCACCGGCGGTTGTAGTCCGCAAGCTCCTGAACCTCCTCCATCGTTCCCTTCTGGTTGAGGAATGCATGAAGGTCGGCGAGAAGGACGACGATCTTAAACCCGGCTTCCTTTAAGTCTATCAGTTTGTTTATTGTAACGAGGTGGCCGAGGTGGATCTCGCCGGACGGCTCATAACCCGCGTAGACGCGTTTCTCCGGCTGCGCCATCACTGCCCGGAGTTCGTCTTCGGTTACGACTTCGACTGTATTTCTTACTGCAAGCTCGAATGAGTCCATTCGTTATAATTTCGTTTGCCGTGTGGATAATTGTAGTGGTGAGGAGGATAATTTCATAACCGTACGGATGGGTTGATATTATATGGAAGACCAGATCAGCAAATTTTGGAATATATATGGTCGCTTTGTTTTAACAGATTCATTTCGATATAAGGATATATTTCAGATTTATCCTCATGAAAATTCAGAGATAAACTCTGAAGATATTTTCGAAGCTAAATATGCCATGGTTCTTGATTATAAATACAGTCCAGAACCTTTTTCCACAAAATCAGGTGAAGAGTTATGGTTTGTTGATATCTTTGAAAACAAGAGACTTAAATAATATTCTGAAAAGGCCTTAGATGAGATTGATTTCTCAAAAGGTACAGATCTAGCCTTTTTAATTGTATGAAAGAAATTCGCCCGAGGAATATTTGCAGAGAAATAACTTATATATTGAATTTATTTTTGTCGCATAATATATGGTATGATGAAGGTGTACTTCCAAGATCAATTGATGAATTTGAGATAATTGAGTCTCACAATGAAAACTATATTCCATTTAATAATTATTTTAAACCTAATTTCCGATATACTGTCGATCTTTCAGTTGGTAAAGATAGGAACCGTCTCTTTTTGCCAGATACTATGGAGTATTTTTTTGATAGATATTTCTCATTAAGTAAAGAAAGAAAGACGCGATTTTTCTCTGCGGCTCATTATTTTTATCAGGCTGAACGTGCTTTCACTCTCTCTTCTGAAGTAAGGTATCTTTTGTTTGCATGTGCAATTGATGCACTAACTCCTTCAAATTTATCTGCAGGAAAACGGTTTAAAGGATATATTAAAGCATTTTCTGGTATATCTGATTGGAACGAAGACGAAATTAAATTTATAAAAAAATTATGGAAGATTCGTAGTGACCCAGCTCATGGAGATATCGTCAGACATGATCTGATTCTTGATTGTGATTTTTATGCAGGAAAAGAAGATTATTGCCCGGACTATGAAACAATGAGATCCATTGCACAATGTGTTTGCATTAACTGGCTTTCAGCTGATGATAAAAAAAATTAACGAGATAAATAATAGCATCATAAATTCTTAAAAGGGTTTTTAATACATCTATTTGTCTCAAATCCTCACAAGAAAAACAAGATAAACCGCTGCCTGCACAACCGTCAGCGGAATCCCGACGGCGGCGAATCTCAAAAATCCGATAGTATGGCCGGTCTTCTCGGCGTTCTGGATGATTATTATATTGCTCGCCGCCCCGAAGATGAGCAGGTTTCCTGCAAGCGTACTGCCTGCGGCAAGTGCCATCATGACGTTTTCCGGGGCTCCGGCGGCCGTTATCATTGGGAGGAACAGGGCGGTAAAAGGGACGTTTGAGATAAGCTGGCTTGCAAGAATCCCAAGCCCCATTACAAGCGGAATCGATGTGAATATCCCCGGTGCACCCTCCGCCAGGCTCCCCGGAATCCCGGTGTCCCAGACGCTCTGCATCAGGACGAACATAGCGGCGAAGAAGACGAGGGTGTGCCAGTCGATGTTCTTCAATATAGTAATCCTCTCTTTCGAAAGAGCGATCACCGGAACTGCGGCTGCAAGTGCTATAATGGTCAGCGGAAAGAGAGAGCCAAAACCCAGGAAACCGGCCGAAATCCGGACAATGATAAGGCCTGCAAGGATGAAGAACCCGAGAAGGGCAATACTCCCGTATCTCCTTTCATACGGCTGCTCCTCCTTTTCATACGAGCACCCGCCACCGAACTCTTTTCTGAAGAAGATCCTTATGGCTGCATACGTTAGGAACAAAGAGATGACCGTCGGGAGTGCAAGATACCCTGCGAATACCGCGAAAGGGTTTTCGATCCCGGATTCGACTGCAATCAGCAGGTTCTGCGGATTCCCTACAGGGCTCATGACACTTCCGGTGGTTACCGAGAATGCAAGTGCTATGAGGAGCATCTCAGGCGGAAGCCGTGTCCTGAATGCAAGTGAGAGAACGAAAGGAGTCCCGATGATCGCGATGGTGTCATTCATAAGGAGAGCCGAGAGAATCCCGGATAAGAATATTAAAAGCAGGACAAGTGTGGAAGGGCTCTTTACATCTTTAAATATCATGTTTGAAACCCTGACAAGAACACCGCTGTCTGAAAGCGCCTCTCCTACGACGAAGGTTCCAAACAGAAATAACATCACATCAGGATTGACGGATTCAAGAGCGGCCGGGGGAGAGATTCCCCCGGTGATAAGTACCGCCAGAGCTCCTCCGGACATGATCTGCCAGATTTTCAGGCGTACCGGCAGCACATTTCTTGCAGAAATGAGAACCAGAACAACTGCAAGAATAACAAGCGGAATCAGCGTAAGGAGTTATTGTCTCATCCGGATTTAATTCTTCCAGTTATCCTGTAATACCCGTAAATATTGAATCTGACCATAAATTATTGCTTAGATAATGGTCCGGAAAATGCCTGAATCCCTTTTTTTGGGACTGCAAAACGGTTTTATATCTTATAATGCTATTAAAAACATTGGAGGGACAGTCAATGCTGAAAGTGCTTGAGAGAAGTCATGGTAATATTGTTGGAATAGAGGCGTCCGGGGAGGTAACGGAAGAGGACATCAGGGAAATAACCCCCCAGCTGGACGAACTCATAGAAAAATATGGTAAAATAAGCTGGATATATGTCATAAAAACCACGAAATATAAGACAGTTCGTGCAATGTACGAGGACATGATGTGGCTTTTGAAGAATATAAAAAATTTTGACAGGATGGCAATCGTCGGAGAAACGAAATCCGAAGAGCTCCTGATAAAGATCGACGGCCTCGTATTTGGAGAAAAGTACTTTGATATATCTGAGATTGATCAGGCCTGGGATTATATCGAAGGTGCAGAAACCAGATTATAATTACCTAAATATTCTCTATCAGGTCTTTTTCGTTATTTTTTAGAGATCTGCAGCCGCCCGGCGGAATAATAATCTCAAAGACTGCACCTTCTCCTTCTTTTCCGCATTCCAATATCCTGATGTCAGTTATAGATAATATCTCTCTTGAAAGGAAGAGCCCCAGTCCTGAATTATCTCCATATCCGCGAAGGAATATCGTCTCCTTTTTGTCTTCGGGAACTCCCCGACCGTTGTCTTTCCAGAAGATCGATGTAACTTCACTGGATCTGCTGCATGACACTGAAATCTCTGAAACCTCTTTTCCATGCATAAGTGAATTATCAAGTAGGTTTGAGAACACTTTTTCGAGCATAGGGTCTGCATAGACCTCGATCCCGGGGATATTGATTTTAAAGGTAATATCACGGGGAACATGCAGAGAACCGGTCATCTTTCGGATATCCTGCCATGAAGGTTCGGCCACACCAAGCTCATCATAAAGCCCGGTAAATTTTATAAGCTTCTCAATATCCAGAACCTGTGATTTCAGCTTTTCCACTACTTCTAACATCTTAGGGGGGCGCCCCTCCATCTTTGCCATCTCGAGGTACGCGAGAACAGGCGTTATCCTGTTTAATATATCATGCCTTGTAATGCTGTTTAAAAGGAGAAGCTTGTGATTTGCCTGGATAAGTGCAGCCTCAGCCTTTTTTCTCCGTGTAATGTCTATTGCCTCGGGAACAAGATATATGATCTCACCCTTTTCGTCCCTGACCGGCCTGAGGGAGAAGTCGAGATGCCTGATAAACCCGTCCCTGTCAGGGATCGTGATCTCGGATTTTACAGTCACTCCTCCGGAGGACATACCTACTGCGTCTCTGATCTTATTTTGCATATCAGGCAGATCCTTCCACCAGCCTGATTCCCAGAGGTATTTTCCCTTAATATCCCCAAAATCGACATCGATTAGTTTCAGGGCAGTCCTGTTTGCATAAAGAACTCTTCCTTTTTTATCAAGAATTCCCGCAAGCTGGAAAGACTGGTCAAAAACAGCTCTCATCCGCCTCTCGCTCTCAAGAATCCTGTCGTGTGCCTTCTTTAGCTCGGAAATATTCCTTGTAACTCCGAATACGGCCGTCTTCCCCCCCCATATCCCTCGGGTTACTTTTGTTTCGGCAGGAACGATCTCTCCCGTCTTTGTCATTATGGGGATGAAATTCGATTCAAGGTTGCCTTCAAATATCCCGTTTAAGACTACACCTATCTCATCCCTGTAATCCGGAGGATGCAGTATAGCGATATGCTGCCCGATGAGTTCTTCCTCCTCGTAACCTGTATATTTCTGTAGGGAAGAGTTTGTCATCAGAATGATACCCGAGGAGTCGGTAACATAGAGATAGTCTTCGATCTCATCGAAGAAACTCTCGAGATTTTTCCTGGTTTTTCTCTGCTCTTCGCTCATTTTTATCCTGAAAATTGCGCCTGATGCCTGTGTGGCGAGAGCCTCCACAGAGGCCTTCATCTCCGGGGACATCTCTTTCAGAGTATGAGATGAGCATACAAGGAACCCCAGGATCTTATTTTCATATATGAGCTTTGCACCATGGTAGCAGGTGATGCCCTCTTTCTTCATCCATTCAGGATTAAAGCCTTTCAGGTTAGTCTCGTCAATAAAAAATTCCTCAGAACCGGCTTTAGATATCAAATCAGAATTCTTCAGTTTCAGGACAGATACATTCTTTATATATTCGTTGGATACTCCGGCAGAGGCCTCAAGTCTCATTAAACCCGAATCCCCATGTGCAATATATACTCCGCAGGAATCCGCTTCTTCAAGGCTGGCTGCCGATTCTAAAACAGCGTTGATGGCCCCCCGGAGTGTAGAAGTTTTTCCCAGGGTGACCCCCAGATTGCGCTGGACCATCAGCAGTCTTTCTGCTCTTTTTATACTAGTGACTTCCCTTAATGACTCTATCGCACCGGTTATCTTTCCGTCAATATCAAAGAGCGGAGATGCGGTAAACCACCTCGTGACTCCTTTCTCCCCTCTTATACAGGAAAATGAGCGTTCTGAAAAGATCTGGTTACCATCTGAAATAACCGGAGGGAAACTGTATTCCTTTTCCAGGCCGGGATTGAGAACAAGGTCGATAAGGATAGGCCGCTTTATACCATAAAGCTGACATGAATATTCATAATCTCCCTTCCCCATGATCTCGTCCGCCTTTACCCCTGAAAGCTTCTCCATCGCCCTGTTCCATGCTATCACCTGTCCTCCGGTGTCGATTGCGAAGGTTGGATCAGGCAGAAAAGTGATAATCTGCTGAAGCTGGTTTGCGCTCTCTGCGAGTTCGCCTCTTTTCCTGTTGATCTCCGCAAGGTTCTCCCTTAATTCCTCTTCAGTAAGTTCAAGCCTTCTGTTGATCTTACTTAATTCCTCATTTTTCCTGATGATCTCGTCTGCATTCTTTTTTCTGTCGACAGCAATCTTCAGTTTGTGAGACAGCTCGGCAAACAGTGCCATGGGATCGCCTCCCTTCTGGATGTAAAAGTCGGCACCGTTGTTTATCGCCTGGATGACGACATCTTCCCTTCCCTTCCCGGTGAATAGGATGAACGGGATGGTGTTTCCGGCGCTCCTTATTATTGAAAGGAATTCAATACCATCCTTAACTGGCATCTGGTAATCGGAGATAACAGCGTCATAGCTCTTTTTATCCATCATCAAAAATGCTTCATCCACAGATTGTGCAGTGTCGATCCTGAATTCTCCGCCCTTTTCAAGGTAAATCTTCGTTAATTTGAGGAGATTTTGTTCATCATCTACATAGAGGGCGGTGATCATCTGATTATAATAGATTGGGGGAGACTGATTTAATATTTAAGAATTGAATCTGTGATATAAATGTTATATGAAACAAGTGATACCTTTATATTTTTTCCATTTTAACAATCTGTCAACTAATACAGCAGGATCAGCCTGCAATATAATATTACTGAATCCTGATTGAATTCTCCGGAGTCTCCTTATGGAAAAAAAAGGCCATTTCTTTCATTGTCTGGTAAGGTTTTTCCTTATAGCATCATTTTTGTCTCTCATAATTATACCTGTCCATGTTTCGGCTACCGAAGAGGATTTTTCCGGAGATGTCATCAGGATTGTAACCGATGACAATTATCCCCCGTTTTCATTCAGGGACAGCAGCGGAGAACTTCAGGGAATTATTATCGACCAGTGGAGGCTCTGGGAGGAAAATACAGGGATTTTAGCCGATATTACGGGGATGTCGTGGGGAGAGGCACAGAAAGCCTTTGAGGCGGGAGAGTATGATGTGCTTGAGACCCCGATGTACACCCCGGATAGGGCCCAAAAATACGATTTTTCAGACCCTTATGCAGATATAGAGGCTGCAATATACTTCAACAGCCAAATATCCGGCATATCGGGCCTGCAGTCACTCAAGGGTTTTATTGTAGCAGTAAAATCCGGTGATGCCTCATATGATTTCCTTATAGAGCAGGGAATCACAGAGTTTGCAGAATATGACAGTTATGAGGATATTATCCTCGCAGCAAAGGATGGGGATGTAGTGGTATTCGCCATGGACTCTCCCCAGGCTGATTATTTTCTATATAAATTCGGGATACAGGATAATTTCAGACGAACAGAACCCCTGTACTCTAACAAGATTCACAGGGCCGTCCTGAAGGGAAACACCGCCATTCTGGATACAGTTAACAACGGTTTTAACAGCATATCAGCAGACGATTACGACTCGGTAGACAGAAAATGGTATGGCATTTCGGGACCCTCAAAGACAGATATGCGCCTTTTATTCGTTTTCATCGGCGTAATACTGATATTAATAATACTACTTGCCGGATGGAATTATGTTCTCAAGTTAAAGGTCCGTGAAAAGACAGCAGAGCTCCTTAAAGAGATTGAATCCGGGAAAAAACAGACAGCAGAACTTTCCGAGAGCGAGAAGAGGTTCAGGGAGATTTTTGACAATATCAACGATGCAGTCTTCCTTGTATCGGCAGATTTGGAGAAAGAGAAGGGCGCAATAATCTCGGTAAACAGGGCGGCATGCAGAATGCTCGGGTATACGGCAGAAGAGTTTCCGTCTCTCTCTCTTAAGGATATTCACGCTAAGGAGAAGAGAGGGGATCCCGGCAGGACTGTTGAAATCCTGAAAAGTTCTCCAAATGCCGTGATTGAGACTGAATATCTCAGGAAAGACGGCTCCACGTTTCCTGTCGAAGTGTCCATTCATCGCTTTGTTCTTGGTGACAAAAATGTTGTTCTTGCAGTTGCGAGAGATATCAGTGAAAGGGTGGATGCATTACTGAAACTCGAGCAGAGCGAGAGGAGATACAGGAATGTTGTTGAGGATCAGAACGAGCTTATATGCAGATTTAAACGAGACAGGACCATAGATTTTGCAAATACCTCATTCTGCAGGTACTACGGTCTGGAAAAGGATAAAATTGAGGGAGAAAGGATTGATTTTGAGATATTCCCTGAGGACAGACAGAAGCTTAAGGAGCATTTTAAAAGCCTCACACCTGCAAATCCTGTCGCTTTAATTGAGCACAGGGTAATTCTTCCCGATGGAAGGGTAAGGTGGCAGTCATGGTCTGACAGGGCGGTCTTTGATGAAAAGGGAAAATTCATAGAATTCCAGTCTGTCGGAAGGGATATTACAGAGTCGAAGAGAAAGGATGAGGCTCTCGCACTGGCAGCAAAGAAGCTCAATATCCTGAATCATGTCACCTTTTCAGAGATACAGAATTATCTCTTTTGCGAGAGGGGCTATCTCCAGCTTGCAATGGATCTTTCGAATGATGAAACTCAAAAGGACTTCCTTGAAAAACAGGCTGAAACAATGGAAAAAATAGCTGAAACGCTTCAGTTTGCAAGGAATTATCAGGATCTCGGAATCTCACCGCCGGAATGGCACGACTTCGAAAAGACCTTCGTATTTGCCATCTCACATACAAACACATCAAATCTCAGGAAAAATATCGATATATCCGGCGTATCAGTATTTACTGATAATCTCCTGGAAAGAGCCATTTCGGTAATGATCTCGAAGATTCTTACCCATAGCAGGAATACCACATCTCTTTCTCTTGGTTATGAAAAGGCAGGTGAGATGCTGAGGATAATCTTTGAAACTGACGGAAAGGGAATCCCGAAGGATTCAAAGCGAAATATCTTTACAAGAGGCGGCGATCCTGAAACCGGAATTGATCTTTTCCTGATTGAGGAGGTTCTCTCTGTTACGAATATCTCTATAAGCGAGAACGGGGATCCCCGGGAAGGAATTCGTATAGAAATTCTTGTTCCTCCGGGAATATTCAGAATGGAAGGAGTTGATCGTGCCGATCAGAATCCGGAACATACTGGATAATTGGAAAAAGATAATTGTTATAAAATATATAGAATTTACCAATGGATGGAAAATTATCTGATGATGGAAAAGCAAGTATTGTTTTCTTTATCGGAGTAACTCTTACAGTATTTTCGCTGATGCTTTACTGCAGGTTCTGCTGATTTATTTGTTTAACCGTCTCTGAATAGATTTTTTTTGCAATCATCGCCTCGGTTTTATGATCAACAACCGGTGGCGGGTAACCGCCTGTGGTCTCAGATTCTCTTTTATTTAGAGAGTGTATCTCTTCAGGTGCCAAATCCGCGAGTTCTGGAATCCATCTCTTTATATAGATGCATTCAGGGTCGTATCTCTTCTGCTGGAGCCAGGGATTGAAGATCCTGAAATACGGCTGTGCATCGCAGCCGGTCGATGCAGCCCACTGCCAGTTGCCGTTGTTTACCGAAGGGTCATAGTCAAGAAGCCTGGATGCGAAGTATCTCTCTCCGCGTCTCCAGTCGATGTGAAGGTCTTTTACAAGAAAGGATGCGGCAGCCATTCGTACACGATTGTGCATGTAACCTGTTATATTCATCTCCCTCATTCCCGCGTCGATAAACGGAAATCCGGTCCTGCCTTCGCACCAGAGTTCAAAGAGGTCATCGCCATCGTACCACTGCAGTGATTCAAATCTGCTGTAAAACGGATTTTTAAAGACTTGCGGGTGGATAAAGGCTATATGGGTGAAGAAATCTCTCCAGTAGAGCTGCCTGATAATTCCATGATCGGTGCTGAGTTCTTTAGATATGGTATGATATGCCTCACGGACAGAGACTGTTCCGAATCTGAGGTGCGCCGAAAGCCTGGTGGTCCCGTTCTCTGCGGGAATATTTCTTTTATTATCATAGTTCTTAAGCCGGGAGGTATTTTTTAACAGCCTCTTCCCTTCGGCTCTGCCTCCTTTTGGGGTCATCAGGGCCGGTTTATTTATTTTGCTGGCAGTATCTGTATAGAAGAGGTCCTGCGGACCTGTTTCCTCAAAGAAACCCTCACCGGAAAAATTCCGACAGGTGCATTCTGAGGGTTCATATACAGGAATCGATGAGGCCTTCCTGAAATACGGGGTAAACACAGAATAATAGCCCCCGTCATTCCTGAGTACATCCTCCGGCTCGTTAAGCAGTGAACCGGGCAAAGAAATATATCTGCATCCTGCCTTTTTGCAGGCTCTCTCCAGGAGAATATCGCGTTTTAGCGAATACGGAGTATAGTCGCGGGTGCAGAATATTGCTTCAGCTCCGTCTCTGCACAGCTCCTCAGCAAGTTTTACCGCCCCGTTACTATAATACCGGAGTTTTCCGCCCCTCTCTATAATATCAGCAGCGAGCTCTTTGAGGCTCTCTGATATGAACCGGAGCCTGTTTTCAGGACTATTTCTGATAAGGCTTTTTTCTGCGGCAAAGCAGGTTATTACACTCTCTGAAGATTCAAGTGCCGCCAGAAGGGCAGGGTTGTCGTCGACCCTCAGGTCTCTTGTGAACAGATGTACCGAGAGGCCGAAATTTTTATCCGGCATTATGATAGCGGATTGCCCTGTGGTGTAAAAAAGGTGTTGACTCTCATAATAGCCGGGTTATTGGAGAAAAAATGAGAAAAGATTTAATAGTTCTTAATAATACTTCCAGTTATTCACCGGAGTTCGAATGGTAAAAGACTGGCTGAAAAAGGGCGGTGACGGCATTATAAATATCGGAGACAGCACAGGCTGGTTATTCGGCACGGATAAAGCCGATATTCATTTGATCGTCAGTCTTCTTCATGACGCCTTCGATCAAGGATACAGGGTTCTCTTAATTCTGGATCATGACATGAGAGATGAGATTATATCTTATCTCAGTGAGGAGGGAATCAGTTTTAAAGATAAATTATCTGAGGGAATCATAGTACACCCCTCCGGATTCTCCTGCTGTGATACAGGGGCGCCGGCAGAAGTTGAGGTTATCAGGCTTTTTGATCATGAAACTGCCGAAGCAAAAAAATCAGGCTTCAGTTCTCTTTTTGTTATTGCAGACAGTAAGTGCATTCTGGGAATATCTCCCGATGAGAGCCGTGTTCACGAATTTAAATCTGCAGCAGATCGTTTTATTGCCGGGAAGAACTGCATCCTTCTTCTTGGAATTGACAGAAGCCGCAATTCTCCGTCCTCTGTCATGTATATGATAGAGAACCTGAAAAACCTGGTTTTTAATGGAAAAGTCCTTAAAAATCCCTGTTATATCCCTCCAAAAGAAATACCCGTAAAAAACCGGAATTCTGCAAGAATTGATTATACCCTGAAAAACATTCTTGCTTTCAATGAAAACGAGGAGCAGCTTAAGAACAAGGTCAAGCTTCTTGAGGAGAGAAGGGAGGAGATAGACTCCCTCCTCCCTGAATTGAGAAGACTGAAGAATATTGTCAACAACAGCCCTGCAACCGCATTCCTGTGGGATGCATCCGAAGGCTGGCCTGTGATCTTTGTATCCCAGAACATTTCGAATTTCGGCTATAATCCTGTTGATTTTTACTCCGGGAATATAGTATTCTCCGATATAATTCATCCCGATGATGTCGACCGTGTTGGCAGGGAGGTTGAAAGACTGACTGCAGAGGGAAGAATCGAATATACACAGGAGTACCGGATTCTGACCAGCACAGGGGAAGTCCGATGGGTTGACGACCGTACTATTGTCCACCGGGACGATTCAGGGAAACCGGTGATGTTCGAGGGGGTTTTGATGGATATCACCGAGAGCAAAGAGCTTGAGGAAGAACTCAGGCTTTCGAATGAAAAATATTCGACCCTTTTTACTATGAACCCCGATGCAATTGCACTCAGTACTGTTGCTGAAGGGAAAATTCTGGAGGTCAACGGGAGATTCGAGGATCTGACGGGGATTCCCCGCAGTGAATTAATCGGAAAGAGTGTTAATGATATTTTGTTTTATAAAGATCCTGGGGACAGGGAAGCCTATATTAGTGAAATCACGGAAAAAGGTTCAGTGACCAACTTTGAGGTCGTGTTGTTCGGTGCCGGCCAGAGAACAGTTTATACAGAGATGTCCGGGAGACTGGTCGATATCGGGGGACAGAAATGTATACTGACAATAATACACGATATCACCGAACAGAGACTTATACGGGAGAAGATTCGTGAAAGTGAGGAACGTTTCCGTGCGGTGAGTGAAGCCGCCATAGATTCTATAATAATAATAGATAGTGACTCCACAGTGGTCTTCTGGAATAAAGCCGCAGAGAGGATGTTTGGCTATCCGGCTGAAGAGATCCTGGGAAAAAGGTTTATTGATATTGGAGTTCCAGAGGAACTGAAATCAAAGCCGAAGGCTGTTTTTCAGTCATTAAAAGAAGAAAAAATGCATCCTTTCCTAAACAATATTTTAAATTTCACTCTCATGAAGAAAGGGGGGAAGAAGTTTCCTGTCGAGGTATCTACATCTGCAGTGAAGATTAGGGACAGTTGGTTCATAGTGGCCATTATCAGGGATGTTACCGAGAGGAGGAAGTACGAAGAAAAACTCCGTGTATCTTCGGCTAAATTCAAGAATACTTTCAACTCTATACAGGATGCCCTGTATATTATCGATAGGGATTATACTATCGTGAATATCAACAGGGCCTTCCTTGAGACACTTGGCCTCCGGAGGAGTGAGGTTGTCGGAAAGAGGTGCCAGGATGTATTTAAGGACAATTACGACATCTGCGATTCATGTCCCGTTAAGAGGGTTTTGGAGACAGCAAAGCCATGCCGTGTTGAATTATCTGTAAAGACCACAAAAGGCCGGGAGCTTCTCTTTGATACACTGGGTTCTCCCATCTTCAATAAGGAAGGCGAGATGATTCTCGTGGTACTCTCCGGAAGGGACATCACCGAGATGAAGGAATACAGGAGTGCAATCGAAGAGGCAAACAAAAAACTGAATCTTTTATCACAGATCACCCGTCATGACATCCTCAATTCACTGACCATATCGACAGGCTATCTCAGCCTCCTGGAAGAGGATGCACCACCTGATATAAGCGATTATATCTCAAGACTATCGACCTCAATCGATACCATCAGGCGCCAGATAGAGTTCACCCGCGACTACCAGGATATGGGCGTATCCCCGCCGCAATGGCAGAAACTCCTTCCCGTTCTTCAGGCCTGCAAGTACCAGGGTGGTGGCCCCCCGGAGGGATCGGATTTCATCACGGATCTCCGGGATATTGAGATATTCGCTGATCAAATGTTTGAAAAGGCAGTGTGCAATATAATCACAAACGCCTACAAGCATGCCGGAGGAATGAAGAGCCTGAAAGTTTATGATAAGGAGGAGGGCGATTCTCTCCGTATCATCTTCGAAGACGATGGCCCGGGGATTTTGGAAGAGAAGAAGGAGAGTATATTCAGGCCGGGTTATGGCAGGGAGCATGGCTATGGCCTTTTCCTAGTAAAGGAGATTCTCGGGATAACCGGGATTGAAATATCGGAGACCGGTGATCCGGGCAGGGGTGCAAGGTTTGAGGTGTTTGTTCCTTCCGGGAAGTGGAGACAGACTGAATGAACTTTCAGGATATCTGTCTTTCAACAGAATTCAGACTGATTTACAGATTTTATTTTTTTAAATTATTGCGGTTTATTATTGCAGGTCAGCCGGGAGCGTCTGATCGATGAGAAATTATGCCAGCATGGCATGAGTTGTTGTTTATGGCCCAATTTCCAGCAATATGGATATATGAATAAGCTGTATCCGGAAGTTTTCTTAACCCGTTCAGGCATATTACAAGGTTCTAAATAAAAGAGCAGATCATAATAAATAATAGTTAAAAAAGCATACTAATTATAAAAAATAATAGAAAAAGTAGTAATTTATATTAGCCGCCCCGATCAAAGCGACGGTAAATAAATTAATTATGATGTAAGTAAAAATTTATTGATAAGTAGGAAGCGGGATAATTGCAAATTATTCGCCCGGATAGACTTTTAATAAAAGTGCATTGATTGGAATCGATAAAATTGCCCGTACAGGTATTTGATATGACAAAAGGGAAGACAAACAGGTATACCTTCTTCTTTGGGGGAAGATAGAATGACTGTTCATCATGAGGAAGAATCAGAGCATTCCTTTATGGCATATAATGAAAGCCTGGTCATTAATAAAAACGGTGAAAAAATAAAAATTGTCCGGGATTTTGAACATACAATTATCAGGAGTAAAGAGTTCGTTAACCTTGATGGAAACCTTGTGCCATTTCACCGCAAAAATTTTCCTTTCGATATCTATGATATTGAGTTTACAAAGAATGTAGAGAATGAGGAGCTGTTTGTTGACGGAAAGCAGCAAACTTTGAAACTCGTTCAACATATTCAAATCAAAAATGTTGAATATATTCTGTTTAATGGCAGTTATAAGGAATATTCTTCATTTAACCCTGTAAATTTTGGCAATGAAAAAAATGTAAAACCCAGGGATAATAAAAAAATAATTGCAGCTGTGGCAGGAGTGGTTCTGGTAATATTTACAGTGGCCATCTTCTCTGCATTTGCAGGTGCATACCCTTCCCAGGATCAGTATAAATCTGTCGAAACACAACCCTGCGTTTCTGCAGCGATATCTGAATCAAAACCGGAACCACCAATCCCCGGATTTTTTGAAAGATCATATTCATGGACGTACAATGACCGGGCTGACAGAATGTTTTTGGGCGGCACGAGTTCGGACAGAACATATACAATGACAATATCCGTCTCTAAAAATTCATATTACCGCTCTAAGGACTCTGATCACTCAAGCCATTATTTTTCATCATATGTAAATGACACATTAAACCTGCAGGAAACAAAAACGATTGCCGACAGTATTCTTGAGATGGGAAAAAAATATGGATTTGGTAAATTTGAGAACGCGATGAATGCCGCATCTTTTGTTCAGCAATGTATTCCATATACCAAAGATGAGGTTTCAACCGGCTATATGGATTACTGGCGTTATCCTGTTGAAACCCTTGTGGATAATGGTGGGGACTGTGAGGATTCATCAATTCTTCTGGCTTCAATACTGCAGGATATGGGATATGAAGTCATTGTTATAGGTCTCCACACAGATGACCGGAATGGCCATGCAGCCGTTGCAATAAAAAATGTGGTAAACCCGATCTGCGGCAATTGCGCACAGATTGAATACAATGGTGAGAATTACCTGTATCTGGAATCGACAAATACCAGCGAAATCGGATACATTCCTTATGAATATTACGGGGTGAACGCGTATGATGATTTTGGATAAAACGGATGTTTTCTCACAAATAATCGATTTTAGAGAGATATTTTACACCAATTGCAGAAGTATACCGGTAAAATCCGGGTGCATTATAAAGGAGTGAAAAATGACAGGAAACCAGGCCCCGGATATTGACCATTTAATAAAAATTCTTTCAATTATAGTTATCGCCACAGTAATCTTAGTTGCTGTATTGGGCGCTATTTTCGTCGTAAAAATGTTCACTGACGATGAAGCGGCTTCGGGGATGTCTGAAGCGCTGTCAACATCGGCAACGCCTCTTCCTGACGAACCTGATCCTGTAATTACGCCAATAAAGACTCCGCAAACAAGCGGAATAGATTCCGGTGAATATGAGAATCTCTCCGGGCGGACAATCAGGATGCCGGTTGATGCAAGTGCTGAAGATTCAGTAAAAGTGGTTGAGAGTATTATACCTGATGATCCTGCGTTTAAATCTGAAGAATTCAACAATACTGCAGCTGATTACACTCTTGCGATAGAATATTATCAGCTGCTTTACCAGAAGGAGTACACTTTTTTGTATAATTCCTCGAGCATTATTGCCACGGTGGGCAAAGGTCCGCTTGTTGTCTGTTATGATGTCTCAAATTTTGCTGTTACAAGCGGTAGTGGTACAGGCAGTACGATGAATACACAGGATCAGTATACAGATGAATCTTCAACTACAATTGAAGGCCTGCCTTATGAAAATCCATACTATTCATTTCTGGATATTGCAGTAACCGACACAAGTACAGGTGAAGTTGTGGCAACTGGCGGGTTTGGAAGAACACATCCGTCAACTGAAGAGCAATATCTCAAAATACCGTTGACCGGTGAATATCGAATCGACATGTACGGCAGCGGTCTCGATTTGGAACTTAGAATCCTCTCGGGAACGGTTCCTGAAAATCCCAATGCTATTGCTATTGATCCTAATATGAAGAATAAATATTCAATTGTGATCAGTGAAGACGAAACCGGGGAAACCGGGGCATCGTCTGAGCCGCCTATGGAGATGTGGTATTAACATGTCCTCTACAGCCTTTGAAATATCAGAAAACACAGAATACGTCGAAATATTTGTTGAATCAAATGACTCTTTAGAAAATAATATAGCGACAGAATTATATCCGGCAACTGACGGGTCAGGAGAATCTGTGACAGAAGGATTTATAGCGCCTTCAGGTGAGGAAAAATCCACCGTCAGTTTGAAATCAGCGATAGATTTTTTTAAAGGCAGCCTTTTCAAAAATAGTTCAGGCAAACCGGAAAAAGATGTAAACAGAGAAGAAAAAGAGGGAATCCAAACCCCGGAAAAGAGTAAAACCAATATTTCAGAATATTTAAAAGATCGCTATACAATCCTGAGAAACTCTATAATACCGGAGAAAGCTGAATCCGGGGAACAGATTTTTTACCATTCAGATTATCCTGAAAAACCTGATATCAAACCAGAACTTTTACCTGATTCTGTCGAAGTCCTTGAATGCCACTGGCTCAATCCCCCTCATTCCTATGCATGCATATACGAGGATAGCAATAAAAATCTCTTTTATTCTGTATTCGAGCCTGAAATCTCGATGAAGGAGCGAATTATTCTTGAAGAGACCGACTCGCATCTTAAGAGCGTCCTGATATATGACAGTCCTGCCAGCCAGGTTCCCGGGAAGATAGACAGCCGGCAGATATTCAGTATTGCAAGGAATTTTGATGACAAAATTCAGGAAGACAGGGTTGCGGTTATCGAGTATTACCTAAAGAGAAACTTCCACGGTTACGGAAAGCTCGACCCGCTCATGAGAGACGAGAACATAGAGGATATTACATGCAACGGTTCAGGTATTCCCGTTTACCTGTATCACAGGAAATATGCTAATCTGCCGACGAATCTGGTCTTCGAACCTTCAGAGATCAACAGGTTTGTCATGAAACTTGCACAGAAGGCCGACAAACAGCTTTCGCTTACGAGTCCTCTTGTTGATGCGGCTCTTCCCGGAGGTGCAAGGGCCCAGATCACCTATACCGATGTAGTATCCTCTAAGGGGAGTTCCTTTACGATCAGGAAGTTCCGTTCAGAACCTATGACACCTGCCGATCTCATCTATTACGGGACTTACGATTCGGAGATTATGGCCCTTATCTGGCTTGCGGTAGAGAACCGGAGGAGTATGATTGTAGTGGGGGGAACGGCCAGCGGAAAGACATCGACGATGAATGCGGTATCGCTCTTCATTCCGAGACATTCAAAGGTTGTCTCAATTGAGGATACGCGTGAGCTGTATATGCCTCACGAGAACTGGCTCCCTATGAAGACAAGGGAGAGTGCGGCGGAATCGGGAAAAGGCAACGTCGATATGTTTTCCCTTCTTCGTTCGGCCTTAAGACAGAGGCCCGAGTACATCATTGTCGGAGAAGTCAGGGGAAAGGAGGCCCAGACACTTTTCCAGGCGATGAACACGGGGCATACGACCTATTCGACGCTTCATGCCGGTGGTGTTGAGCAGGCCGTAAACAGGCTGACCACAGATCCGATAAATGTCCCTGTTGCGATGTTCGGGGCGCTGGATCTTATCGTTATTCAGCAGCTCCAGTATGTAAAGGGGAGGATGGTTCGTAGATGTACCTCTTTAAATGAAGTGGTCGTAGAAAAGAGCAGGATCCGGTGGAATAAGATATTTGAATGGGACCCTGTCTCGGACTCCTTCAAAAAAACAGGCAACCATTCGATGGTTATCGAAGGTATTGCGTATATGCACGGCTGGTCGTACGAAGAGGCTCTTGAAGAGATAAGGCTCAGAAAACAGGTTCTTGACACCATGGTTACTGAGGATGTTCATCATTTCAGGGAGGTCTCCGGGAGAATCGAGAATTTCAGGCGGGAGTATGTTTACTGACAGTATTATCAGGTCTTTCATCAAATCCCTTGACTCTGTGGAGTTCCGGAAATCGCTCCGTGGCTCTCACCTTCCGGTGACAGGCAGCCAGTATATTGCACTCACCCTGATGGCAACAATAATTGCCTTTCTTTCCGGTCTTATTTCAGTAATCTTATTATATATTCTTGAGATTGAGTTCAATATCTTCCCTTTTCTTTCGCAGGAGATATCAATGGCAATTGTCATTATTATCATCGTATGCCTTGTTTTTTCATTTGCATACTATTACCCTGTTCTCCTTGCACAGGGTAGAAAGACGAGGATCAACCTTGAACTGCCCTATGCCATCACATATATGCAGGCGATGTCCTCGACGATGACACTATACGGCATCTTTAAGAGTATCTATCAAAATGAGGATCTTTACGGGGAGGTTTCTCATGAATGCGGGATGATTGTCAGGGATGTGGATCTCTTCGGCGAGGATCTCCTGACAGCAATGAAGAATACGCAGGAGATAACTCCCTCAAAGACATTTGGGGACCTTTTAAATGACGTTGCAATGGTCTTCCGGACAGGAGGAAGCCTTACCGATTTCTTTGCATCGAAGTCGAGCCATTACAGGCAGGTGGCCCAGCAGGAGATGGAGAACACCCTAAAGACCATCGAGATAATGGCCGAAATATATGTTACTGCATTTGTTGCAGGCCCGATTGCAATAATGATAATGCTCGTCGCCCAGAACCTTTCAGGATCACAATCGGTTGAATATCTCATGCCGCTGATGTACTTCGGTCTCCCTGTAGGTGCGGCAGGGATGGTCTTTCTTCTCTATATCATAATGCCTCCCGACACACTGAAAATTACCAAAAAAGAGGTTGTCGGCAGTGAATATGACGGGATCCCGTGTGAGCCGGGAGATCTGAAGGATATTGATGACGCCTTTATAAAAAAGGTGGAATCAAGCAGGCAGTTCCTGAAGATGAAGGATATTCTCAAAAACCCGCTGCGATATTATATCTCTGATTATCAGTTTGGTCTTGTATTCGGGATGGCCGGACTCTGCATCGTCTCAATCCTGTACATGAACGGGACTATAGCCGGATATTTTCCGAAGTACACTTTTGAGGTTTTCATCTCAGTCGGGATAATCGCGTACCTGATCCCGATCGCCTTTGCTTATGAAGCAAGAAAGTGGTACCTGAACCAGTTTGAGGCACAGCTCCCCGAATTTCTTCGCGAGATCTCGGACATGAAGGATATGGGAATGACTCTCCAGAGTGCCATTCATATAATTGCCAACAGCAAAATCGGGGTTCTTTCATCTGAGATCAGGGTCGCCTCAGAGGAGATAAAGATGGGTACGAGCGTATCCGGTGCATTATCAAAAATGGAGGAGAGAATTGGTCTCGTATCTGTAAAAAGAGCGATATCTCTTATTATAAAGGCCAGCGAGATAACCGATTATATCAGGGAGATACTGGCGATTGCCATTGGAGATATCGAGCATTACCTGAAGATGAAGAATGAGCGTTTCGGGGTCTCATTCATCTATGTGGCCATTATCTACCTGTCGTTTGGCATATTCCTGTACTCGGCATACGAACTGAACATATCATTTATCACGAGTTTTCAGGATTTTGACGTCCAGTTCGATACTGCCTCGAATATCCAGGATATGTTCAGGATATCCTTAATCCTCGGATTTTTCTCCGGGATTATGGCCGGTCAGCTCAGTGCGAACACCATACTTGCGGGACTTAAGCACACCGTGATATTCCTTGCGGTATCAATCGTGCTTTTCGTATATATTCTGTAGGAGGCGTATTGATTGAAGGAAAAAAATAATTGCAGGAACGGTCACGACGCAGTGTCTCCGGTTGTTGGAGAGATGCTTGTCCTGACGATGGTCCTGATACTTGCGGCGGTATTTTCATCATCTCTTTCAGGATTCATTCCTGATGACAGGCCGGAATCAGTAAATCTTGCAATATATGGCATTTACAATGTAAGTGAGGATGTCAATGTCACCATCTGGCACAAGGGTGGAGACCCCCTCCATCTCTCCGATATCAGGGTGATCTTCTCGGATAGCGACACCTATGCGGTTGTAAATTATCATACTAATATGACCATCAATGATGATCCTGATACCAGTGTCTTTCTTCCCGGTGATTTCATGGTTGTTGATCCGGGGAACGACGTTAAAGGGTGCAATGTCAGAATTGCAACATCAGATGCGGTTATCTTCACGGGGAAGGTGAAATGAGAAGGAAGGATGACGCAATTGCACCGGTGGTTGCGATGCTCCTGATTCTTGCTGCAATCGTAACCCTGATCTCGATCTATAATTCAGGCTATATGCCACAGCTAAAGGAGGAGGCGGAGGTTGAGCACATTGCAGAGGTTGAGTCGGCCTTTATGGATTATGTCACATATATTGAGAATTCTGCAAGGGAGAAGAAAGGCGGCACTGTTTCCATACCGGTAAAGCTCGGCGGCGGGGATATATTTCTCTCGTCAATAAGATCAGGGGGGGCGCTTTCGGTTTCCGGGTGCAGTGATATTATCAGTATCTCCAATGAAAGTGAAGTCTTCATGAACGGAACTCTCTGTTCGCTGGAGTATGAGACTGTCGGGAACTTCTGGCATGACAGGGGCTATAACTGGAGTTATGGGATCGTCAATATATCTGAATTTTCGAATGAGATGCCACTGAGATTTGCCGGAATGGATGCCGCTTGTGATTTTATAGAGAACGATTCCGGTTTTTCAGGTTCTCTTGTAAATGTGGATTTCAGCGGAAGGCATTTCTCTGAATTCGACGCCGACGGCAACTTCACAGGCAGGACATATTACAACTGCACCGCAATATATGTCGATATCGTAAGAATTCAGGGAGATCCGGATTGTATTTATGTATCGGGAAACGGGGATGCGATAATATCTATGGATACGGTCCTGTCACAGGAGCTGAACATGACAGGAAGATACCTTAACTTTAAGATGACCGATATGGACGGTGAAGGAGTATTCCTGAAGAGATCCCTGCTTAATGGAATAAATACCGATCTTTACAGGATCAAAAGAGAGGGTTTTGCAAATATTGAAGGGGTCGACGGCGGCAATGACTGGTGCAGCATCATAAGCAACGATAATGTGCCGTTTCTTGTAAGGTTCGTCAATATCACCATTGCTGTGAGGTGATCAGAGTATGACTATCTTCATATGAATAATATTCCAGGATATAACAAATATGTACCAGGCTGCTATTGCCATTACAGCAATAGTCCCGTATCTCTTTGTAATTTTGTCTGAGATATATGCCACAGCGGCAATCACGGAGAGGACAGCCATCTTAAGGGCGATATGAATTGCAGGGAATTCTACAAAGGGCCGCATAACTGCGTTCATCTCGAACCCGCCGGAGGAAAGGATCACTTCTGTAGTAATCACATCCATCATGAAGAGAGCCCATAAAACCAACAGGCCGTACCAGAGGTAAGTAAAATCACCGCCTCCGGAATTCCTGTAAACACGGACCCTTTTATGTGCACTCATCTCTCTCACTCACTTTTTTCGGCGGGTTTCCCATGAAGTGCAATATATCGTCCCGGGATATATAATTAAGCCCTCTGGCAAGCTATAATTGAAATTAGGCTATAAATACGATTAATTATTACGAAAGTATAAAAGAGTATAAATTTTTAAGGATTCTTTCCTGCCGCAACTGCCAGTGCGGCCAGAACACCTGCTATACCCAGCCAGACCGGAACAGGCGACTGTGTCGGCAGGGGTGTCGCTTCGTCCCCGGTCCGGGGAGCTTCGGTCATATCAGGTGTCGACTGTACCTGTGTCGGAACGGTTGTGGGTATCTTTGTCGGCGGGTTTCCCGTTACCGTGAATGCCTGGAGCAGGTTCGATGAACCCCCGTAGGAGTATTCTGAGTTCGGTGGAATGCTCATCGTGTACTCCCCGTCAGTCCATCCGGTGGTGTCAGCCTCGATATACCATTCCCCGCCTTCCTGGATGGTGAAAGGAAGAGTTGCGACCTCTTTGTTACCCACGGTGGCTTTCCTGAAGAAGTTCATCTCAGTGGTAAAACCTGCCGGAAGTGTGCTTGTTCCTGTAATATAAAGGACCGATCCTGATTCAACTGTCGTAGGTGCTTCAAAATTAATTATATATGCGGATGCAGATCCTGCAAGAAGAAACAGGCATAAAATCCCCGCTATAACTCTTTTCATATTTGAATAATGGAATACGGGCGATATATATCTTGCCTATTACCGCTGTTGCCGTGGGCATTCATTGGTTTTTAGTCAAATAAAATCAATACAGATTCTTTGCGGAGTGTGTTCTGAATTAAAAGGAAAGCTGATGAGCGGGAATCCGCCGGGGGTATGGACAGAATTGCAAAGACGATCTTCAAACCGATATACCCGGTAATTGCAGAGAATGCGGTGAATGAAACAGGGATTCGTGAAGGAGTCTGCATAGATGCGGGAAGCGGGCCGGCATCGCTTGCTATTGCTATGACAGAATACCCCTTCAGGATCTATGCACTTGATCACTCGCCATTATCAAATGAAATCGCGGTGAGGAATATTGAGGAGGCCGGGCTTTCAGGCAGGATCACCGTGATTGAGGGAGATATTGAGGATATTCCGCTTGAATCAGGAATTGCCGATCTTATCGTGAGCAGGGGCTCGATATACTTCTGGAAAGATCACGGGAAGGCATTTTCAGAGATCGAACGGGTTCTGAAATCCGGGGGAAAGACATACATCGGAGGCGGATTCGGGAATGCAGTTCTAAGGGACAGTATAGTCAGTGAGATGATCAGGAGAAATCCGAAATGGGAGGAGAAGTATAAAAGAAACACTTCGGATGATATGAGGCTGAAGTTCACCGGTGCAGTTTCAAAACTTAAACACTGTAATGTCCGTTATATCGACGACGATACCGGTTTCTGGATACTTCTTGAAAAGAGAGGAATTTTACAATGAAATGCCCTGTCTGTGAGATCGGCTGTGATATTCCCGACGGGGGCACATGACGTTGCGGGATGTACACCCGCCTCGGGAGGGGCATAGCCGAGATACACGTGGACTCCTATATGACGATGGTGCCCATATCGATGAGAGACGATCCCCGTTCTTCACTACATCCTCGGGGCGAAGGTCATGCAGGTCTCGGGAATCGGCTGTAACTTCTCGTGCAGGGGCTGTATATCAGGAATATTCACCTCCAACTCAAGATCAGTATCCGGGGCCCTGAAGAGGATTCCACCCGGGAAGGTAGTCTCCAAGGCGGTTGAAGAGGCATGCGAGGGCATCGCCTTCTGCCTCAATGAACCGCTCGTATCATATTATACCTTTATGGGGGTTGCAGAAGCGGCTAAAAAGGAGGGGCTTTTTACTGGAATATCTACAAACTGCTATTTTACGGAGAGTGCGGCACATCTGCTCGCACAGAAGATTGACTTCATAAATATAGGGTTCAAGGGAGCCTCGGATTCGAGGTACCGTTAATGCGGGGTTCCGTCATCAGCCCCGGTATTCAGCAACCTGGAGATACTCCACGATGAGGGTGTTCATGTTGAAGCGTCGGTCATGCATCTTAGCGGTATGGAAGGGGAGAGGTCAGGGAGACCGCAAGGCGAATCTCTGAAGTTTCACGAGGGATACCTCTCCAGGTGATGAGATTCGTGCCCTTCGGTGATGCGGCGATCGACCTCGAACCGGCGGTAAGCAGGTCTGAATTCCCTCTGCAGTGAACTAAAGGCACGGCTTGATCACGTATATCTCTTTAACTCCTCCGGAACCAGGTTTCTAAACACGACCTGCCCCGGCTGTGGATCTATTATTGCAGAAAGGAAGTTTTACGGGCCGATGGGCTGCAAGACTACAAACCTGATTCCCGGAGGAGCGTGCAGCTGCGGGCATACCCTATAGCTCAGGGGTTCTTTCAGGGAGGGAGTCTTCCACGAGGAGGGAATGATTGGCGGATACCGCCCGACTGGCTCTGGAAGGATCTCCTGAAGGAGAATTACCTTGCCTATGTCCACGAGAAGCTGGCATCTTTTGAGACTTATTATGAGATGGTGATGGATCTTTCCCGGAGGACTAACAAGGACAGCCGAAGGCGAGAGGCTGATCGGCTACCTTGAATCAAAGAGCAGACCGGTGATCGAAAAAGTGTTGGGATGTGAAAGACCTGCAGTATATTATTCGATGGGAACACCGCTCTTCGGGTTAATCGGAACAAGGTTTGAGAACAGCATTGTCGAGAGCGCCTGGGGAATAAGCCTCAACAGAAATATTACACGACAGGGAAAGCCGGGTGTAACGCTTTCAAAGGATGCTTATGCCTGAATCCCGATTATATCATAATCTCAGGTCTGTTCTCTTCTCCTGTCTCCGATTACATGGATTACTGCATACGTGAGGGCCTGAATACCAGAGCCGTAAAGAACGGCCGGATATTTAATATGGTTCCCGGGTGGGACTTCGGCATCCCCAGGTGGATTCTCGGGCTGATGCATCTGGCAAACATCCTGCACCCCGAACTGTTTTTGGAAAGTGAGAGAAAAGAATACTACATGAAATTTTACAGGGATTCGGAGACGGATACAACAAACAGGTCGTTTGTGAAATATCTCCCTTAGAACAGATAGGAGAGTTCTCCACCTCCTGTTTTTTTACCGGTCAATTCATAACTAATAATATATAACGGTCTGTATTTGCAGGATAGAGATATATGAATATTGAAAGTCCTCCGCTTCTAAGTGTAAGTAATCTTGGGGTTTCATTTTCAGGCAAAACCCTCTTTAGCGGGCTTTCCTTTAATATCGATGAAGGTGAGCTTGTGGTACTCACCGGCCCTTCAGGCTCGGGGAAGAGCACCCTCTTAAAGTGCCTTAATCGGCTGGTTGCCCCTGGTTCAGGTTCGATAATGCTGAGGGGCGCGGATATTTCGTCATGCGATCCGGCGGTTGTCAGGAGGTATATCACGTATGTCGGCCAGATCCCGGCGATGTTTCCCGGAACCGTTGCTGAAAACCTGTCATATCCCTTCTCTTTTAAGGCGAACAGGGGTCTTGGGATGCCTGATTTTGGTGAGATTCTCCGGGAAGTAGGTCTTTCTTCCGATTATTGCGTGAAGAATGCATCAAGGCTTTCCGGAGGTGAACAGCAGAGGGTGGCGATTGCACGTGCTCTTGCCCTCTCCCCGCGTATCCTCCTGCTCGACGAGCCGACTGCATCTCTTGATGAAAAAGTGAAAATTGTCCTCGAAGAACTGATAGTCAGGCTGAACAGGGATCTTTCCATGACAATTATCGTCGTCACCCATGATATGGAACAGGCAGGAAGGCTTTCTGGAAGGATACTCAATATCGGAGATGAAGGGCCGGGGGAGGGCCAATGACAGGTGAACTGTATGACCCTGTTGCGGGTCTCCTGAATCTTGGAATAGCCATTGTACTTGTTGCGGTTGTAATCGGTCTGTTATGGCTGAAAAAACTTGGTCTTGAGAAGGATCTTGCAGTTGCGGTTGCGAGGGCGGTTGTACAGCTCATGGCGATGGTGGTGATAATCGCTTTCATATTTGAGACGGGAAATCTAGTTCTTGTCACTGCAATGCTTCTGTTTATGATGGCCTTTGCCGCAAGGATATCGGCTGAAAGGGCTGAAAAACTTGAAAACCCGTTTTGGGTAACATTTCCGTCGATTGCTGCTGGTTCCGGTCTTATAATTGTCATCCTGGTAATCAGCGGCGTTATCCCCATGACCGCAGAATATATCATTCCGCTTGGCAGTATGGCAGTCGGGGGAACGATGATTGTATGTTCACTTGTCCTGAACCGGTATTTTGCCGAACTGTCATCAAACCGCAGCCTCATTGAGGCGGCAATGTGTCTTGGTGCAGATAATGAGGAGGCGATACTGCCGCATATCAGGCAGAGTGTAAGGGCCTCGCTTATCCCGAGTGTTGACAGGATGAAGTCGCTTGGCATCGTGATTCTTCCCGGTGCGATGGCAGGTATGCTTATCGGAGGAGTCAATCCGCTGTGGGCAGCAGAGTACCAGCTCGTTATAATGTTCATGATATTCTCTTCAGAGGCGCTTTCAGCCCTGATCGCGGTCACCCTGGTAAAGAAGAATTTTGATATAAACCGGCTTTGACTATCACCCTTTGGGGCTCCACCGACATCATAGAGTTTATGCTGTCGCCTTTGGCTCCGCCACAAACCTGAGTTGCAGCCGTCCCTTCGGGACGCCAGCAACAAACAGAAAATATGATGGTCGGTTGTGCCAAACAGTCATATCTGGGACTGGTGTATGAGCAGACTTATCGACTACAATGAACTCTGGAAGCTTCTTATCAGGAGGCGTGGGTTCGATCCCCGGGCTGACGTGGACCCGGTGGAATTCTGGGACAAACGTGCAGAGAATTATCTTGATACTACAGTATCGCCCGAGGACAAATGCCATGAGCTTTATCTTATCGATGTGAGGACCGGAAACACCGTGCTGGACGTGGGTGCGGGCGTTGGAAGGCTCTCAGTGCCGATTGCGAAGAAATGCGCACATGTAACCATCGTCGAGCCCTCGGGTTCCATGATTGCGCACCTTAAGCGGAATATGGAGGATTCGGGATTCTGGAATTATACAATAGTCCAGAAGAGATGGGAGGATGTCTTAATAGGGAGCGACGTCCACCAGCATGATGTTGTGATATCAGCCTTTTCTATGGGCGTCCTTGATGCAGAGGAGGCTTTATTGAAGCTTGACCGGGCTGCAAAACGGGCAGTATACGTGTTCTGGTTTGCAGGCGAGCAGGACTTTGATGGTCTTGAGTCATGGCTTAGGCAGCAGGGAATAGGAAACGGCCCGGAAAACGGACTTCCTGACTATATCCACCTAGTAAATATTCTCCACCAGGCGAAAATCCACGCAAATATCAAGATAATGGACAACGAGTGGAACGCCGTATACCCCGGGGTCGATGATGCAGTGGCCTCGGCCATCGAATCAGGGCTTGTCACTCCCGAAAATGCAGGATATGCCAAAAAATATTACGAGAGCGTAATGGTCTCCGGTGAGAACGGTGAGTGCATTATCCCGAAGAAGAAGAAACAGGCGATGATCAGCTGGCGGAAGGACTGAAGATCAGGGAAAGGGTATCAGGACGATGAAAGGGGTCTTTGACCATAACGAATTCTGGAAGTTCCATCTCAGTGAGCGGCCCGGATTTAAGGATAAGGATGAAAATCCTGCTGAATTCTGGGATAAGATGGCTGCACATTATGAGAGGTCGTCTTTCCGCAACACCGAGAATAATATCCGTGATTTTTTACATCTTGATATCCGTCCTGAGGATACTATCCTGGATATCGGTGCTGGAAACGGGAGGCTTTCTGTTCCTATGGCCTCAAAAGCCAGCTTTGTTACAGCTCTCGATCCTTCAGGGGGGATGCTCGAAAGGCTTGAGGCCAATATGAGTAAGACGGGTTTTAAGAACTACAAGACGATCTGTTCGCGATGGGAGGATATATCTGTCCCGAAGGATATCGGCGTCTATGATCTCGTTGTCTGCTCGTTCGCCCTCGGCTTCTATGACCTGAGAGCAGCGCTCGAAAAGATGGATAAGGCCGCCTTCAGGTCGGTCTGCCTCTTCTGGTTCGCCGGGAAAAAGCACGACGATGGGCTTGTTTCGCATATCGCGGATTCCAAATGGCATGAAGCGGACGAAAAGCCACCCTATCCGGATTACCAGTACGTAATCAATGTTCTTCACGAGATTGGTATATTTGCGGATGTTACCATCGAGACCTACTATTGGAAATATCCGTTCGAAAGCCCGGACGAGGCCGTCGAACAGGCACTGCTTTTCAAAAAGATCGGTCCTGAGGACCGCGACGTCGCGTATAACTATTATCTCGACCGGCTTGAAGAGGAGGATGACGGGACTCTTGTCCTGAGGACGCAGGCCGACCAGGCGTTCATCAAATGGGATAAGAATACGGATTAAAAATCATTATTCCGCCGGATATTTCTGTTCTAACTTTTTTCCAAGCTCAAGTATATAATCCCTGCCGTAATCCCCGTTTTCAAGATTTGTAAGAAGTTTCTCCGGCAGCACAGCCACCGGGTGGTCTGCCATTATTATCCCGAGTATTATGCAGAGGGTGGTGTCCGTGTCTCCGCCGAGGGAGAGTGTCTTTTTTATCGCCTGGAGCGGGTCTGAGGCATTCATCTTTAAAATATAGAGCACCGTCCCGAGGACCGGTTTTGCATCGGTGTATGGAGGGCCGAAATCTGCGTATTCACCAAGAATTGTCTCCGGGTCGAACTCTTCGAGTGCATCAACGGCCCGGAGATACCCACAGATTTTGGCCCATATCTGTTCCATATGTTGTAATATATACTCAATAACGCAGCTCCGGAGGCCTAAGTTGTAGTAGAAGTAGTGAGATGCAAGTGCAATTCCAACCGACGCCGAAACGGCGTATGTGTGTGTATGGGAAATTTCGGAGTTTATTATCGCGTTCGTTATCACGTCCCCGCTGTCCGGAAAGAGACCGATTGGAACAGCCCGCATGGCCGATCCGTCGGATTTCCTTTTTGTTTTCTCTTCAACACCAATCCAGGCGATGAATTCCTCCCCGGTGCGTGAGTTTTCGAGCATCGAGAGTGTTTCCACCGAGTATCCCTCCCGTGGGTCACGCCGGTACGCCTCCACGAATCTTCCTGCAAGTATTTCTGCTTCGAAGGATTCTCCGGAGAGCATGGTCTCTGCAACGGCGATCGACATCTGGGTGTCGTCGGTGTATACTCCGGTTCCCTTTGCGTATTCTTCCGGGACGGCATCGATATGGATCTTTTTCCCTGGTATGCTCTCGTACTCCCTGCCGAGTGCATCCCCGATGGCAATTCCGAGCATCATCCGCTGTGCCCTGGAGAGATCCATATCTCTAATATCGGCGGACCTGGATAAATGAATATTGTAAAAACCCGTATCTGCATGAAGGGCGATACTAGTGCAATGGATATACAGACCGCCCCTCCGCTGCTCGACTTTGAGAACGTCACTGTAATCAGGAACGGGAAGGAAATTCTTCATTCACTCTCGCTTAAGGTGGATTCCGGGGAGAACATCGCGATTTTAGGTCCGAACGGCTCGGGCAAATCGACCATGATCCGGGCGATTACCCGTGAGAACTACCCTGTTCTCTGCGACGGGCTCCGGTTCAGGATTATGGGTAATGAGGTCTGGCATGTCGGGACGCTTCGGACTATGCTAGGGATCGTTTCTCCGGAGCTTCAGCTGGTATACAACAGGGAGACGACCGGGCGGGACGTGATTCTCTCGGGCTTCTTCTCTTCAATCGGGCTCTTCATGCACGAGGTAACTCCGGAGATGAGGGGGAAGGCCTGCGAAATACTCGAATTCCTGGAGATCGGGCACCTCGCCGGCCGCCCGATGATGCGGATGTCCACAGGCGAGGCAAGGCGTTTTCTGATCGGGCGGGCACTCGTCCACGACCCGAAGGCACTTATTCTCGACGAGCCGACGACAGGTCTTGACCTCCACGCCCTCCACCATTTCAGGACGACGATACGGAAGATCGCCGCCTTGGGGACGAACATCATCATGGTGACGCACAACCTCCACGACATAATCCCGGAGATATCGAGGGTTGTTTTGATGAAGGACGGAAGAATCGCCGGGGACGGGCCGAAGGAGGAAATTCTAAAGGATGATATAATCGGCGGCCTTTTCGATGTCCCGGTCACGATCAGTAAGGAAGGCGACTGGTACTACGCAAGTGGTTTTTGATATTAAAAGCAAGGATTAAGCTTCTTTGAGCAGATTATTGATCAGATGGATGAATATCTCTATAAAACGGCCCTGCTGATCCTGATTATTGCGTTCCTGTTCGTCCGCGGACCCTTTGTGATGAAGTCCCGGAAGAAGGAGAGTAAGGTCATGAAGAGTTCGGCAACGGACAGGCTTCAGGTCGGGCTGAGCACGCTTGGGATGATGGTCTTTCCGGTGATATTCTGCCTCTCCCCGTACTTCGAAGGGTTCATGATGAACCTCCCCGATGCCCTGAGAGTCGCGGGGATAATTATCTATGCGGCATCGCTCGTGCTGATGTTCCTTGTTCTAAGAGAGCTCGGCGGGGACTGGTCGATGAACCTCGAGCTTAAGGAAGGGCACAGTCTTGTCGTTTCCGGGCCTTACAGGTACGTATGCCATCCGATGTATACGGCTTTTCTCCTCATGATGGTGGGGCAGTTTCTCATCGTTTCGAACTGGTTCGTCGGCATCTTTGGGATTGCTTCATTCGGCCTTCTCTGCATCATGAGAATCCCGAACGAGGAGAGGATGATGGAAGAGGAGTTCGGGGACGAATACAGGGTATATTCTGAAAGGACGAAGAGGCTGATCCCCTTTTTGATCTGACTTTTTTTGGGGATTTTCAGGCCGGAATCTGAAATACTAATGAACTACTAATTTGTGCAGAATTAGTATTTGAGCGATCAGCTTAGGATTCTTATTTACAAAATCTATCAAAATGTAATAAATTGATAGATAATGATAATATGGATCAATTAGATATAGAAATTTAGTCATGAAGCTCCCTCAAACTCCGGAATATTCTGAAGAAGACTTACTAAAGGCATGGGGATATATTGAAAACCATGATGTAATGGATGCTATATTCAGGTATAATAGTAAATACCTCCACTGGGAGGAGCTGAGGCGACGTGAACTCCCTGTTGATCCTCTGTATGTCTGGATACTGATGAAGTTCTTAAGGGACAGAGAGATGAAGTATCTTCATTTCGATAAGCTTGAGCTTAAATACGATCTCCTTGACGATTTTATCGAGAAACTTCATCATCTTGATAAATCTGCTGCAGGAACCATCTCGTCTGGTCTCGATTCGATGTCCCGCGATATGGACCAGTTTATCATCAATTCCTTAATGGAGGAGGCAATCGCATCGAGCCAGATTGAGGGAGCCGCGGTCACAAGGAAGATCGCAAAAAAGATGCTCCGTGAAAAGAGGAAACCGGTCAATAAGGACGAACGGATGATCCTGAACAATTATATCACGATGAAGGAGATCACTTCGATGAAGAGTCAGGATCTGACATCTGAACTGATATTGCATATTCACGCGAACATTACCCGTAATACTCTCGAAAATCCAGAGGACGAAGGTCGTTTCAGGGACAACGATGAGATAAGGGTCTTTGACCAGTGGGGAAACATCCTGCACACTCCTCCGGATTTCAAAAAGGTGGAGGAACTAATCGGAAAATTTTGTGAATTTGCAAACAATGACGAGGAGCAGTTCATTCACCCGGTAATAAAGGGAATAGTCCTTCATTATCTCATGGGGTACATTCATCCATTCAATGATGGTAATGGCAGGTGTGCAAGGAGTATCTTTTATTGGTATATGCTTAGGAAAGACTACTGGATATTTGAATATATGGCGGTATCAAGGGCGATAAAAGATACCAAGGGCCAGTACAAGATGGCATACCAGTATACTGAGAGTGACGGAAACGATCTCACGTATTTCATCATGTATAATCTCAAGGCAGTGAAGATAGCGGTCGACAATATCCTGAAGTATATCGAGAAAAAGCAGAGAGAAAGCAAACAGGCGCTAAAAATTCTCCAGGAAAGCGATGATCTAAATCTTCGGCAGGCGAATGTAATCAAGTCGCTCATAAAGGAGCCAGATAAACCGGTAACGATCAAAGAGATAATGGAGACGTATCACATCGCATACGGAACGGCGAGAAACGATCTCTTCCATCTCGAAAAATCCGGGTACCTGCAAAAGCAGAAATCCGGAAAAGAATTTTATTTCATATTCAGGGGTCTGAAAAATCAGTGAACCGCCCTCTAATGGTTAGCAGATCGAACAGAGCTCGGCTAAGGATATAATAAGGAACATCCCGGATATAAACCGGAGGCAGGCGGAGATTCTCGGGGAGATGATGGAGACCCGGGGTGTCGTCTACGAGACGGCAAGAACCGATCTCCTGGCGCTTGCAGATCTCGGTTATATCAGGAAGGAGAAGCGAGGAAGGGAGTTTGTTTTCCGGTTTGATGAAGGGTGTGGGTTGGGAGGGTGATTATCACTCTCAAAGTTTTATTTAGAGAGAAAGGGGGGACGTTTCCCCCTCCCAAAAAACCCAAATACCACCGCCTTCAAACATCCATCCAATGGAATACACAACAAGAGAAATTATCATCTTCGTGGCATCGGCCGTCGCGATCCTCGCAAGCCTTGTAAACATCCTCCAGGGTGCGACCGGAACGGGACTCTGGGTCTCCGTGTTCGTGGTCATGATGTTTCTGATCGTGATTGTCATGACAGCGAAGAAGGCGTGAGGGAAAAAAACTCTGTTCTTCACCGGGAATTAAAAAGAGTACAGGTAATAAATCCTGCAAAAGGAGTTTCGTGTTGCAGTTTAATGGTTCTCATCGTTAAACCGGTAACCGCCTTTCGGCACCCTGATCTCGAAGTTGACTCCCTCCCCCTCTCTTCCTTTCTCGGTAATCTCGATGCCGGTTATTGAGAGTATCTCCCTCGAGAGAAAGAGCCCGATCCCCTGGATCTTCTCATCCTGGTATTTTTCAAATATTGAATCCTTTTTTCCGGCAGGAATCCCCCTCCCGTCGTCTTTGTAAACGATCGTGAGAGAGTCAGGACCCTCCCTGAAACTGAGCGAGACAACTGTTACATGCTCCCCGTGAATTACAGAATTGTCTGCAAGTGCGAAGAAAACATCTTCAAGGGAAGGATCTGCAAAGATCTCCACTCCCCTTAAATCCGTCCTGTGAGAAATATGCGAGGCCGTAAAGTCGATATGGGATATTGCAAATAAAAAGACCTGTTCCACATTCTGCCAAAGAGCCGGCTTAAGACCAAGATTCTGGTATCTCCTGGCAAATTCAAGCGATTCATTGACATTTTTTATTATCGAGATCTCCTTCTCAATATATTTTTGAATATTGCCATCCTTCGTGAGCTGATTCTGGAGTTCAATATAGCCGTAAAGCGAGAAGACGGCATTCTGGATATCATTAAACGTTACCTTGTTTAAAAGGTTGATTTTCTCGTTTGCACGCTCCAGTGCAGCCTGTGCCATCATCTGCTCTGTAATATCCCTGCATACAACAAGGACGAAACTGCTGCCATCGGCCCTCCGCATGGCCCTCACTGCCTCTCCAACCCAGATAACGGTACCGTCCTTCCTGACCTTGCGGAACTTCCAGGAATTGATAATCCCTTTATTTTCAAGGCATTGCCTGAGATTCTTCTCCACCGCCGCTCTGTCGTCAGGATAGAAGAGGTTGAGAACGGGGCCGCCCGCCAGCTCCCCGGCGGTATATCCGAGCTGCGAAGCCCCGAACTCATTGACCGAGAGGATCTTTCCTTCTTCATCGAGAGTAAAGTACATCGAAGGATTTTCGTCATATAAAGCTCTGAACCGCTCTTCGCTCTTTTTGAGCTCCTCTTCCGCCTTTTGCAGTTCATCAAAGTTCTGTTTCAGCTCCTCCTCGTCAGCAGCAAGCTGTTCATAAGCCCGGTTCAGATCATCATGCTTTCTGCGGGTCTCCTCTTCCGCCTTCCGGCGGTCCATTACCTCACGGGCAATGAAGAAGAAACCGGCGAATACAAGAATATAGGCGATAATCCTGACAACCACGAGAACAGGCTCGAATAATTCCTTAAGGCCGAAGATCAGTGAGATGTGAGAAATCCCAAAAAGAAGGAAAGCGGAACCGATAATCAGGGGTGTCCCGCTGTCTGTCTTCCTGTACCACCAGATGCTGATTAAAACAATCCCTGCACAGAAGATCAGGTTAATGAAACTTATAAAATCAAAGACAAAAGCCATATTCATCCTCCATTCTGTTCTCTCAGGATTGCCTGAACTGCAGTGACTTTCCCGTTCTTGGTCAGCCGTGAGAGACGAACTTCACAACCGGCCGTGGAGCCGTCTTTGCGGACAGCTTTTATTCCGAAGGCGGGCGGTTTTTCTCCTGAGATAATTTTGCTAATATTTGAAATAAGTAATGCAGCAGAATCCTCTGTCATTATTCCTGAATTGTTAACGTATTTTCCAAGGATTGCGGTTCTTGAATGCCCTGTATCTCTCTCGAAAGTACTGTTCAGTTCTGTTATGGTGCCATCAGGCTCAAAAATTATAATCATGTCACATGCATTCTCAAAGAGTCTTTTATATCGCTCTTCACTAATCCTGCATGCCTCCTCCGCTTTTTTTAGTTCTGTGGCATCAAATATGACACCTCTCACTCCCACAGCCCTGTTCTTCCTGATTATCGCATTTGCAAAGATCATTACGGGAAAGATTGTTCCGTCCTTCCTTACCGCCATATATTCAGTACCTGCAGTATTATCACCCTGCAGAATATTATTTATTTTTTCAATTCCCCTTTCACGATCTTCCGGAACCAGCATATCAATGGCATTTAACCCCCGTTCAAGATCTGCCGGGGTGTAACCGAAGGCCTCAAATGCCGCATGGTTGGCTGAAATAATAATCCCTTTTTCATCGGTCTCAAAGACGCACTGCGGCAGCATCTCTATAAGATCACGGTATCTTCTCTCGGAATCCAGAAGTTTTTGTTCAATCTTCTTTCTGTCGGTGACATCACGCAGGATTCCGGATATTCCGGTGATCTCACCTTTTTCATTTATTACTGCACCGCCATTGTCCTCCATCCAGAAGATGTTGCCGGATTTATCATGTATCCTGAAGACCGTTATCGTAGGCTCTCCTGTTGTAACCGTCTTTATAAAATCTTCAACAGTGGTCTCCAGGTCTTCTTCGATAATAAGTTCTTCAAATTTTTTTGAGATGATCTCCTCCGGCTCAAAGCCGTATCTTGCGACCTGGGGCCCGATATGGGTGATCCGCCCTTTAGCATCTGTCGAATAAAAGATATCGTTTGTTCTCTCGGTAAGAATCCTGTATTTCTCCTCGCTCTTTCTTAGTTCTTCTTCAGTTCTTTTCCTGCCGGCAGCCAGCCGGATTTTGTGTTCAAGTTCTGTAAACTGCGAAACCGGATCCCCGCCTTTCTGAAGATAATAATCCGCACCTGCATTGAGTGCCTCGATTGCAATCTCCTCACGTCCCCTGCCGGTGAAGAGTATAAACGGAATCTGGTTGTTTTCGGCCCTCAGGTGTTTTAGAAAGGCAATTCCGTCCATCTCTGGCATCATGTAGTCCGAGACGACACAGTCGATTTCCTTAGTTTTAAGGAGCTCAATCGCTTCTTTTGCCGAAAGGGCTGTTTCCACTTTTAAAAGCCCTGAACGCTCAAGGAATATCTTCCCTACCTCGAGAAGCGAGGACTCATCATCGGTGTAAATAACTGAGAACATTGATTAATCCACCATGGGGCAAATCTCTATTTATAATTTCGGAAAAAGGACAACCATATGAGGAGATTAAATTATTGCCGGACGGCGTTTTTCCAGTCCGGAATCTGGTCGTTCCTACCGCAGAATTCAAAGCAGAAATCTCATTAATGATTCAAAATAATTATTAAAACGGAAAAATAGAATGAATGCGGTCGAAGCGGAGAACCTCAGGAAGTCGTTCGGGTATGTAACTGCAGTGGATGGCGTAAGCCTTTCAATCCCTGAGGGGGGCATATTCGGTTTTCTGGGTCCGAACGGGGCGGGAAAGACGACGACAATACGGATGCTCACCGGCGTTCTCATCCCTGATTCCGGGAAGGTGTCCGTATTCGGCGATGACGTCCACCAAAACCCTATCGCCGCCAAGCTTAAGATGGGGGTAATCCCTGAGAACGGGACGGTCTACAGCGACCTGACAGCCCGGCAGAATATCCTCCTTACTGGAAAGTTCTATGGTATGGAGAAGGATCTATGCGAGAAGAGGGCGGCGGAGATCCTTGAGCGGCTCGGACTGACTGAGAGGAGAAACGATCTCGTACGGCTCTTTTCAAAAGGGATGCGCCAGCGGATAAGCATCGCATGTGCAATCGTCCATTCGCCTCCGCTGCTGGTGCTTGACGAACCCACCACCGGCCTTGACGTATACAGCCGCCGTCTTGTTATCGACACTGTCCGCCACATGAATGAAGATGGCAGCACTGTTCTTCTCACCACACACAATATCGATGAGGCAAATGCACTTTGCAGTGATATCGGGATAATCGACAAGGGAAAGATCATCGCCTCGGGGAGTCCCGAGAAGCTGAAGAAGACATTCGATACCTCGCGTTATGTTGAGATATCATTCGACCGTCCTGTCGGGAAGGAGATCTTCTCTGCTCCCGGGATAACCCGTGCCGAGCAGTGGGGGGACAAGTGGCGGATATATTCCGATGATCCCGACATCGCAGTGAAGCACCTGGCATCCGTGGCAGAGAGGGATAACCTCTCGATAATCTCTATTGCGACATCGAACCCTTCTCTCGAGGAGGCGTTTGTAAAGCTTACGGAGGGGATATGACGATGGACTGGAGGACCTTTGCCCGGAGCATCCTGATAGTCACCGAGAAGAACATGCGGATATACTACTTCAAGGGGCCGGTGATGATCTTCGGTCTCCTCTTCCCGCTGATCATGTTCTTTACTTTCTTCATAGGAAGGGACCTTGACCTCATCCTCTTCTATCCCGGATTCCTCGGTATGATGCTCTTCTTCACTGCATCATCCGTCGGCCCGCTCATAACCCCGTGGGAGAAGAGGGAGAAGACGTACGAGCGTCTCGTCTCCCTCCCGGTAATACTCGAGAGCATCATTATCGGTGATATCCTCTCAGGGGCGGTATTTGGGGTAGGTATAACGATAATAGTATTCTGCTTATCAACACTCCTGCTTCCGCTTCCTGTTGCAAATGCAGGCCTTCTACTGCTCTCGATCGTACTTGGCTCAATAGCCTTTGCAGCCCTTGGGACCCTGCTCTCATCACCGGCAACGAACAACCCGTCGAATATAATGATGCTATCGAGTCTCGTCCGTCTCCCGATAATATTTATCTCCGGGATTTTCATCCCGCTAAGCCAGCTGGAGGGATTGAGCTATTTACTCACATCCGCATCTCCTCTCACCTATATAGTCGACCTCTTCCATGCTTCCCTGAAGGGCAATGCAGTCTACCCGGCATGGTTTGATATTCTGGTTATGGTCTTTGTGATCCTCCTCTTCATAGGTGCTGCAAAGGCAATACAAAAAAGAAACCTTATGAAAGGGATATGAGTTAGAATTTAATTTTAATTAGGTTATAAACCGGTAACCGCCCTTCGGAACAGTAATTTCGAAGTTGACTCCCTCTCCTTCTTTTCCGTTTTCACTTATGCCAATATCGGTTATTGAAAGGACTTCACGTGACAGGAACAGTCCGAGTCCTGTGTGCTTGCCAAATCCTTTCTGGAAGAGCTTTTCCCTGTAATTTCCGTTGATCCCAAGACCGTTATCGCGGTAGAAGATAATGAGTCCCTTATCCGTTTCCACGTACGATAAAGAGATAATGCTTACATTTCCGCCATGGCGGATTGAATTCTCCATCAGATTATAAAATACCTTCTCGATAAGGGGGTCTGTGAAGATTTCAAGTTTTTTTAGTGAATTTTCAAGCTGAATTCCTTCGAGGTCGAGCGTTCCGGCGACTAAATCCACGGTCTCCCCTACATTTTGCCATTTTGGCTCATTCATTCCGATATCCTGGTAATAGCGGGTAAATTCAATCTGATGCTGGATCGCATCAACCGCTTCTTTCTCTTTTAAAAAATATTCATGAAGAGTGTTTTTGTCATCAGTATTATCTGACATTTCAAGGTAGCCCCGTATTACCATGATCATGTTAAGGATATCGTGCCTCGTGATAGAGGAGAGCATATTGAGTTTTTTGTTTGCCATGGAAAGGGCTTCCTGAGCCTTTTTGCGTCTGGTGAAATCTGTCATGATGTAATTGAACCCGGTAACCCTGCCTTCATGAATAATCGGCGTCTGTGTGGTTCTGACATATCTCTCAGTTCCGTCCCTGGCGATTATCCTGAATAAATTCTCTCCATATTCTCCTTTTAGCCTTCGCTTAAATCCTTCAATCGTCCTTTGAAGGTCCCCGGGATGGATGAATTGCGAAAATTGCCGCCCTGTCACTTCATCCGTGGTAAACCCATACAGCTCTTCAACAACAGGGCTAATGTATACGATTTTTCCCTCCATATCCATAGTGAAAATTACATCGCTGACATTCTCGACAAGATTCCGGAATTTTTCCTCACTCTCCTTCAGAGCATCCTCTGCTTTTATGCGTTCTGTGACATCAGTAAAGAAACCACTGAGATATTCCCTTTCGTGCATACTCACCATTGAACAGGTGATATCCGTTATCAGGGTCGTACTGTTTTTCCGCAGGCAGCGGATCGCTTTCAAAAATCCACCGTCATTTGCAGCAAGTTTCTTAAATTCCATTAATATTTCATCAAGAGTCTCTTTTGGATGAATATCGGCGATATTCATAACCGTGAGCTCCTCTTTTGAATATCCAAGCATCCTGCATATGGCCGGATTGACATGCACGATCTTCATTGTCTCAGGATCAGCAAAAATAATCCCTTCATTTGCTTTTTCAAAAAGAGAGCGATATCTGTTTTCACTTTCCTTCAGTTTCTCTTCTGCTGTCTTAAATTCTGAGATATCGGTTATCGTCATTAGACATTCATTGTCCGGGCCGGTGACGTGTCCCGTCAGATGAACAAAGGTCAGGGGTTCGCCCCGGATGGAAATGTCCAGGCTGTGTGGTGTTTTGTCTGTCTGGTGGAAAATCCTGTATAAACATTCATCAAAGGCAGTCAGGAAAGCTGCTGAAATAAAACCATGGAACTTCCGGCCAATCAGCAATGATCGCTCCCTCCCAAGCAGGGCTGCTCCGGTCAGGTTAATGTTCAGAATTGTACCACTATTATCCAGGGTGAAGTAACCGACAGGGGCAAAATCATAGAGTCCGGTATACTTTTGCAGCCCTTCTTCGATCTCAGCTCTGGCCTGTATCAGTTCCTCGTTCTGGATCTCCAGCTCGATCTGGTGCACCTGAAGTTCATGGATTAGCCTCTGCATATCCTCGGTTGTATCCGGGATTGGTATGTGCCCTTTCTTTGCAGCCATACTGTTCTCTGCCATTTTTCGAAGGGATTTCTCCCCCTGATCCACAATTTTATGATCCTTCGGTGTGCTTCGGCCGGGTTTCATATATTTCTTTTGCCTATTTTCCTGTAATATCCTCTATAGCAAGGAGAATTAATCCGTTGTCAGGCCTATTCGTTACGATCTGCCGGGCGTTGAGGAGCATGGCCCGGTGGCCTATGTCAGGGAAATCATGTTCGACCAGGAAATCTTCAAAGGCCATATTTTTGGATAATACTGAATCCAGAAGTTCTTTGAGTTTGGGAATGTTCCACTGCCCGTTGCCAAGGGTATAGATATTCCTGCCTTCTACTCCATCTTTTGCAACATGGAATGTCCTGAGAAAGGATCTGTTTGCCGATATAACCTTCATATTCATATCCAGAACAAGAAGGGATTCTCGTAATGCTTCTGTCACAGATTCGGCAAATATGCGGGCGCTCATCAGTTCATCCTCAAGTTCCTTATGAGCAGTAATATTGATAAAGGTAATCACGACACCATCGATCCTGTTATCCAGTGTACGATAGGGCATGATTCTTACCGAGAACCAGCGGTTGTCTTTTGTCGGGACAGTCTTTTCTGAGAACATCAGGGTCCGCTGAACTTTGCGGGCATCATCAGGCAGGTTCGGATAGATTAGTTCGGATACTAAATCGGTGAACGGCCTCCCAACGTCACCGGGTATCAGCCTGATTACCTTTGTTGCTTCTGTGGTGAAACGCCGCACATTGAGGGATTCGTCAAGGAAAACCATCGCTATATCGGTACTGTTTAACAGGTTCTTCATGTCATTGTTCGACCGTGACAGGTCATCGACCCGGCTCTCCAGCTCGGCGTTAACAGTCTGAAGCTCTTCGTTTAGGGACTGCATCTCCTCCTTTGATGTAGTCAGTTCTTCGTTTGTAGACTGTAACTCCTCGTTTGTCGACTGAAGCTCCTCATTGGTGGATTTGAGCTCTTCCTGTGAGATCTGCATCTCTTCGCGAAGTGCATTCATTTCTTCCTCCGACTGCCTCAGCAAATTTTCCATTTCACCTATTCGAGCGTATTCTGTGGTTTTAATGCCGCTTTGCGTTTTCTTTTTTCTCCTGGGCTGCAGGGGTGCCACATCCGTTAGAATCACAAGCATTTTTCCTTTCAGTTCAGGGGGGTCGTTGATCAGCTGAACGGTGACATCCACATCCTGCGTCCCGGTTTCGGTCTGGACCCTTATGCCCTTTGCCGTTATCGTCTCCTTTGTCTGCAGAGTCTGCCGGAATATGGTGGTCAGTTCATGTCGCAATCCCTCGCGTGCCATTGCGAAGATGTTCCAGTTGACCTTGCCTGCAGTGGGTTCCAGGTACTTCCCGGTTCTGCCGTGTATATAGAGGATATCCCCGGCTTCGGTAGTCATGACTGCTGCAGGTGTATACTGCTGCAGGAGCAGCCGGTCGGTAAGAGACTGCAGATTGGCAACAGGGATTGTTGGAAATAGTTCTGCTTTTATTTCTGTCCTTCTCCCGTAGAGGCGTACCGGAAACTCGACCGGTTCTGCGGGCAGAGCCTGTTTTGTGTGGGAAAAGATCCTCAGCTTTGGTTCGATCTCTGAAAAAAGGTTTGTATAACCGTTGACAGTCTCGGCAGTGCCAAGAATGAGAATGCCGCCAGGATTGAGAGCGTAATGAAACAGGGGCAGGATCTTTTTCTGGATCGCGGGTTCCAGGTAGATTAACAGATTGCGGCAGGATAGAAGATCCAGCCGGGTAAACGGCGGGTCCATGATCAGGTTTTGTTGTGCAAAGATGACCATCTCACGGATCTCCTTTCCGATCCTGATCTTCCCGTCCTCTTCTCTCAGGAAAAACCGGTTAAGGCGTTCTTCGGATACATCGACAAGAATATTTTCCTGGTACACCCCGACCCTTGCCTTTTCGATAGCGTCCCCGTCGAGATCGGTGGCATATATCTGCAGACTGATCCGTCCTTCCGGCCGGACCTGTTGCAGGGCCTCCCTGAATACAATAGCAAGTGAATATACTTCTTCACCTGTGGAACAGCCTGCAACCCATGCTCTAAGCTTCGTTCCATCCGGGGTTTTATCGATAATACCGGGTATAACCACGTCCCGGAGTCTGTCCCATACGGCAGGGTCGCGGAAGAAGCTTGTTACGCCGATTAAAAGTTCACGGAAAAGAATGTCAATTTCGCGCCGGTTTTCATGCAAAAAGTGAACATAGGTTGCAATCCGGTCGATCTGGTGGATTGCCATCCGACGCTCGATCCGCCTGTACACCATATTCTTTTTGTACATGGAGAAATCGTGCCCGGTCCGGGCCCGGAGAAGGATTACTATCTCTTCCAGTGAACTCCCTGATTTTTGCCCGATTGCCGGTTTTTTTTCACCTGTACCCGGGATATGACGGATGAACCCGAGGATACCTGCCGGCAGTTCTTCAGCAGGTGCAACAATGTCAGCAAGCCCGTTATCGATTGCGCTTTTGGGCATGCCATTGAATTTGGCAGATGACAGGTCCTGCACAAGGCACAATCCTCCTTTTTCGCGGATTGCCCGAAGTCCGGCTGTGCCATCTGTACCCATACCGGAGAGAATGACACCTATGCTCTTTTCCCCCAGGTCATCGGCAAGGGATGAGAAGAAGGAATCGATTGGGAACCTGTGGCCACGGGGTTCTGCCGGCTCAAGCAGGTGCAAAACACCATGCAGAAGTGACATGTCCCTGTTTGGAGGTATGATATAAACCCGGTCAGGCCGGACTTTGATCCTGTCGGTGACCTCGACAACTTTCATCTTTGTTTTGCGCTGGAGCAGTTCGGGCATTGCACCTTTGTAATCCGGGTCAAGGTGCTGCACAATGACAAATGCCATTCCTGAATCCTCAGGTACTCCCTCTAAAAACCTTTCCAGGGCCTCGAGTCCTCCGGCTGAAGCTCCAATCCCGACAATCAGAGGGATATTTCCGGATTTTTTCATATTCTGCTGTGCCGGGGTTTTCGGGCAGGTGGGCTTGTTGCTGACTGCCGTACTTTTTTTGTCTGTATTTGTATCCATTGGAGATTTCATTTCCATCTCAGATTTTTGTTGTTTTATTATCAGGAAATTGTACTTTTCGAATAATGGATATTGGATATAATAAAATGATTGATCGGTTTTTAGTGTTTTTCCGGGATTTTCCTCGCAGTGGAAAAGTGCCTTGTATCTGATGTCCTTATCCAGCCCACAACTTTTGTCGACAACATCATAGATCCCGATAAGGATGATCCTGAGAAAGAATAATTATATTTGTCGGCAGCTTCCCATGCCGGTAGGAAGTTCGTATCCCGATACCGGCAATTGAAAAGATTTCATGTAACATGAAAAGTCCGGAACTGGCGTATTTGCCGAATCCTCTTTTAAATATTTCTTCTCCATGTTCCGGTTGCCGGATCCGGGGATGTCAGTAATCCGGAGATCTATGCAAAATTGGTAAAATAAAATAATTAAAGAAAACAATTAATTAAGGAATGTATTCCGTCCTCTACGTCGATGACGAACCCCTTCTACTGGAAGTTACGAAAACATATCTTGAAAAAACTTCAGATATTGCCGTTGATACAGTTGAATCTGCTGCAGAAGCGATTTCAATTTTAAATACCCGGATTTATGATGCCGTTGTATCTGATTACCAGATGCCCGGGATGGACGGACTTGAATTTTTAAAGGTATTGCGAAATTCAGGGAATGATATACCATTTATTATCTTTACCGGAAAGGGAAGAGAGGATGTTGTAATAGAGGCTTTCGAGTCCGGTGCGGATTTCTACCTGCAGAAGGGAGGGGACATAAGATCACAATTTGCAGAACTGGTTCATAAGATAAAACAGGCGGTTTCAAGGCGCAATGCTGTAAAAGCGCATGAAGAGAGCGAACTGAAGTTCAGGAAGCTTGTTGAAAGTTCGCCTGATCTGATCCTGGAGGTTGATCCTGAAGGTTCGGTTGTTTATGTATCGCCATCTTCAGAGTTGATTCTTGGATATAAACCTGAAGAAATGATTGGAGTCGGGTATACCGAGATAATGGAGCCGGAGGATATCGAGAGAGTTGAAAGAAATGATACCCTGCTTATTTCCGGAGAAAATCCCGGTCATGTTGAGATAAAAATCCGCAGAAAAGATGGTTCATTTGCATATCTGGAAAGCTCGGCAGTTCTTATGAACGGAAAAGATCTCTCAGGCGGAATCCAGGTGATTGCGAGGGATATCTCATACCGCAAAAAGGCCGAGGAGGAGATCAGGGCAAGGGACGAGCTCTACAGTAGTCTTGCCGAGACCATTCCGGGGATGATCTATATTATAGATCCTGATGGCCTGCTGCTTTATGTCAACAGTGCTGCGGCTTCGGGTTTTGGAAAAACTCCTGAAGAGGTCAACGGAAAAACTCTCTTTGAATTATATCCTGCAAAGCAGGCGGAAGGCCATATGAAAGCGGTCAGGGCTGTAATAAATTCAGGAGAGCCGTTTTACAGGGAGATGGTTGAAAAGCTTCCGGCAGGAGATTTCTGGATCAGCGTCAGTCTTTCTCCACTGAAAGATTCCGGTGGTGAAATTACAGGGGTGCTTGGAGTCTCATATGATATCACTCCGCGCAAGAAGGCCGAGGAGGCATTGAAGAAGTCCGAGTTCCAGTATGCAGAGACTCTTGATGCAATGACTGATGCCGTCTCTGTTGTTGACCGAAATTTGAATTTTCTGCTGGTAAATGAAGCATTCCGGAAAACCAGCCGGGAGAATGGTTTTGAGATTCCTGACGATGTTTCCGGGGTCAGTTTGAATGAGGCGTTCCCGTTTCTGGGTGAGGAGGTTTTTAATAAATATAGTGAGGTCTTTTCCTCCGGAAAGGTAATCAAAAATGATGAAAAGCACCTCATAAACGGAAAAATGATTTACACTGTATCAACAAAAATTCCTGTTTTCATTGACTCTGAGATTGTAAAGGTTGTTACAATAATACATGATTTCACACAGGAAAGACAATTTAAAGCCGATTTAAGGGAATCCGGAGAGTATCTCCGTGTAATGTTTGATTCTGCAAGGGATGCAATCTTCATTAAAAACGTCAATCTCGAATATACACACGTCAATCCCTATATGTGTGAAATATTCGGTTTGGATTCCGTTGAAATGATCGGCAAAAGAGATTCTGATATATTTGGTGAAGGATATTCGGAAATAATTTCCACGAGTGATAAGGAGGTTCTTGAAGGAAAAACGGCTTTCTATGATATCACTCACTGGCTGAAAGGAGAAAATTATAATTTTTCAGTCGTAAAAGTGCCTGTATTCGGAGAGGACGGTTCGGTTGTCGGCATATGCGGAATTTCAAGGGATATTACAGGAAGGAAACGCACAGAAAATGCCCTTGCGGTTGCAAACAGGAAGCTAAGCCTGCTCTCGAAGATAACCCGCCATGACCTGAGAAACAAGATTACGGCGATCCTGGGATACTGCGAGCTTGCAAGGGACGATGCAGATAATGAATACATGATGCATCTCATCGAAAAGCAGGAGGCATCCCTTGAAGAAATGTCGAATATTATCAGTTTCCTGAAAAAATACGAGACTATCGATTCAGAGCCTGCAAGATGGATCACACTCCAGCCTGAGATCTCTGAATATATATCTGCAGTCGAAACAGGGGAAGTGGAAGTTAGTATTGAGCTTGAAGGAATTGGGATTTTCTCAGACGGGATCTTCATCAGAATATTTTCCGATCTCATCAACAATTCGGTGATGCACGGAGGTTCAATATCCTCAATAAGGATCCGGTGGTGTGAATTGGAGGAATTTGCCGCTATAATCTATGAGGACGACGGCTGTGGCATTCCCGAAGAACATAAAGAGAAGATCTTCAATAAGGGATTTGGAAAAGGGACTGGTCTTGGGCTTTATTATATCAGGGAGATTCTCAATGTTATCGGGATGTCCATATCCGAGAAGGGAGAGGAAGGAAAGGGAGCCCTGTTTGAGATCAGGGTGCCCCTGGATAACTGTCGGTTTACAGGGCATACCTGAAAGACCTAAAGTGATTGCCCGGATGAAAACTTTAGGATTGTAAAGATCAGGCAATATAACAGAATTACCTTAAAAAATTATATCGTCTCGAAACCGAGAGCCCTGTTTGTCATTGCGACAGATTCACCGGCAGTTGCCGCCGAGCCTGTCATTGCCCTGATGCAGTCGACGTTCTCGACGACGACATCGGCCTCCTGGTGTATCGCCTGGAAGAGGTAGAGCTCCTTTCCGTCGACGATGGATAACGAATCCTCAAAGACACATGACTCCCAGAGATCAGATCTGGGCCGTCCGAGATCAGATGCGTACTCCTTCAGTTCGGCTGTGCTCTTTATCCCCGTATATCCCTTTACAAGACCGATTCTTGGATTATCTGCAATGAGCCTGAGAATTTTGTCCTTATCCCCGGCATTTGCAAGATCCATCTGGACGACATGCATGTGCATGAATGTCGTAGGAACGATCATTGCCATAGTCACTATGTCGATATCCGGAAGGACCGTCTGCACATCCGGACCGTGATGGGATGGGATGGTGACCGGATTTAAGACGATAGCATCGACCGGGCCGCGTTTTGCATCCCCGGGATCTGCTCCTCTCCTGATCATCGTCGCCCTGACTTTTTTTACCCCATATGCCTCATCGGCTAGCTTTATTATGCGGCAGAGGCCTGTCGTATTGCACGAGACCACACGTGCAAACTGGCGCCCCCTTGCATCCGCAAAGTTGCATGACGAATTGAATGAGAACCCTGCAACACTGTGATCCTCTCCACCCTGCCAGATTGCCATCTTCCCGAACTTCTCGTACATTGCCCTGTTCCCGGCTCCGACTCCGCCGGGTGTGGCGTCGACAATGATATCTGCGGCCTGGATCATCTCCTCGACGCTTCCGGCGACCTTCATTCCTGCGTTTTCAAACTGGTCCTTCTTTGAGATATCAGCGATATAAAGTGGGTAACCGCGTTTCTGTGCAATCATTGCCTCATGGCTTGGTCTGGTCTTGGATACTCCGACAATCTCCATGTCCGTCTGTGCGGATACGGCATCGGCGACCCTCTTTCCGATGGTCCCGAATCCGTTTACAGCAACCTTGATCATAGTACTGCTATTCTATGACATTCCTACATATTATTTTACACGGTACATCATTGGGAAGGATCCGGGCAGCTGAGCCGGAAGGTGGTCTTTTAATAAATTCTAAATCGAATAAACGATGAAATAGGTATATGAACCGTTGTTCGAGAGGGATAATCCTCACGCTGATGATAATTTTTGCACTCCTCTCTGTGGTGCAGGCATCTTCTGCCGCCGAATCCGCACAGGGCCCCGAAGTGGAGTGGATTAAGGAATACCCGTCTTCAGAGGCTGAGATATTGTCTGTATGCGAATCGCCCTACGGCGGATATTATGCAGCCGGGGCGGGCCCGGAAGGCAGGCTTGTTATGAGACTTGACGGGGAGGGAAACATTCTCTGGAAGAAGAATATTCCGGGAAGCGATGCGAATGGCAGCATTAAGCTAATCCAGGAATCGCCTGCAGGCGGTCTGATTCTCTTTGCAGACGGCGAAGACCTTTTAAAGATTACAGATAAGGCAGAATTCGAGTGGGAGTTCCACCAGCCCATGGGCAAGGTTTATTCGGTTGAGGTTGCCCCGGACGGATCAACTGTCATGGCGGGAACCTTCATCCAGGGATTCCTGACAGAGGTATCTCCTGCAGGAACGGAGTCATGGAACAGGACCTTCAGTGATCCCGAAGGCGGCGGCCAGTACGTAATCAGGTCAGTCCAGAACGATCCGGAGGCAGGATTCATAATTGCTGGTTATATCGATCCCATATTCATGATTACAGACTACCGTGGTTTTCTGATGAAGACGGATGATGAGGGGCGAAAGGTATGGGCAAGGCAGTATTCGGAAGACTCTTCGGGAATGATTGTCTCCGTCGTCTGCAGACCTTCGGGTGGGTATGCTGTAACAAGGCTCCAGCTGCCTGTAGGTCCTGATAATTCAACACTGTTCATGCCTTCGGTAATGTTTACAAACCCCGAAGGTAAGGTTACAGGATCTGAGTACTACAATGAGTTCGTTTCATATCTCTTCCATATCACAAATGCCGGGGACGGGGGATACTATCTTTCAGGTCTTATTCTCGGCGAATCTCCCGAACCTGACGAATATAAGATACTGAGGACAGATCTGTCGGGAAAACTGCTCTGGGAGAAGAGCCTCGGGGATCTGGAGATGACTGCTTTTATTACGACATCGGACGGGGGATTTCTGATTGCCGGCAGAGATCCGGTCAGTGATTCCAGTGTCCTTGAAAAATATGCAAAGGATAACACATCTGCACAGGCCTCCGGGTTCGGGCTGATTTCTGTGTTTGCAGCGCTTACGGGTGCGGGCCTGTTTGCGATGATAAGAAAAGATCAAAATAAACAAAAATAATTTTTCCCGGAAATTGCGGGCTAATATTAATCATGAGAATCCGGATAATATAATACATGAGCGTGAGTCCCCGGATCGCCCCCGGAAAGAAGAGGAGCTATTATTTCATTCTCCTCTTCGGCATTGTAGCGATGTTCGGGGACATAATCTACGAAGGTGCAAGAAGCGTCACCGGTCCATACCTGTATATTCTCGGGGCTTCTGCCCTTACTGTCGGATTTGTCGCGGGTTTTGGTGAATTTTCAGGATATGCCCTCAGGTTGTTGTCAGGTTATATCGCGGACTCGACAAAGCATTACTGGGCACTGACCTTTATCGGCTACGGGATGCTTATCGCCGTTCCTTTTCTTGCTTTCGCGGGTTCATGGGAAATTGCCGCAGTGCTCTTCATCGCCGAAAGGATGGGTAAAGGGATACGTGCTCCTGCAAAGGATGCCATTCTCTCGAATATCACAAAGGATGTCGGGAGAGGCTGGGGATTCGGCATCCACGAGGCGCTTGACCAGATTGGGGCAATACTCGGGCCGCTTATATTTACCGCGGCATATATTGCAAGGGGAGATTACCAGAGTGGATTCGCCCTCCTTATTATTCCATTTATCCTGATGATGGCAACCCTGGTTCTCGTCAGGAGAAGGGTTCCGGATACGGTGGCATATGAAAAGGATACAGCCGGGGAATCTTCTGCTCCTCCTTTGAAGAGCCTGGCTCCCTACGGGATTTTCACTGCACTTACAATGTGCGGTTTTGTTGCATTTCCACTGGTATCCTATCATTTCAGTTCGGCAGGGGTGGTTCCCGATGCTGAGATCCCGGTATTTTATGCAATTGCTATGGGTGTTGACGCCTTTGCTGCTCTTGCGGCTGGAAGGATCTATGACCGCAGGGGTCTGATTACACTGGTAATTCTGCCTGTTTTGATTATTATTATCCCTCTCCTTGCCTTCTCATCCGATTATATATTCGCAATATTCTCCGCTGTTATATGGGGTTGCGTCATGGGAATCCAGGAGACTATTCTCAGGGCCGCAGTCGCCGACTATACACACATCTCAAAACGAGGGACCGCTTATGGAGTATTCAACACGATCTATGGTTTATCATGGTTTTTTGGAAGTGTAGTCATAGGATTTTTATATGGCATCTCTTTCACCCTCGTCTTCGCATATGTGATTTTTATGGAGATTCTTTCGATCCCTGTATTCTTCCTGGCAAAGAGAGGGCTTGAAAGGAATTACACGTAAGGTGGCTGTGGAGGTTTTACCTGGAGAAATAACCTGATTTTACAAGTAAAAACATAAAAATGGGGAGTTTGGTGAAATGTTTCCCTATATTTATCATAAGGGGTACGTGTGTTTCATGTGAATTACGGGGACCCTGTTTGAGAGGTATATCGCTATGGTGCGATTTTTTTGCTCATGCAAATTTGGGCATTTGGAGGATTTATGTTCTAGAGTTATGGAACTGGTTTTTGAGGTGCTGGAGAGGGTCCCCGTTATGTGTTGTTGTAGAGGTTTTCCAATAGACTAAAAAACTGCTATTGGTATTGCATATAATAGGTTGTCAGGAGTAGTATTTATATTTTTATCTTATTGCCTTGCAATGAAAGATGCAATGTGTTGTGCGATGTGTATGGCAATGTCGAAATCAATAAGTAAGGGATTATGGAAATGATATTAGTAATAATGGATTCCTACGCTGCAGAATTATCAAGGGTTATTGAAATTCTAAAGGAGAATCCCCGTGGTCTTTCTGTGTCCGATATTGCGGCACGTATATCTGTAAACAGAAATACCGTCTCAAGATACCTCGATATGCTCCGGATATCCGGTCAGGTCGATATGAGGATGTACGGGAAAGCAAAAGTATTCTTCATCTCCCAGCGTGCGCCAATTTCGGCAATGATAAATTTCTCCTCTGATATGGTCGCTGTTATCGACATGGATTTCACGGTGGCGCAGGTGAATGACTCTCTCTGCTCTTTCCTTGGAATTGAGAGAGCAGATATAATAGGCAAAGAGCTTAGGGAATCACCTCTTGTTGGTTTTGATCATCCGCTCATAAACGAAAGGATAAAATCCGCTCTTGACGGAGAGGAGAGCAGCGACGAAATCCGCATAATGAAGGTTGATGAGGAGAAGCACTTTAAGATAAGAATAATTCCTACTGTTTTAAATGATTCCTCGTCAGGTGCGACAATAACTCTTGAAGATATCACAAAGAGGAAGAAGGCGGAAGAGGCCCTGATATCCAGCGAAAGGAATTACAGGTCTCTTGTCGAGGAGATCAACGATGCAATATGGGATCTTGACGATAATGCAAGGTTTACATATGTCAGTCCGCGGACAAATGCAATACTTGGAGTTCAGCCTGCAGAGCTTCTTAACAGGCCGATATATGATATTCTCGACGATGAAGGCGCATCTGCATTAAAAAAGTGTGTCGGGACATGCAGGAACAACGGCGGAAGTCCGGAGCTGTTCAACTGCTCTGTAATGCACAGTGACGGACATATGGTAATTCTTGAATCAAGTCTCTGCAGGCGCTATGATGAGTTTGGAATGGGCTCAGGTTACAGGATAGTCTCAAGGGACGTCACAGAGCGAGAGAAGGCCCACAGCGGCCTTTTCAAATGGAAGTCCTTCCTAAATTCTGTTGTCATGAACATACCCGCAATGGTTCTTGTCAAGGAAATGGAGAAAGGCACTTACATTTACTTCAACAGGGAGACCGAGGATTTTTTCGGTATTGACGGGGCTATGGCCACCGGCAAGATGGGCTGGGAGCTGTTTCCGGACAGGTTCGTAGAGTATCTCATCTCCGGGGACAGGGAGATTGCAGGGACCAGAGCACCTGTATCAATGCCGGAGATCAGGATAAAAATTTCCGGAAAGGGTGAGAGGATCATAAAATCACGGAAGGTCCCCATATTCGGAATGGATAAAAACCTGGAATATATCCTGACTCTTCTTGAGGATATTACTGAAGAGAAGAAAGCCGAAGAGGAGATAATCGCACAAAGGGACCAGGCCCAGAGCTACCTTGATCTTGCCGGGGTCATGATTGCGGTAATCGACAGGGATGGACGGGTAAGCTGCATCAACAGGAGGGGCTGCAGCATGCTTGGAGTGAATGAGAAGGATATAATCGGAAAAGACTGGTTTGAGACTGTCATACCCTCTTCAGTAAGTGACAGGCTCAGGAAGCAGTATTCGAGGATAATATCCGGTGAGATTACACCTCCGCTAAACGATGAAGGTGTGATTATTAACTCAGATGGAATGGAAATACCGGTATTGTGGCACAATTCCATCATCAAATCCCCTGAAGGGGAGATTACAGCAATCGTATCTTCGGCATCGCAGAAGGATTCCTAAAACTCTGTTGAAGGAATGACACATAAAACTTTTATCCGCTATGGACTCAGTTACATTAGGACTGATGTGACATGAAAGCCTCAGCTATTCTTCAGGCAGCAATCGCTGTTTTGCTAATTATAATCCCGGGATTTGTAACTGCAGCATCCGGGGATGATATCAGGTTCTATGCCACCGGCGATCCTGTATATGTAAGCGGCAGTGCACCGGGGGCGCAGACCACGGGTCTTGAAGCCTGGTTATTCGGGCCCAACTATTGGTCGGAGGAATCCCTTGATACGGCATCGGACGGTTCATATGTATATGAGATAGAAGGGGGAATTACGGGCTCCCTCTCACCCGGACAGTACTACGTGGTCATCCAGCATCCGATGTACAACGGAGTGTTTGATGTGACTCCTCAGGCAGGTGTACCCGGCGCGGGACAGACCAGCGTTGTCTCGGCAGCCGGAGACAGGTTCATAATCGACGGGTCAGGGAAACTCCAGGGATCTGCGGCGGCATATGCTCTCATGAATATGCTCGACTCCCCTGACATAGATGATACATACACTGTAACAACATTCTATCTTGAGGAGCCGTGGATAAAGGCGAATGATGCCGGAACATATCCTGCCGGCTCAGTCGTCTCCCTTGAAGGAACGACCAATATCGCTGCAGGAGAACGCCTGCTTTATACTTTTGATCCTTCATCGGGGGATATTCCGTCATCAAAACAGTCTGAAGGTACGGCATATACAACCAGTATGGCAGGACAGGTCTACGTAGAGTACGGGATACCCGCCAATACCTGGACGGTTGAAATCGATACAGCCGGAATGGATCCCGGAACATATATATTCACGATAGAGAGTGTCGGGACAGGGAATACGGCACAGAAATATGTCGCCCTGTACGAACCGTTAATAACTCCTGAAACGCCTGGAGAGACGGTTCTGCCTGAAACACCTCCCCCTACTGAAGCCGCTTCTGCCGAAGAAACAGCGTCTGCTGCAGGAGAAACCCCTAAGGCGCCGTCCTCTCTTATTCCTGTCCTGGCTGCCCTGCTGACTGCCGTAGTATTTGCCGCGACCGGGATTATTTCCCGGCGCAGGTGACCGGTGTTCAGGAAAAAATTAAAAAACCACCCTTTTTTTCAAGTAAATGTATAACAGTTGCGCATAGTTTTTGTATTATTAATTCGCTAATTCATTCATGGTTACCCGTCTTAGAAGGTACGGCCAGATTGTAGACGTCGGGATCAAATACGGATTCGGCATATTTTTGGACGAGATAGATCCCGGAGCCAAAAGGCGGCGGATATTAAATAAGGGGGTTAAGGAGGACGAGAGATCGGTATACGAGAGACTGCGTCTTGCCCTCGAGGAGCTTGGACCGACCTTTGTTAAATTCGGCCAGATGCTTGCATCGAGAACAGAGACTCTGCCTCCTGAACTCGTCAGGGAGTTCAAGAAGCTGCATGATCATGTGGGCCCTGTCCCGTTCAGCGAACTCCGCCCGACCATTGAGAAGTACTGCGGACCTATCGATGAGGCGTTTGAGTACTTTGAGGAAACACCCCTTGCCGCGGCCTCCATCGGACAGGTTCATCGTGCGTTACTTAAAGACGGAACTATAGTCGCCGTAAAGGTCCAGCGTCCCAATATCACCGAGACGATAGAGACCGACACCCTGATAATCGAGCACATGGCAAAGAGATATGAGAGGGTCAATCCTGCAATAAGGGCCTACAATCTCTCTGCGATGGTGGACGACTTTTCCCGAATGATCAAAAGGGAGCTCAACTTTGTATCTGAAGGAAAGAATGCAGATATATTCAGGCGTAATTTTGCAAAGAAAGCCCGGATAAAATTCCCTAAGATTTACTGGAAATATTCCGGCCCCGAATGTCTCGTGATGGAGTATATCGACGGAATCAGGGTTGATGATGTCGACGGGATCAGGTTCTATGGATTTGAACCCTCAGAGTTTGCAAGTCTCGGTTTCTCTGCATACCTGAAGATGATATTTGAGGACGGTTTCTTTCACTTAGATCCTCATCCCGGAAACCTCAAGGTAACCCCTTCAGGCGAGCTTGCATTCCTTGACCTTGGTGCGATTGCCATTATAAGGCCGGAGAGACGGGATCTCTTTATAAAACTCCTGCTTGCGATCGTCGACACGGATGTCAACATGATAGTTGAAACATTCCAGAAGCTTGGGGTAAATATTACAGATGAAAACGAGGATGAAATTAAGGATCAGCTTTATTATGCACTCTTTGATGTTGAGGGCTTTGAACTCGGGAATGTTGATGCAGGATCGGCTCTTGAATCGATTCCAAGGATAATGAACCTCTATAAGGTCCAGGTCCCCGGCACGCTGATGTCCCTATTGAAGGTAATCGTTATGGTGCTGTCAATCGGAACCACCCTGAATCCGAAGTTCAACTTTTATGGCGAGGCCAGGCCGTACCTGAGAGAGATTCTCGAGGCACGCTACCTTTCAAAGACCAGCTTCAAAAAGACCTCACACACGCTCCTGGAAAGCGCAGAGAGCATAATGAAGCTCCCAAGAATTATCAACCGCACCCTCGACAAGATGGCGAAAGGGAATGTTCAGGTGGATATTGTTGCAAAGGATGTGGAGGCGCTGGGCACTACCATCGAGAAGGCCTCGGACAAGATGCTCATGGGTCTCGTATCGTCGGCACTCGTCATCGGTGCGTCCATAGTTATGTTTTCAGCTGATATCGAGTATTCCGGTTATCTCATCGCCCTGACGGTCATAATATACTTCTCGGCATTCATCATCGGACTTGCAACTCTTGTAAAGGTCCTGTACTATGACAAGAAGAAATGAGGGCGTATCTCTCCAAATCTATTTTTAATATTCTGCTGAATAATTTTTAGGATTTTACTTTATGTGCGGCATTGCGGGAATATATTCGTATAAAGGCGGAGCCGATCCGGCTATCCTCGGCAGGATGTCTGATGCCATCGCCCACAGGGGCCCCGACGGGAGCGGTATTTATTGTAGCCATAATGCCGCAGTCGCACACCGGAGGCTCTCTATAATAGACCTGAGCGATGCAGCCGCACAGCCAATGCCAAATGAGGACGAAACCCTGATACTGGTCTTCAACGGCGAGATATACAATTACAGGGAGCTAAAAGCAGAGCTTGAGGAGTCCGGGCACAGGTTCAGGTCAGCGGCCGACAGTGAGGTGATCCTGCATTCATACGAGGAATGGGGTGAAAAATGCCTTGAGAGGTTCAACGGAATGTGGGCATTTGTTATCCTGGATTTAAACCGCAACACATTCTTCTGTGCAAGGGACAGATTTGGGATTAAGCCTTTTTACTATATGGAGACTGCTGAAGGTTTTTATTTTGCCTCGGAGATAAAAGCTTTCCATGAGGCCGGACTCTGCTGCCCTGCCCCGGATAAGGAGAATCTTCTCCGGTATCTTGCATGGGGTGTGCTGGATACCAGTGAAGGAACTATGTTTGAAGGGGTAAAACAGCTTCCGCCTGCATCCTTTATGACCACAGGAGAGAACGGCTGCAGCCGGCCGGTTAAATACTGGGACTTCTCCATGTCCTCCCTCCCTGTCTCTCCGGAAGATTTAGACGGTGATCTGGCCGCTGAAAAGCTGAAGGAGCTCCTTTATGATTCAGTCAGGCTCAGGCTGAGGAGCGATGTTCCTGTCGGAACCTGCCTCTCGGGCGGGATCGATTCTTCCACCATTGTCGCGATAATAAACAATCTCATCAGGAAAGAAGGGAAGGGCAGCGTCGGGGAGAGGCAGAACACCTTTTCTGCCTGCTTCTCCGATAAGCGATATGATGAGAGCGAATACATGGATGAGGTAATAGCTGTGACAGGCGTATCGGCCCATAAGATATCACCGTCAACTACAGATCTGAAGAATGATCTCGAAAGGCTGATCTATATGCAGGATGAGCCTTTCTACAATATATCGGTCTATGCCCAGTACAGGGTTATGCAGCTTGCATCTCATGATGTGAAGGTCGTTCTGGACGGCCAGGGTGCAGACGAGCAGCTTGCAGGATATCTCGGCTACCAGGCAGCATATTTCAGGTCGCTCAAAAGTCTCCCTGTAACACTTTTAAAAGAGATCTTCGCATCGATAAAGATACATCACGGATTTTTCATCTCTGCACCGGGGCAACTTCTTGCGAGAAGAAAAAGAAGGAGTTTTATCAGGGGAGTAATCCCTCCTGCTTCCCGCTATTCCGGAACACTCGATGATGTGCTGAAGAACGAGATCACAAACAGCAACCTCCAGGCCCTGCTCCATTATGAGGACAGGAATTCGATGGCGTTCTCGATAGAGTCGAGGGTCCCTTTTCTCGATTACAGGCTGGTGGAATATATCGCCTCTTTGCCGCTCGACCAGAAGATCAGGCACGGAATCACCAAGTACATCCTCAGAAAAGCCATAGCCGGCCTTGTTCCGGAAAGGATCAGGTGCAGGATGGACAAGATGGGCTTTGTAACACCCGAAGAGGTATGGATGAAGGACGAACTTTCGGATCTTGCGGTTTTGGTCTTCTCATCGGAGAGCTTCATGAAGAGGGAATACTGGGACGGTGAACTGGTTAAAAAGAGTTATCTGGATTTTAAATCGGGTAGAGGGAGTTATTCGCCGGAATTCTGGAGAATTTTGTGTGCAGAACTCTGGCTCAGGATATTCTTTGATAAAATGCGCTCTAATTTTTAAGGCTTTTTAGGAAACCTTCTATTTTCACTTTTTTCTCAAACGGTATCGCCGGTGTGGCGACTGTAAGATCTATTGCAGCAGTACCCCTGATCACGATATCTATATCGCTTCCAATCAGGCCCCCTGCGGCAGAGAGGATCGCCGTGTTTTTAAGCTTTACCGGGACCTCCGTCCGGGTGGCCTGACTTTTTTCTATCCTGATATTACCTTTCCTGCCCTCTCCTAAAAAGACCTCTTCCCCGTCCCTCACCAGGAAGATCCTGTATTCCAGAGATTCGATGTTGCCACCAAAAGGGAGCGGATTTTTTACGACAATTGCAACGTTCAGGGTGGTGGCCTCAATTCCCACTCCTTCTATTCCTGCACCCGCGATCTCTATCGAAGGTTCACTTGTTTCCTGCATAATGATTCTGGTGCTCTTTTTTGTTTTTTAGCTTTCGGAATTATTGGTATATGCATAATCAAAAGGAATATATCAAATAATTTCCTTCTGTTTATCAACGGCATTCCGGGAAATTTTTCTTTATCATTCTGATGGGGATCTTCTCCTGCGCCGGGGGCCTTTTGCATGTCAAACAGGGCTTTAGAAGAATACTGGATTCATATTGCGGCGCTTATTGTCATTCTGATAATAGCGGCTGCGGTGATTTTTATATCCACTCCAAATTATCTGGTTAAGAGGCCGTCTGATCCCGTATTAAAGCAAGATGGCTCAAAATGGCGAATTGCATGTTATGAGGCTGGGGATTACAGGGAATATGTGGAAACCCTGAAATACCTCGCCATTGAGCTCGATGAAGAGGGCTGGATATACGGTCTGGATGAGGACCAGCTTGATTCATTCTCAAGTACATCCGAAATCTGGAATTATCTCGGAACAGAAGTGAAAAGCTCCTATCTTGAGTTTCCTGCTGAACTCTTCTGGTCGTCGGCGTGGAATTACAGCCTTAGGGAGAAGAACAGGGAAGATGCACTTTCAAAGATGAATTCAGGTCAGGTGGATCTTCTCATCTCTCTCGGGACTATAGCCGGAAAGGATGTAATAACGGATGATAATCCTGTTCCGGTAATTATTATGGCCTCCATCGATCCTGTAAAGGCCGGACTGATCCGGAGCGTGGATGACTCCGGGCACGATAATGTCCACACTGTTATCGATTCGAATCAGTACAGGCGGCAGATAGAGATTTTCCATGACTCAACAGGATTTAAAACCATAGGAATCGGATATGACAACTCCTCGCCCGAGAGCATCTCGTACTCAAATATCGATCTATTAAGGGAGATCTCGAAAGAGAGAGATTTTGAGATTATCGAGTACGGGACGATAGACGACAATCCTGATCTCACACTTAGCGAGGAGAGTGTTATTGCAGCGTACACTTATCTGGCGCCTGAGGTTGACGCAGTATATATTACACAGCAGAACGGGGTTAATCCTGAAAGTGTGAAAAGATTCCTCCAACCCTTAAAAGAATATAATGTAACGACACTTTCGATGGATCCCTATCTCGTAGAGAGGGGTGTATTATTCAGTGTAGTATCGGGAGAGCCCCGTTTTTACGCTCCGGTCTATGTAGAATCGATTGGAATGATACTCAACGGTGCAAAACCCAGAAGTCTTGAAATGAAACACTCGTTTCCATTCAGGATTATGGTGAATCTTGACACTGCAGAAGATATCGGATTTGAGGTTCCGAAGGGTCTGCTTATTTCGGCTGATATCGTCTATTGCAGCCCGGATACAGGCGGGGAGGTGTGTGTCTGATGAAGGCTGATTCGAGAATCATCGCTTTTATTATGATATTTGCTATACTTTTCGGGCTTCTTTTCTGGTTTTTCGATGCCGCCCTGGAGTTTTATTATATAAGAGAGTACTTCCATTCACTAATATACTACTATCCTGACTCTTTCCTTGAATCCCTGGTATTCAGGGTTTCTTCCTATTCCCTCTTCACAAGACTTCTGTTCCTTATCGGCTGCATAGCAGGCGGTATGATAGTCTCTTTCTATGTTATCCGTAATATTGAATCAAAAAAGGCACTGATACAGAGTGAAGGACGTCTCAAGGCCATAATCAATTCAGCCTTCGATGCAAAAATTCTAATCGACAGGGAAGGGAAGATCCTGGAGCTGAATGATAAAGCGGCACTGTATTTCAAAAAGCCGGAAGATGAGCTGATTGGCAGGGAGGTTTACAGTTTTTTCTCCGGTGACAGGCATGAAAAGAGAAAAAGCCAGATTGCTGAAGTGATAAGTTCCAAAAAACCCCTTCAGTTTGATGAAGAGTTCGAAGACCATTTTTACAGGCTGATATTTTATCCTGTCATTGATGAAAACGGCAAGGTATCAGCGGTTGCAACAACCCTGAGGGATATTACGCCCGAGAAGAGGGCTGAGATGGAGATAAGCGAGAGCCGCGAGTATCTCGCGCTTGCAATGGCAAGTGCCGGGATATCGATATGGGAGATGTGGGAAAAGCAAAAAAAGATGATTGTCATCAATTCTGATGAAATATCCGGGGGTTATGGTAATAAGAAGAAAGAAGACAGGTACAGGGAATTCTGGAATTCAGTCCATCCCGATGACAGGGATATGATTGGAGATGCGCTTCAGGATCATTTTTCCGGAAAAACGGAGAATTATTCGGCTTTATACAGGATGAAAGATCCGAAGGGGGACTGGATATGGGTCAACTCGTTCGGCAGGGTAATCGAGCGGGACGAAGCAGGAGACCCTGTGAAGATGATAGGAATCAGGGTGGATGTAACGAACCTGCATAATTACAGGGAGGCTGTAATAAAGGCAAACAGGAAGCTGAACCTTCTCTCAGAGATCACCCGGCACGATATTCTTAATCAGGTGACTGCGATCAGGCTTTCCGAGGAGATACTATTATCTGAAGATCACGTCAACAGAAATTCTGAGGCATGGGATCTCTTTGAGGTTATCTTCAAAGCTACCGGGATGATAGAGAAGCAGATTTCGTTTACAAAGGATTACCAGAATCTTGGTATTGATTCTCCAAAATGGCAGATGATGTCTGAAGTCATGAAGGAGATCGATAAGGAAGCTGCACTGATGAACGTACGTTTGTATGATTATACAGGCGGTCTTGAGATCTATGCAGATCCGATGTTCGAGAAGGTTTTGTTCAATCTTGTTGAAAATTCATACCGACACGGCGTTGCAAAGAACTTAACCGCGAAATATGAATTAAATGACAATTGGTGCACACTGATCCTGGAGGATGACGGGTCAGGAATTGAAGAGGAGATAAAAGACCGGATATTTGACAGGGGATTCGGGAAAAACAGTGGACTGGGCCTGTTTCTTGCACGTGAGATCCTTGATATAACAAATATCCGTATCCGTGAAACAGGAATTCCCGGCAGTGGAGCCAGATTCGAGATTCTAATTCCAAAAGAAGCTTTCAGGGAGAGTAAGGAGTGATATTATGTCAGGCTCAAAAGTTTTAATTGTAGAGGATGAGGTCATAGTCGCAATGAGTATTGAAAGAACGCTTTCGTCTTTCGGTTATGACATTACAGGCCTTTCGACAACCCCCGAGGATGCAATCCGGATGGCCGGGGAGTTAAAACCTGATCTAATCCTAATGGATATAAACCTTGATGGTGAGATTGACGGGATAGATGCAGCAGAAAAAATTACTGAGATGTTGGATATTCCTGTTGTTTACCTGACATCCTATACAAACGAGGAGACGCTGAGAAGAGCTATAGGGACTAATCCATATGGTTATCTTACAAAACCGGTCCGCCCGAAAGAGATCTACACCACAATTGAGACTGCCCTGAATAAGCACAGAGCGAACCTTGCAGAGAAGAAACTCAGGGAGATCCAGAAGACACAGTGGGAGATCCTGAACAGCATCGACCTGGGACTCTGCATTGCTGATTATGATCCAAAAGATGGAAGGTGTACCCTCAAAGCGATAAATGATAAGGCATGCGGTATCCTTGGAGTCTCCGGGAGAGATCTCTGGAGAAGGTGTGCAGATTTGGATGAGTTTATTCCGGGCGTTGGACCGGGAGTCTCCTGCTGTATATCAGAAGGAAAAAAAAGAATAATCCTATCCTGTGGAAACCTGGGGAATCCGGAGAATGCCGCTGAACCTGGTTACGTAATCCGGGTAACCGGATTTAATGGTCATTATTCGGTCTTTATCACATTTATTGATCCTGATGAGAGTTCGGGAACCGTGGAGACCCCGGAGACTCCCGGATTATCGGATATGAAAATTTACCGGGAATATGCAGGTATAGGGATAATGAGGGAGCATATATCGTCTATATTGAGTCTTTGCAAAGAAGGGGATGTTTCTGCAGAAAGGATTTCTGCACATGCACTTGAGATTGAAAAGGTGCTGAAGGATCTCTGCTAATCACGTTTTCAATCACTCCGCCTTATAACATTGAAAAGAAATAATAAATTTCAGGCCGAAGGATAACTTTTAAGGTGAGGTATATGAAAGAAGCCGCAGAATACCTGGAAAATTATGTAAGGAAGGTTAAAAGTTCTCTTCCCGGGGTTGATGAACGGGCAGGCCATGCTATTGCTTCAATGCTTGCAGGATACAGGAACGAGATATATTCAGGGGCGGTGAAAAGTGCAGACAAGGCCCTTTCACTGATTGAGAAGGATAATTATCCGCCTGTTCTTTCAAAGGCTGTCACAATCATCAAAAACAGTTCGATAAGGCTTGCACCGATGCAGAAGGGCATGAGTTCGAGTTATACCTGGGAGGGAAAGGCTTTCGGGGGTGTCGGAAAGATAGAGGATGATGAGATCATCGAATGTGAGTTTTCACCTGAAGATGAGGAATATCTCGCCATTGTGTTACCGGAAGAGGAGGTCCGGGTAAAAAAGGAGTATGATCTCGACAATGCACTCGCCCTCTGCTATGCCATTGCAATGAAATCATCTCCGCTTGATGAGCAGTCTTTACAGGAATGGGTGCGTGGTTTTGTCCTCGCAAAGATTTCTGACTATATTGAAGAATGAACCGGGATTATTTATGTTTTAAATTTTTAAATGAGCGCATAAGCCCTTTTTGTGTCAACCCGGGCTGCAGCAATAAATAATGCCCGCCTATTTCCTGTTTTGACTCATAACCGTAAGGGGAAGGTGAAAGAGGGGGAAAATCCTCTCAATATTTTTTTCATTACGGATTTCAGCCTCCTTTCAAAGGCAATTGCCTTGATTTATCTCCACAAAACCTTTAGTGAATCGCGTTTGGGAATATTGTAAAACTTTCCGGCAGGGTGCCCGATCATCATCGCATATTGTGACTTAAAGCCTTCGGGAAGCCTGAGGAATTCGGCAACCTGAGGTGAAGCATCGGCAGCTATCTGGACGAATCCCGCCCAGCATGTGCCAAGCCCGAAAACGGGCGCCGCAAGGTCGAGATGGGTCATGGCGATCACGGAGTCGATGAATGATAGGGGATTTTCCTTTTGTCCGTATGCAATTGCAAGGCATGGGGCGCTATGACATATTGGATCTATGCCTTCATCCCACTTTGCGATAAGGTTTGATAAAATTGGTGCCAAAGGGAAATCCGGCTGGTTTTTAACAACCTCGCGTCCCCAGTCGATGATAAGGCCTGCGAGTTTGTTAATTTCTGCCGGGTCTGTTAAAATCAGCCAGTGGACCGACTGGCCGTTCATTCCGGTAGGTGCATAACGCACGATCTTGAGTATTTCTTCAAGCTGTTCCTTTGATACAGGCTTTTTTGTGAAATGCCTCACCGATCGCCGCATTGTCATGAGGCTGCCGATCTCACGGGGTGAGATGTTAATCTCACCGGAACAATCCGGTATTGAAGCTGCTCCGGGATATTCAACCGATATTGCTGCCTCGGGACAGGCGGCTTCGCAGTGCCCGCAGCGGCTGCAATAAGGGAGAAGCTCCGGAATCGCTGCCGGATAATCATCATCGCTTTTTTGAATTATTCCATAGAAACAGGCGGAAACACACGTCCCACAGCCTGTGCATAGTTCGTTGTCAATTATTACCTTCTGCATCGGCTAAATGTTATTTTGGAACTAATAAATAGTGAGTAGTTAAATAAAATTTACCAGGTATGCTACACTATACCAAAAAATCAGGTGAGATTTTGACTTATGAAAAATGCCCTGTAACGATAACTCTCAATATAATCGGGGGAAAATGGAAGCCGGTTATACTCTGGAATCTCAGTGAAGGACCTATGAGATTTTCCGAACTTAAGAGATCTATACCTGCAATCAATCAGATGACGCTTACAAAACAACTGAGGGAGCTTGAAAGAGACTGTATGATTCTCCGGAACGTCTATGCAGAGGTTCCGGCGAGGGTTGAGTACAGTCTTACGGATACGGGCATATCGGTAATGCCGGTCCTTGTTTCACTGTGCCTCTGGGGAATTGAATACAGTAGAATTCAAAACGGGGAGACTATTGAAGATTCTATGGATATTGGTTTTAATGTAGATATGGCATTACTAAAAAAGAATATAGAAAACCATTGTAAAAACGGGCTTAAAGAGTTTAATTAAGAGTTTTCACTCTTAATCTGTTCTTATCTTCACTGGACAAGATTATGTGTATAGTGCTCCGGTTCCTGGTATGTCTCGAGTCTACCTTCTTCATTTAATACAGAGATTGTACCGTGACCGCCGCAGATCAGGCATTTCTTTCCGGTTTCTTTTTCGTATTCCGATGCAATCTCCAAAAGAGCCTTCCTCTCGCTCCTTGCGAGATCACTGTCGACATTTACAGACGTTACAAGGAAGTCTGCGATTGAGTTGTAGTTCTGTCTCTCTTTTGTGAAGCTGTGGAAGTTCATCAGGCTGTCTGCGGTAAAGAGCAGTCCGGTACCGGGGCTGAAGAGTATGAGCTGGCCGTACTGGTGACCTCCCTGGCTTATCAGGATCTCGAAATCGACGCCTGTGATCTTCATCCTGTCGATAATCGGGAATACAGACCGGAACTCACCTGAGGATTCCGGGAAGAGCCTGATATTTTCTTCTTTTGGGGGAGTCCACCTTGAAAAGAGTGCGATCATGGTCGTATATACCATCTCAAGGATCGAGTTTTCACTCTTTGAACCCCATGCACGGTTGCCTCTCCTGATGATCTCGAGTGTCGCAGGGTGCATGTATGCCGGAACGTCATATGCCCCTCCTGCACCACAGTGGTCCGCATCGCCGTGGGTTGTGATTATATATTTCAGTTTTCTGTCCGGATCGAGCCCGTAATAATCGAAAAGTTTACGGGCATCCTTTACGTAGATGCCGTAACCTGTATCAATCATTACCATCTCTTCCGGGCTGTCAAAGAGGAATATACTTCCTCCGCCGGGAAGCTGGAAGCAGAAGAGCGTTAGTATATCGGAGATCCGGATCTCCTGCACGTCGGCGTAAAATCCGTTTCCTGTCGTTGCCTGCAGGTATTCGCCGCACCTCAGGTAGTTATCGAAGACCTCTTCCGGGTCGTTTCCAAGATGCATCAACTCCTGGACTGTGTGGTTTATGTCCTTCAGAAAGTCCATCAGGAGCTCTTCGTCATCGTCATCTTCGAGATAATTACGGATCTGCTGTGCAAATCTGACGTAGAATATCGTTCTGTCTAGTGATTCACCTGTAACATCATATTCGAGGATCTCTATCGGGTATGTCTCTCTAAGGTCGTTCATCAGCTCTTCAGCCTTCTCCGTCTCGGCAAGGACAAGGCTCACCGTCACCATGTCGGGCATGCTCCCTGTATCGTCGAAATCAATCGAACTGATCGCTGCCTTCGATTCTGAGGTAATTTTAAGGAATTCAAGAAGAGCGCCGCTTATATGCGGGATCCTGACCTTGAATTTAAGGAAGGGCAGGCTCCTGATAGAGGTTCTTAGAAAGCCGTTCGAGATGAGCCTCTCCCTTATTGAATAATAATCTTCACTATTGCAGGTGACCTCGATGAATGCAGTATGTGGATCGATCTGCCTGTCGTAATGAATCCTGTTGATGTTGCCTTGGTTCACAAATATTATCTCTGATGCCGTCTGAAGTGACTGCCGCGTATCGGGGATATGCGCCACGAATGAGTACCTGTTCATAAGTAATTCTCCACTTATCTGGCAAATGCAGGCATCAGGATATATGCCGCCCAGCCGATGTATTCTCTTCCGTAGGCAAGATATTCGTCCTGTATTCTTTGGAAATAGCTGTATACTTCCTCCCTTTCCGGATGATCAGGATTGTTTATGATCCATGAGATGCAGTTCTCCCAGATCGAAGATTCATACTCGTCCCATTCATCCTCTGAGGAGCGGATCACCCTGGTAACATCAAATCCGTTGTCCCTGGCAGACTGGAGTATCTCGTACTCTGTCATGATCTCGGGCCATTCTCTTGAAAATTCAGCTGCAACCGAGTCTTTTTTCCAGTATCTTTCACCAATGATGATTATTCCGTCAGGGTTGAGGAAATCTTTCATTGAGGATATTGCACTGGAAACACAACCCCAGATTTGCGATGCACCTAATGAAACAGCCACGTCATAGGTTTCGTTTTCAGGCTCATATGAAGAGGCGTCTGCAAGGAAAACCTGAACACTCTCTGAAAGCCCGATATCTGCGAGGAGTTCTCCTGCATTTGAGCAGGCCTCTTCCCTGATCTCAATTCCTGTCCCGGAGATGCCAAACGAACGTCCCCATATACCAAGTACCGCTCCGTTTCCGCATCCGAAATCGATGACTTCTGTTCCTTCTGAAAGGCGTGCCATCTCTCCTATCAGCAGGGCTTTATCCTGGGATATGGGGTTCATAATAGCCAGTGGTCCCTGTGATATCGTTACAAGATCCTGAAAATTCATGTGTTACCGACCACCGGAAGTAAATCCGGTTAAATGTTGATTATAAAATGGTCATCAATACGCCATTTATGTTATGGTAAACTTCGGCATTTTTCCATGAACTGGCGACCGGCATGACTGAGGAAATGAATAATGCAGGCAGGTAATAATAAAAACCCTTTAATTCTCTTTTAATTCAATTTAAGGAGCAGATGTCGCCTCAATACCGTTAATTAGGGCGGTTTCAGGAAATAAATTGTTAAATTCCAATCTATGACCTTTAAATTAATTATAGGTGGCAAAATGTCCCTTAATTTAAAAAGGAACATAATTATATTTATAACTCCAATGATCTGAACTATGAAGAAGACCCTGGGACGGATTATTGGAATACTTGCCTTTTTAATCATCGTATTCTATCCATTGGATCCGTCTGCCTTTCCCGTTGAGGCAAAATATGCCGCTGCGGTAACGGCCCTGATGGTTGTCTGGTGGATTACGGAGGCAATCCCGATTCAGGCAACCGCACTTGTCCCGATTGTTTTATTCCCGCTGCTGGGGGTGCTTACCCCGGCACAGGCATGCGGAGCATACGGGGACAAGGTTATTTTCCTCTTTATGGGTGGTTTTATCATAGCAATGTCAATGCAGCGCTGGGGCCTGCATGAACGAATTGCACTGCATATAATCAACAGAACCGGATCCTCACCGCGGCGGCTGATTCTCGGATTCATGGTTGCAACCGCATTCCTGTCGATGTGGATATCAAATACTGCAACCGCGATGATGATGATCCCGATTGCTATTGCGATAATCGCTACGATTCTCCCGAATATCGAGACCAAACTCGAAGATATGGATCTAAAACAACGCAACTTCTCTGAGTGTATAGTAATATCCATCGCCTATGCGGCGACTATAGGCGGTATGGCAACTATCATCGGAACTCCTCCAAACGGCTTTTTTATTGCCCAGATGGAGGCGATATTCCCTGCCGCACCGGCAATCGATTTTTCGACATGGATGCTCTTTGCTCTCCCTCTCTCCTGTATCTTCCTGCCGGTCGGATGGTTGTGGCTGACGTACGGGGTATACAGGGATCTTCCTGAAAAGATTTCGGCCGGAAAAGACATAATCACCGAAAAGATATCTGCACTTGGGAAAATGGGTCCGGGAGAGAAATGGACTTTGGCTGTCTTTGCAGGAACAGCTGTTGCATGGATACTCCGTTCTGAAAAGAATATAGGGGACTTTATAATTCCCGGAATCAACACGTTCCTGCCCGGGGTGGACGATTCGACGATAGCAATAGCAGGTGCTATCCTTCTCTTCCTTCTTCCTGTAAGCAGGGCAGAGGGGATCTACACGATGAACTGGGAATGGGCGAAGAAGATACCATGGGGAATTCTAATCCTCTTTGGTGGTGGAATCTGTCTTTCAAAGGCTTTCATCGCAAGCGGACTGGCCAATGAGATTATCGAGAGGCTCGGGTTCATACACACCATTCACATAGTCATTGCAGTTCTGATCGTTGCAATTCTGGTCTCGCTCCTGACCGAGGTAACATCCAACACAGCGATTGCAGGGGTAATGATGCCAATTATGGCTATTACCTCAGTGAGTATGGAGGTTCACCCGTATATCCTGATGTTAACGGCGGCATTTGCATGCTCTATGGCCTTCATGCTCCCCGTTGCAACCCCTCCGAATGCAGTCGCATATGGCTCGGGATATATCAATATAAAGGACATGATCAGGGCCGGGTGGGTGCTGAATATAATCGGAATCTTACTGCTCGTTATATTTATGTTCACAGTATTCATGTGGATTCTTGGTTTTTCCCCGGAAATGCCTTTGTGGGCGTTTCAGCCGGTAATTTCCGGGGGATAAGCCCTATTTGGAATTTTGAATAATTATGGGATTTGAAGGTGTCTTTTTTTTGGGCACCTCACTATCATTTATAGATAATAAGGACATACTCTGTTCATATGCCGCATGAAAAAATAATATCGGGAGATCTCGACGGAGATGGCGTCGAGGGCCACCGCAAAAAAATAACCGGCGGCGAATTCCCCCGGAAAGATAAGGATGAGCATGATTTAGGCCTGGAGACCTCTGAATCCAGACAATCACCGCCTGAAAAATCAAAGGTCAGTGATTCCGGAGATCTCTTCTATACAGGTTTTGGTTCTGCAAAGCCGAAGGGTTCTGATTTGCCGAAGAAAAAATCGGTAATCGGAGGGGATTCGGATATATTCGAAACCGGATTTGGTTCAGCTACACAACACAGGATGGAAAAGATGGTCCATGCAACCGGTTCGACCGGGAAAAGACCTGAAGAAAGGCCGGGTTTAGGCAAAAAACCCGAAAGAAGCCCTGAAAGAAGATCCTTTTTCACAGATGATGAAGCCGACGAACTCTTCGAAGGAAAGACGCCGGGAGTCTCAAAAAAAGAACCTGAAAAGGGATCAATAAAGAAGAAGGGCAGCAGACTGGATGAAGATCCTTTTTATACGGGATTTGGCTATACCGATCAGAGAGGAAAGGACAGTCCTGCGGACGGCGGGTTGTTTCCTGATTCGGGTCAACTGCCGGAGATGCCCGATAGGGAGCTTCTGCCTGACAGGGGTGAGAGAGCTGCGTCCGAAGAAGTCGAACATGAAATGGAGATCCCTGAAGAAAAACCAAAGAACGAAGAGAAGGCGAAAAGGCCCTCAGTCCTTACCCGCGACGACGACGATCTCTTCAGCTGAACTTTTTCATTCCTGGGAGGTTTTGTTGATGAATATAGCATCGGCAGGATCAGATACGTAAATCTCCATCTCTCCCTTATAATTTTCAACCGTTCCTGTTGCATGAATCATCATTCCGGGATCGGGTATTATATCCTGTGATGCAGCATTTCTAATAAATATGCTTGTTTTTCCGGATTTTACGATAATGTGTCCGCCTGTTTTGGTAAATACTATCTCATCGACCGGCCCCCCGAAGGTGACCAGATCCCCTTCCTCTGATGAGGGGCTGTATGGAGAGGCAAAGCTCTCTTTTCCTGCAGAATCAAGAACGAGGAGCAGTACAAAGGAGAATAATATGACTATCAGGAGGAGCATTATCGCGAACTTTTCCTCTTTTCCAAAGAAAATCTTCATCTCTTCATCCCGGCATCAGCTCAACAATTCTCTGTTTTCGAATCGACGGAGGAACCATGTAGATCAATTCCAGAGGGGTGGCGTTTTTAGGTGATAGGGTAATCGAGAACTTTTTCTCTGCCGGGACAGGGTTTCCCGGATATACAAGGAGCATGAATATCTCATTTGGTTCAAGATATATGTCCTCATCCGCCTGCATCACCGGAATTATATGGCTTGTGTCCGCAATTGTCCATGAAGACTTGCTGACTGATGTACCTGTTGTAAAGGCAGGGGTCTCAGTATTATATCCGTATTCGAATGTTAACTTCGCAGTGCTCATGTCAATCGAACCCATGCTGCCGGTCAGGAGTCTTACCGGAATCAGGCAGCCTCCCATCACCGAAGGGTCCGGGTCTTCACAGATTAGGCTGATACCCATTATGGCCCCTCCGGTATCCTGTACGCCGTTCGATGCCCCGCCGGTTACCAGGATCTCCGATTCGCGGCTGACAGAACCTGCGATAATCCCCCCTTCATTTTTATCAGCCCCCCCAACGGCTCCGAATATTGCAGAAAACGCGACATACATAAAGAAAAGAAGAATTGCGATTGTTATTATCATTTCAAGCCCGGTGAGACCATCCCGGGTGTGATCACGCCTCATAATTAAGAATATTCCCCGGTACTTTTTTACTTTCCTGTTTGCATGAGTAAAATCGATTAGAATAATTATTTTATTGTTGAATTATTTCTATGAAGGTCTGGCAGATACTCCTGGTCATTGTCGTAATTATTACTGTAATAATTCTGGTTCCGGCTCTTCTTTCTGCAAATCCAGGCCTCAAGGCCGGTATCGGGGTGGGTCTGGCAGAGAACTTCCTCGATTCGGGAAAGGATGATCTTGCACTTTCGATGTGCGACTGGGTTTTGGAGGACTCTCCGGATAACAGGGATGCTCTCTCAATAAAGGTAAAGGTACTTACCCGGGCGGGGAACATTGAAGATGCACTGGTACTTCAGAGGCAGATAGTGTATGAAAATCCTTCCGGAGCATCTCCTGAGGACTGGAACAGTCTTGCCGTCCTGAGCATGAAATCAGGGAATACCAGTGAAGCAGTTGACTCTTACAGTATACTTGAGAAGTATTATGACCGTAATTACAATGCAAATCCTGATGAAACGGGCATTCTTTACAGGCAGGGTGTGGTACTGATAAAGTTACAGAGGTATGACGAGGCTATTGACTGTTTTGACAGGATGACAAAGCTCGAGCCGGAGAGTACTGATGCATGGATTGGTCTTGGTGATGCATACCTCTTCAAATCCATGTATGAGCAGGGGCAGCTCGTTGATCTGTATGCAGATCTTGGCAAAGATCCCTCTGCGAGGGTTGAAAAATATACTACGACCTCATTTGAATCCAACAGGAAGGCTGTGGAGGCCTACAACAAAGCGGTTGAGATTGATCCTCTAATCTATCCCCTTGTTGCGGCAAAGATAATGGGAAGCTACCAGAAGACCGTTGAGAGTTACCAGGATATTCTTGAAAATCTGTAGGGGAGTTTTTTTCCTATCCCCTGACTATATTTATTTATGAGGTGGTAATCTGGTCTGTTCCGCAATGCTTGATTTTGAGGCCGGTCAGGTCTACGGGATGAGAGGAAGCCAGATAAATATCCCGACCGAGATAGGAGTTGTCCTCTATGATTTGGAAGATGACAGGGTATCATACAGGCAGAAGATGTTTGTTCATGATATCGATCTCGTGGTCAGAAAGAATGTCATCGATGAAAACGGAGTTAAAAAAGGGACTTCCGTCTCCCTGATTAACCAGGCAAGGGAATGTTATAACCTTGAATATAACCGGAGGCACAGGGCAAATAACGAGGATATCAGGCGGGGTTTATCAGTATCAGGAGAGGTTCACAGGTCTGTCAGGAATTATATGAAGGATCTTGAGAATGAGTATGAGATCTCTTCCTTCTGGTTCTTTTCCGACTCGATGGAGAAGGAGATCTTCAAAAGAGCTGCATATGATATATCCGGGTATAATCTTCATGATTTCCAAAGGATTGTAAAGAAGGAATGTCCAACGATCTCGTCCCTTCCGTCGCTCGACAAGCTTTCGGTTGCACACAATTTTAAGGTCGAAAAACATGAGATAGTCTCATCAAATTTCAGCTACAGTATCCCCGCTAAAAAGAGACACCTGTTTAAAAGCCACCGTGCTCTTGGTGATGCTGCAAGAATATTTCTTCTCTGCAGGGAATATTTTCATGATACAAAGGAATTTACCGAAAGGACTGTTGGGCATATGAAGAAATGCGGGGATATCAGGTGTAAGAATGACTGAAAAGGTAAGGATTCTGAGTAAAAACAGGGTTGAGGCGCTTACAGACGGGATATATGCAATCGCCCTTACGCTTGCGGTGCTTACGATAGATGTGGGAGAGCTTCCTCCGGTCGGGTCCGGGGACTCGTTTGCTGCTGCACTCTCGGTTACATTTCCCCAGCTTCTCCATTACGCAATCGCTTTCTTTGTTCTGATATCCTTCTGGATGGCACATCACAGGCAGGTCAGCTATATCAAACATGTTGACGGGGTTTACGTATGGCTCAATGTAGTAACCCTCTTTTTCGTTGCACTTATTCCATTTACAACGGATCTTGTGGGCTCTTATTCGGATTACCCTCTTGCGGTCACGTTTTATTCAGGAAATCTCTTCATGATCGGGCTTTTAACAACAGTCTCCTGGGTTTATGCCGCAGGGGGCGGGAGACTTCTCTCTGAAGGTGGTATCTCCATGGAGGGATACGTATCAGCAATCGGCAGGGGTCTTGCCGTACCTTTTGTATGCATTATTGTGATTGCCTGGGCGAATCTGGTCTCGGCTGATGGCTCGACCTGGCTGTTTCTCCTGATCCCGTTAATTCACTTTATCATCAGGATGATGTTGAAAAGAAAATATTCCGGAAAGAGATTAACGGAAAACAATTGAACAGGACCTGCGGATCCATTATATACTTCCTGCACCTTTTTTTGAATAAACAGGGGGTCTGAAAATTTCCAGAAGATTTAATTTAAAGCTTTTATGCGCCTGTATTGCACTGACCGGACTATTACTTATTTTTGCTTCCGGCTGTACGGGCAGCCCACCGCAAAGTGCTGAAAAAGTCCCGGCAAACCAGTCGGTTCTTCAGTCGGCGGTGTGGAACCTTGAATATTACATGACCGGAGAAGGGCCTGTATATGTCCCTGAAGGAGTCGAAGCCGATCTCGAATGCATTAATCCCTGTCTGGTTGGTGGATCTGCCGGCTGCAATGACTATTCTGCGCCATATTTCCTTGATGACGGGGAGATCTCGATAGGCATCCCCACGAGGACGTGCATCGCATGTCTCGATGAGAGGAAGATGGAGGTTGAAGATCTGTTTCTCAAACACCTGAGCAACGTAAGTCAGGCTTATCTTATGGACGAAAAGCTCGTATTTGCCGGTTCGGACGGTGAGGAGATGTTGGTGTTCGTCGATTCCGGGGAGAAACATGAAATGCTTCATCCCGGCTATATGGCCGGCCCGGGGGATGTTTTAGGATGCACCTGGCATCTCTATGCCGATCCTGACAGGAGCTCAATTGAGGTAGAGGAAATCCCCGAAGGTGCGGATGTCACCCTGACATTCGGGGGGGACGGCCGCCTCTACGGCAGTTCGGGCTGCAACAATTATTTTGCCGACTACACGCTTGAAAAGGGAAGGCTTGAAATTGGCATGATCGGCTCGACCCTGATGGCCTGTGCCGATAGCGATCTGATGGTTCTGGAATCGAAGTACCTGACCAAACTCGACCAGATAGAAGCCGCCTATGTCGACGGGGACAGTCTGTTCCTGATGAACGAGAACGGGGTTGCGATCCTCTCCTTCATGAAGGCGTCAACATCACCGGAAGGCATCGAATGGACCCTTATATCATACAATAATGGTGTAGGTGAACTCGTCTCAGTGCCTGCCGATACAGAGATAACACTTAAACTGGAGGAAGGCCGGGCAGGCGGCAATTCCGGCTGCAACAGCTACTTTGGGGATTACGAAATGGATGATATGGGGAGCCTCGCTTTCGGGATGATCGGGATGACGGAGATGTACTGCGAAGGAAGGATGGATATGGAATCACGGTATCTCACACTTCTCGGAGAGACTGCTGGCTATTCGATGAGCGATGGAGTCCTGAATCTCATGGATACTTACGGGAACAGGATACTTGTCTTTTCAGGGGAATAACCAGTCCGGTTAACTCCGGTCCATTTTATTCTATTCAGGAAGGTTTTACAGCGGGTATATTACAGATGTTTTATGCGTTCTCTTAAAACATTAATTTAAAAAAGGGTGCGAAAACACAGGAAATATTTTTTTCTTACGTATTATTTCGTCGAATGCCGAACCACATGTAATGGTTGGTCGATAAAAAACGGATTATTTTTATTATAAAAACTAAAATTAATAGGCAAATGATACTCGGGAATATCACCAGATATTCCAGGGGATAGTTGGTAGAATTATGGATATGTTGATCTATCTTGCACCTTTATGTGCCCTGATCGGTCTTCTCTTTGCCGGATACTCTTTTATGTGTGTCAGGAAAGAGGGCGAGGGCAATGAGGTCGTACAAAAGATCACTGCGGCAATCCACACCGGTGCTATGGTTTATCTTAACCAGCAGTACCGTGCAATCGCTGTGTTTGTCGTCGTGCTTGCAATTGTTATTGCAGTCCTGCTCCCGAACGGAGCGCTCACCGCCGGATGTTTCGTCCTTGGTGCAGTGCTGTCCGCAACCGCAGGATACATTGGAATGTTTACAGCCACATCAGCTAATGGAAGGACTACACACGCTGCAACCAATGGAATCGGGCCTGCATTCAAGGTTTCCTTTGCATCCGGAACCGTCATGGGAATGAGCGTTGTCGGTCTCGGACTCTTCGGTCTTTCGGTCTCTTTCATCACTCTTGCAAACATTCTCGCAGGATCAGAGATGACCGTTATCGTCAACACTCTCGCAGGATTCTCACTCGGTGCATCATCAATTGCACTCTTCGCCCGTGTCGGCGGCGGTATCTTTACAAAGGCTGCTGACGTCGGTGCCGACCTTGTAGGAAAGGTCGAGGCAGGAATCCCCGAGGACGACCCCAGGAACCCTGCAACAATCGCAGACAATGTCGGAGACAATGTCGGTGATATCGCAGGAATGGGTGCTGACCTCTACGAATCATATGTAGGTTCAATACTTGCAACAATGCTCCTTGCAGCGTCAACGGCAGCGATTACCTTCCCGGGAGTCGATGTCCTCAATGCAGTCCTTGTCCCGCTCATCATCGCGGCGCTTGGAATTATTGCATCGATCATTGGAACATTCTTCGTTCGCACAAAGAAGACTGAGTCTTCTGCAATCCACATGGCATTCAACATGGGTCTCATTGTAGCCCTTGTGCTTGTTGTCATAGCTACATACTTCGTTACGAATATGCTCCTCGGTGAATACGGATTCGGCGTATTCCTTGCAACAGTTGCAGGTCTCGTCGCCGGTTTCCTTATCGGCCAGGTTACAGAGTACTACACATCATACGAGAGGAAACCTACACTCTCAATCGCAGCATCCTGTGAGACAGGTGCAGCTACAAACATCATCACCGGATTTGCAAAGGGAATGGAGTCCACGGTCTGGTCCGTTCTCATCATCGGTGTCGCAATCTATATCGCTTTCCAGCTTGCAGGCCTCTACGGTATTGCAATATCAGCTGTCGGAATGCTCGCAACACTTGGTATCTCGCTCGCAGTCGATGCATACGGCCCTGTCGCTGACAATGCCGGCGGAATCGCAGAGATGTCGCACCAGAAGAAAGAAGTCCGCGAGATCACCGATACCCTTGATGCAGTCGGAAACACAACAGCTGCAATCGGAAAGGGTTTTGCAATCGGATCAGCAGCTCTTACCGCACTTGCACTCTTTGCATCATACGGTATTGCAGTCGGTCTCGAGTATATCGACGTAATGAACTCCAACGTATTCATCGGTCTTTTAATCGGTGCAATGCTCCCGTTCCTCTTCTCCTCAATGACGATGATGGCCGTCGGAAAGGCCGCAATGGGAATCGTTGTCGAGGTCAGGAGACAGTTTAAGGAGATCAAGGGCATCATGGAGGGCGAAGCCGAACCGGATTACGCTTCATGTATTGCAATCTCCACAAACTCTGCATTAAGAGAGATGATCGCACCTGGTGTTCTTGCAATCGCAGCACCTATCATCATTGGACTCCTTCTTGGACCCGGAGCACTCGGCGGACTTCTCGCAGGTTCGCTCGTCTCAGGTTTCATGCTCGCAATCACGATGGCAAACGCCGGTGGTGCATGGGACAATGCAAAGAAGTACATTGAACTTGGAAACTACGGTGGAAAGGGATCAGATGCACACAAGGCCGGTGTCACAGGCGATACAGTCGGTGACCCGTTCAAGGACACATCAGGCCCTGCAATCAACATCCTGCTCAAGCTCATGAGCATCGTGGCTGTTGTATTTGCACCGCTCTTCCTTTCACTCTAATTTTTTCTTTTTTGTTAAGATTTATTCCGGATTTAAACGTCTTTCTTTGCACAAAAAAGAGCGCAAAAAAGATATCGCGAAAATTTTTACTCTCTGGCGATGGAAATTATGTTTTCCTGAATTCGCTTGGGTAAGTCTCCCGTCAGACAAAATATATCTTCAACTAAATCCCGAAAATCCGGTGTCATAGTCAGAGAAAATATAAATGATTAGAATAGACTTCAGTCATAGGGCGAAAGGTGGAGTGATCCGCCTGCTCTCCCTTCCTGAAAGGTTTTTGTTATTGTACCAGAGAAATGAAGCCGGAATATATTGTTTTATCATGTGTTTTTTCTGTATAATTCTCTGGTTGAATATCATGTAAATATTTTAATAATGGAAGCCTTATGCATGCAGATTCATAGAATAGAGGAGCAATAATGAAACTAAAAAAAAATATACTTATTCCCTGCATTGCTGCCGGCGTCCTGACCGGCCTTGTGGTATCCTTAATCATCGCTGGTTCATACGGGCAGGCGGGAGAAGCCGGTGATGTGATAGTTCCTGCTCTCTTTGAGATATCAGGGCATACAGAGATATCTGAAGCCGAAATTGCACTTGATAGCGAGGTTTTAAAGACTCTTGAGGCAGAATATGGTCCTCTCAATATCCCGCGGACGGTCAGAAGATTTGACATTGTGCAGTTTTATACACCGGAAGATGAAGACCTCGGGGTTTTGATCCGTGGAAAGGAATACACGCTCCTGCTTGAGAAGATGAACTTCGAGAGTATCGATGACGGCATCAATTCGTATTCGGGCAGGGTGGGGGGTTTTGAGGACTCTGTTGTCCTTCTTACATTTTCCGGAAATATCGTTACCGGGAGCATTGAATTTGCCGGTGAGACGATCTTCATTTCACCGGTCCAGAACAGGGAGAACGCTGAGAAGACCGTGATGCCGCTTCACATAGTCTATACGTCGAAGAATATGGATCAGCCCGGTCTGTTCGGAGGATTTTAAATGATTTTATTTGAATTGGATACGGTTTCAATTATTGCATCTGTAATATTTTTGATTATCATTCCTGTATTGCTCACGACTTTTTTTGCCATTATAGGCTGGATCGTACTGGATAAGTTTATTCCGCAGGTTGCCTGTGTTCTTCCTGTAATATTCGCGGTCGTCGTCTCGCTTCTGGCGCCCTTTTTATCTTCTGTGGTGCCACTGGTCGTAATTCTGCTCATTACTGCAGGTATCCTGACATCTTTCAATCTGCTTAACGGGTTTTTCGATAAAAAACACCATTACAGGGTTATCTTCATGTGTATAGTTCTGGTATATCTCGTCCGTGCGGTGCTGACATCAGCAATGGCCTCATTTGGTCTGGAAGTATCTCCTGTAATCCCGTACATCATATCGGTCTCATCATCAAATGCTGTTTTTGCGATACTGGTGTCGCTTACACTTTACATAGGGGCCGTGATAGTATCGATGATTGTTTTAAGGGGGATATATCCGGTTGCCAGAACGGCAGGCCGGAATAGAGGTAATGAAAGGGAGGAAAAGGAAGTTTTCTCTTTCTAAACTTCTCCTTAGTTCCTGTTCTCTTTCCTGTAGATATAATATATTCCAAAGAGAACAAGCGCCATAAGTATTGCAACCATTACGGGGTTAGTAATTGCTGTTATTATATCGAATGTCTCTTTTGCCGTGATCTCAACCTTCAACTCGTCCGAGAGACAGAGATTGTCGAGCCCGTCGTAATATTTGATCTCGGTGTAAAGCCCGTAAGGCTTGATTATCGCACTTCTTTCGAGAGAAACGGTGTATTCGGCGGTGACCGTCTCACCTGGTTCAATGTCGCCCAGTATCGATGAATCCGAAATCGTGGAAAAGGGCGTATTTGCAGTTATTCTTGCACTGGCGTCATATGCAGTCGCATCGCCGGTATTTTTGTAACTGATACTGATTGTCTTCGTCTCACCCGGTGAGAAGGTGATCTTTTCTGAAACCACCCTGAACTTCGGTCCTGAACCGATATCAATTCCGACAGTAACTTCCTTTGACTGTGCCTGGTTTCCGTATTCATCTGTATAGGCGATTATAAATTCTGCCGGATATTGGCCTGAATCGATCTTATCTGTTACAGAAGCCCTAAACCGTGCGGTCTTCGTTTCCCCCGGTTTTACTGGGCCGATGAAAACGCTCCCCTCTTCCGCCTTTACAGGACTTCCGGCAGGAAAGATAAGCATCGCTTCGGCTTCCTCCGGGATGTATATAATAAAAATGACCGTCGCAGATCCTCCTTTTGGAATATCACCGTTCATATAGGTGCCGCTCTTAATCACCACCGGGGAATCTCCCGGAAGAAGGGTTGCATCCGTTCCGAGTGCGGCTGAAGGCGGGACAGGCACCAGCTGCGGATATATGGTCAGGATCTCTTCTGTATCCTCTGCCTGATGTCTCTCTCCCCTAAAGGTGATTTTGATCCCTATACGAACCTCGTAACGATGATAGCCGAAAGCAAAGACCAGATGACCCTGACAGGGTTCATTCTCATCCTGCTTTTTCTGATCCTCGCCTACAGGCGTGCGGTTGCAGCGACGCCGATAGTACCGATCATCTGCATAGTCGGCTGGAATACGGTCGCAATGATAATTCTGGGAATGGAATACAACCCGATAAGCACCTGTCTCGGGTCGATGACGATAGGCGTCGCGTCTGAATATACGATTCTTATAATGGAGCGTTATATAGAGGAGTATGATAAATCCGGAGATCGTACCGGGGCTATTGAGATGGCTGTAAAGAAGATAGGATCGGCTGTCACCGTATCCGGGCTTGTGACCGCCAGCGGCTTTTCGGCACTGCTGCTCTCTGATATCCCTATTGTATCTTCCTTCGGGCTTTCAACTGTAATTGCAGTCGGATTTTCACTTATTGGGGCTATAGTGATAATGCCTGCAGTCCTTATGCTCCTTGCAAAGGTGGAGGGGCGGTTTGAAAGAGATGAAAATGCCTTTATTTAGTATCTTCCTGTTCCCCGGAGCCATTGGCTTCTTCTTTTTCTCCCTCGAAAAGGTACTGTTTTTTTAGAAATTGATGGACCTTCTTAGAGCTCAACCATCCCCTGTCAAGAAGATTGATGATGTGATCGATCTTTTCCACCTGTTCAATAATCTCTTTTGAAGCAGCCTCACATTTAATGTCGGCAAGCCCTACGATAATCGAAAGCGGGTTTCTGATCTCATCATTAAGTATTGCCATCCTCTCGAGATTGTCCTCGATTCGTGAGAGAGCCTCGCTTCTGATTTTTTCAATCTCTTTCTTTTCACTGATGTCCCTGATCAGCCACCATATGCCCAGGATGGTATTATTTTCATTTCTCAGTGGCCATGCAGTGAGCTCAACAGGAAGACGCTCTTTGCCCGAATTAATCAGGTCTGACTCGAATTTCAGGGACTTCTTCTTCTTTTTCCATTGTTCCGTCATTTCATTGATGATCTCAGGGTCACACTTTATGCTGAGCATTTCAAAAAAAGACAGAGCAGAGTCGTATCTGCCACCTTGTTTAAGAGGATTTCCTGTCATATCCATAAACGCCATATTGGCATCAATTATCATACCTTCCATATCAGTAAGAACAATTCCGTCAAGACTGGAGCTGAAAAGATCCCTGTATTTTCGCTCACTTTCAATTTTTTCTGTTGTTGCAGTCTCAAGTGAAGCAAGCATCTTATTTATAGAGTCTGCAAGGTGCATGAACTCCGGGTCACCTTCAAAGTCAACTCGTCTTCTGATGTCTTTGCTCTCAGCAATCCCGCCTGCATCTTCTCTCAGGGTATCTAGCTGCAGAATGACGGATTTGCGGAAGATTATAAGGTATATACCTGCAGAAATGATTCCGATTATAATTATTGCAACAATGATAAAGTAAAGGGTGCTGACCCCCTGGATATAGACATCCCTCTGCATTTCGATCTCCAGTGTCAAAGGCCTGCCATAAATATCGTTAAAATAGGTTATTGCATGTATGTTGCCCCAGTCCCCGGGGAAGGCTCCTTCATCGATACGATAAACAACCTCTCCTTTATCAGGCAGAGCCCCATATTCATTTTTATAAATTGGGATTCCTCCGATTGTGAATGAATCAGCATTAGAACCAAGTCCTTTTGCCATCTCTCCGGGATCTATATAACTGCCCCTTATCAGAATTCCTTTTACGGGCCCTTCGCCTTTGCTCGTAAGGATTGTATAGGCTGAAATAAGCATTACCGAATTATCAAATACCAGAAGTCCTGCAGAAGATTTGAACTCTCTTGTATTGTTATAGAGTATTCCATGATTTATCAGGCTCTGGCGAAGTTCCTCCGGGATATCGATCTCCTTCTTCTCTTCAAGATCGAAGGCGCGTCCATGAACAATCTCCCCGCTTTCATTGATAAAGAGCATTAAATTTACTTCTGTTGAGAAATAGGTATCCTTAACAAGCGCCGAACTGATATATGCCTCATTTCTGTTCTGGACAAATTCATAAGTATCATCCCATTCTGCCCAGTCGACTGCTGTTAACTCCTCGCTTCTGATTTTTTCATTTATAATCCAGCAGAGCCCCTGGAGCTCCTGGCCTGCAGTTTTCATTTCATAGTCCCGGATTTGATCGAGGAGTAAGAACTGGGCGATTATCGAGGTTGAAACTATTGTAAGAACTGTAATTATTACAACTGACAGCAGTATTTTTTTTCTTAGTCTCATCCGGCATATGCCCCCGAATTGTAGTGGATCGGTTATTCATCCTGACCGCTATAATATACTTTCGGATGAATGAGGCCTTTACTATATCCGGGTAGATATTTACTGAAAAATCAGTAACGGATTCTTAAAAAAAAGAGATATATGAAATACTTTATGCTTCTTTTGGTCTGAATCTTTCCATTACAGAAATAACAGCCGGCATCACAACAATCGCACCAATAAGCGAGAATCCGACGGTGATAACCGTTACTGTTCCGAAGTTCTGGATTATCGGTGATGTAGAGAGGAGAAGGGCCGAAAAGCCGAAGACCGTCGTCAGGCCCGAGACAGATATCGCTGTTCCGATCTTCTGGATTGCGGTCTGGATCGCAGTAAAAGTATCTTCCCCCTTCTCTCTCTCCTCCTCGAATCTCTCCATGATAAGGATTGTATATTCAGAGGCGACCCCGATTGTCATCGCCCCGAGGGTTGCTGTAAGGAGCGAGTATGTAAGGCCGAATGAGTACATTATCAGGCCGTTCCACCCGACTATCATCACAATCGGTACAAGAGGCGATATTGCCGTGAACTTCCTGTATATGAGCAGCAGGAATACGAATATCAGGACAAACCCGAGATATGTCATCGGATTCTTCGTCTCCTTGATACCGTTTATCAGGTCACTGAACATCACCATCTGGCCGGTAAATGTCGCATCCATTCCGGGGTGCATCCGGTACCAGCCGAGGTCCTTCTCCATATCAGCAATAAGCTCCTGTGTTGCCGGAATTGAGATGTCGTCCATTGAAAACTGGATGACCGCTTCGGTATTCCCGTTGACGTAATTGTCCCGCGTATTTTCAGGAATACTGTTCCAAATCTCATCTATTGTCTTTTGATCCGAGGGGAGAACTCCTCCGTTGTAGAGTTTGAGATATGAAGCGATGCTTGTTGCACCTGTCAGCTCATTATGCTTCGAAACCGCATAACTACCGAATTCATCCATCCATTTGAGCGTATCATAGTTCTTTATCGAGTCGGCCTTGATGTAGGTCGTGATGGTGCTTGTTGAGCCCATGACTCTTGTGATCTTATTCATCGTGATTAAAGCGGGCATATTCTGGTCGACCATCATATCTTCATCTGTGTCGATGATAACCTTTGAATCAAGCTGGAAACCGACTATGGCAACCATCATAACGACGATTAATAATGGCCCCGGGTGCCTGGCAATCTTTACTGCAAGCTTTCCTAGCGCCTCATCATACTTCTCCATAAACGAGCCCTTTGTGCCTTTATTCGTCATAGGGTCATGGTCGCAGCCTTTCCAGTCAAGGAGACATGATTCAGCATCGTCAATTGGATTTTTTGGCTTATTTGGGGTGTAATTGACCAGTTTTGCGAATGTCGGAACAATGATCATTGCAGATATATAACAGCAGGCGATTCCAACGATACAGATCGTTCCGAAATCCGCCACCATCGGTGAAGGTGCAAGAAGCGACAGTGCTGCAAAACCCAATGCTGTTGCAACCATGGCGAGAAGAATTGCAGGACCGGAGCTTGTTACGGTCGTTTTTACCGCATCCTGGATCGAAGACCGCCGGATCTCCTCGTCGAATCTTGAATGGAACTGGATGGCATAGTCGATTCCGATACCGATGAGGACCGGGAATGCGGCGATTACAATAGAACTTATAGGTATTCCGGTAATTCCCATTACCCCGAATGTAAGGATTATACCGCAGAATACGATCAGAACCGGAAGCATCCTGTACCTGACATGCCCAAATAAAAGAGCCATTGCAACAATCATCAGCAGCATCGCAAGACCGATGAGGGTTCCCATATTCTTCTGCATATCATCCTGCATCTCTACATTGAATGCAGGAGATCCCGATGCCGAGACTGTTATTCCGGGAGGAGGAGAGGACAGCCTTATAACGGTATTGACCGTCTCGACAATACTTCGCTCGGCATCTTCGGGATAACCGGTTTCAAGGGGGACCGATACAAGGGTCATCGTCCCTGAAGGCAGAAGTTTACCTGAATATTCTTCAGGAATCGCACTGATACAGGCGTCTATCTCGGCCTTCGATTGGGGAAGCACCCCTCTGTTCACCGATTTAATCAAATCCGGGAGACCGGTAATCCCTGCAATATACCGTTCATCGGAGAGATCGACTTCGAGCTCTTCTATATACTTAAGTACTGCAGGAGCTGTTACACCATCTCCTTCAATTATCAGAATGACAGAATCGGATCCGAACATTTCTGAGTAATGCATCAAAAGCGATCCCACGGGTTCGTCTGTATTCAGGTATGTCTCGGTACCCGTCTTCATCGAAGTCATCGATGCCCCGAATAGTGCAAAGAGCAGCACTCCCAGCACAAGACCGGCGACTATAAATGTATGCCTGTTAATGGTATCGGCAATTATCTCAAAAGGCGATTTCAAAACGTTTACGCTCCGTTAATCAGTAAATATTGGAATTTTATGCGATGCAGGTGGAAATTCCTGAAAGGATTTTCAGGATCCCTGATTTTTTCTTAAAATCCGGATTATCGTCAATATATTCATTTATAAGCCTGTAAAGGATCTCTCCGGCTATCTCCACATCGTTCATCTTTCCGGCAGGAATATCCATGTCCTCCGCAAAGCTGTACATCCTCTCCAGGTCAGTAAAATAGTATACCGAGCAGCCGGAGATGGATTTTTTGTCTATGCCCCGGATCAGGTTGGGAATTATATCCGTGTCATAAATATTTTCAATATCATCGCTATTAAGTCTGTGGAGGAATTCGACAATCGTCCGGCAGAAAGACGGGGGTATGAATCCTGCTTCTTTCCAGACTGTCGAAGTTTCATGAACCGGGTGATTGGAAATAATCTCGTTTTTCTCTGGCATTCATCGCCACCCTGGGCTGCTCAATAATTATATGGGTTAAAATTATTAATAATTAGGTGCAACTTTAGGAGTTGTAGGTATGGAGATTAATGGAGAAATTGTAGAAACATTAACCAATCTTGGATTTACGGAATATGAGGCGAAAGCATATATTGCTCTTATTGGAATAGGTAGCGCGACTGCAAGGGAAATTAGCGAAATATCTGGTGTTCCCCACGGCAGGATTTATTCGATCCTTAGATCGCTTTCCGGGAAGGGTTATGTTCTGATTGAGGAAGGAACACCAGCACATTATTGTGCTGAAAAACCCTCTGACGTGCTGAGGCCTCTTAAAGAGGATATCGATCGGAGAATATCGAAAGCCGGAGATTATCTCTCAACCATACATTATGAATCTCTTCCCCCTTCGAAGATGTGGACGATAAGGAGCGAGGTCGGGGTCCAGAACAGGTTAAAGACCCTTATACAGAATGCCGAAAGAGAGGTATTTATTATGTCTGCAGATCCGATGTCCGTCAAACGTGTATCTGAAGATCTTCAGAAGGTGAGGAAAAGGGTCGATATTGAGGTACACACGTTTAATGTAGAGGCATTTTCAGGTATGAAAGTTGATGTCCACCGAAACAGCGACTTGCTCATAGGTTTTATGGAAAATATGAAAAATTATATCCCTGAAGGAGAATTCAAACCGAATGATGAAACAACAAGTGTTTATATTATTGATCGAAAAATCAGCGCTGTGATTGAAGAAGAGAAAGGTAAAATCGTTGGTCATATTGTAGCAATTCCTGAATTCTGCTATATGATACGATCATTCATGTTCATTCTTGAAAATAATGAGAATCTCGTTCTTCCGGACTGAAGTGGTAATTAATATTATATTAACAGAAATATCAGGATAAATACAGGAGCGATAATCATGACAGAAAAGAAAGGACATTTTGAGAAAGGGAAATGGGTCGAGGAAAAGGAAGCTGAAGCAGAGAACACTGCTGTTGAAATGCCGCAAAAATCCACAGGGGCTGGCAAAGAGGAGAATAAAGAAAATGTTGACGACTTCGACGAAAAGATTGCTGAACTGAAGTCTTCGGTCTCAAAGAACTTAAATGACCTTTTTGGTGTGGGCAAGGCACTACTAACAACGGAAAAAGGAAGAAACCATCTTGCAAAGAAGATGAAAAAGGCCGAAGAGAAGATCGATAAAACGATAGAGGATATTGCAGAAGGTTTTGAGAAGGCAATTAAAAAATAATTTTTCTATTTTACTATTTATCTCTAAGATCAATTTTGCGGCCCTCAAACGGAGTCATCATTTTGGTTATTGCAATTCATGTTTCAATAATTCAAAAAAAGCCGAATGTCATCGATGAAGAAACTTGAGAAAATATATCGATATAGGTATTTTTTAAAACAGATTCCTTTTTTTAAAGGAATCATAAAAAAATGAAATTTCAAAGAGCCTGAATATTATTTAAGCTCCATCTCTACTCCACCGAACCATCCGGCAGCAAGGTTATATATGAATGCAGCAACTGCACCGTATATAAAACCAAAAACAGCACCACCGATTGCCATAACAATAATCCCTATCAGGCCCATTCCAACTCCCATTGCAGCCTGTGGAGCGTATTGTCCCATAAAAAGAGCTAAAAAACTACCAAGAACAAGGAATACAATTCCAACAATCAGTCCGATTACAAGACTTATTGCAGCACAGATTTTTGCTACAGATATAACACCAAATCTTTTAATTTCGCTCATAATTCCTCCACATTAATTTTACAAATTCCTATTTTCATTTCTTATATATATGTGTTTTTAATTTTCTGGGCAAATTCAGAGTATCTCCTTTTTTTTCTTAACAAAAATTTGACCGGAATATCGGTTGGAAAAGGTTAAGTTCAAACTGAGACCTGTTGTTTAATTTCAGTATAATATTTATTGAAATGGCCATTAAAAAGAAATATGTCTACAATTATTTATCCTTTTTATAACCTTATGAATGAGGGAAATTTTATGATTTATTATATTGGGGCAATAATTCCCATGTTTTTTGGAAAAGATTTATATATTGTATTGATTATATTTCAGGTATGCCATCCTTTGGTGAAAAAGTAAAAGGTTTTCTTGTGAAACCTGTTGAGACTTTCAATGCTCATAAAGGTGAAAGTCTCGGTGTTGCTTACCAGTATTACATCGTTCTGCTTTTGATCTTCTCCATACTCTACGGAATTGTCGCAATTGCACTGGATATGAACTTCCTGACCACTACTATTCAGACATTGTCACAGGTGCCCGGGATGGAATGGGTATCTGCATTTTCATTTTTAGGAGCATTTGTAGTAGCCTTTGACGTATTTGTTCTTTATGTCATGTTTGTAATCGGCCTTTTCTGGATATTTATATCCGGACTGATGATTCACTGCTTTGCTCTTATGCTCGACGCTGAGAAGGGTTACAACCAGACGATAAAGGCAATGATGTATTCCTACACTCCGTATCTCCTTCTCGGATGGATCCCCTATGTGAACATCATCGCGGCTATCTGGATGCTGGTTCTCCTGGTTCTTGGAATTCGTGAACTTCAGGAGATTTCCTCAGGAAAAGCCGTAATGGTGGTAATGATTCCCATTGTTCTTACTCTTGTCGGAGTAATTCTCTTTGGAGTCGTTATTGCAGCATTTATTGGCGGAATCATCGGAATGATGAGTCTCGTCTGAAATTATTCTTTTTTTCTTATTTTACCGCAGGTTTTTTTTATCAGGTCTCCCTAATTAAATTCATGGTTTATGTCTGGAGCTATTTCGGGCTTTTACGACCAAAGGAGGAAAAAAATGAAAAGTATGAAACTGGCCGGGATTATTACACTTATAATCACTGCCATGATTGTAAGTTCACCTGCATCTGCAGTACTGCTTGAAGAGACATACATGGGCTGGGTATCAAAAATCGAGCCTTCAAAGAATATTGTTCACATATATGTTACTGAAGTCTATCAGGGAGACGGAACATGGCTGACCTATGGGAAGAGCAAACTTCCAAACCAGATTGTACCAGGGACTACTTCGAATCCTTCGGTATTCACTGAACTAAAGCAGGGTGACTCTGTTGAAGTCACTATTATGGGAGGGTCAGGAGGAGAATGGATAACAATCGGTAAGATCGGTTCTGTAGGTTCTACAAGCAAACCGATAATCGCCTGCTATGGTGATCCTTCAAGACTGATATCCCCTTTCTACCAGAACTATAAGATATCATTTACACCTGAACCAGACTGTGCACTCTGTGAAGGGACGTTATGCACAGCATCAATTGCATCTGTAACAGTTGAAAGAGACAGTGCAACCGTTGAGACGGCCGATATGTTCCCCGGAAGCACTCATGTGTTTGGGTGGGACAGCAGTTACCAGTATATTCCCCAGATTACATTTGTATCAGGCGAGGCGGATTCTACTACCTGTTCTTCATCTTCAGAGATCGGTATGATGGCAGGGCCCCAGGCAGTATCTGATTTTACAATCTATATTACGCAGAGGAGCACGATCGTAAAAAGCGAGGTTGAAACCCTTGAGACTGAATTTATGACAGAGGTGCCTACTGAAGTTGTAACGGCTGCAGAAACACAGGTGCCGGTTACGGCTGCAACAACCGTGCTACCTGCAACAACCCCGGCAACATCAGGATTTACTATGTTCTGTGCACTGGCTGCAGTATTTGCTGCATTGTGCCTGTTTATAAGAAGAATGGATTAAGGGGAAAATCCCTGTTCACTTTTTTTATTTCCAGCTTATCGTCCATGTGGTCCCGGAAGGGCCTGTTTTCATGGTAACATCTCCTTTGAGCTGGAGTCTGACAATATTGTTAATCACCCTGATTCCAAGAGTCTGTGATTTGGATTGATCGAAATCAGCGGGAATTCCTATTCCGTCATCTGATATTATCATATTGTAGCGATGATTTTCATCCATGAACATTTTCAGGCTGATCTTTCCTGACTCCCTGTCCTTAAAGGCGTATTTGATTGAATTTGTTATAATCTCATTTATGATAAGACTCGCAGGAATGGCCTGCCTTATGTCGAGTTTGCATCCTCCGGCATCGGTCGAGTGCATTATCCCTGAATCATCGGAGAAGGCCGAAAGTATACTTGCTACGAGGTTTTCAAAGTGTTCCTGGGCGTCTATCTCCGAGATGTTTTCAGAGAGGTATATTGATTCATGAACTGCAGCAAGGGAATAGATCCTGTTTTCTGCATCGGTAATCGCTTCGATACACTTTTCGTCATCCATGAGTATCTTCTGCATCGTCAGAAAACCTATGATGATTGCCAGATTGTTTTTCACCCTGTGATGAACTTCCTGCAGGAGGATCGTCTTCTCCTCAAGCGATCGGCGAAGGTCTTCTTTCACTTTTTTCAGGTCTGTGATATCCTGGGCTACTGAAATAACCCCGTTAAATTCACCGTCTTCGGAGAAGACTCCCATCTTATTCATTAGTATCCTGCGGGTTTCACCTTCACTTCCCGGAAGGGCGATGGTCTTTGAGACCGGCATATGTGATGACATTGTCTCAAGATCCATTCTGTGGATCTCCTCTGCAGACTCCGGAGGATAAATCTCAAAGGCAGTCTTACCGATAAAATCCTCTTTTTTCATCCCCAGAGAAACCAAAAGTGGATTATTGCACATAATATGGCGCATGTTACGATCTTTGTACATGAAGGGTATTGGGATGGTTTCAATGAGCGATTCGAGAAATTGTGCCTGGAGCATGAGTTTGTTCTCATAATTTTTTCGTTTTGATATGTCCCTGGCAGTTATTATAAAAACAGGCTTTTTATCGAAGGAATAGCTTCTGATCTTCATCTCTACAGGACAGGATGTTCCATCCTTTTTTTTATGCTCGGTCTCTATTACATATATGCCTGAATCTGGGTTACAGTTCTCTCTCCTGTCTTTATGATAATCTTTCAGGGTAGGGGGAATGTTGGTCGTTAAAACAGAGACGGGTTTTCCGATAAGCTCCTCTCTGCTGTATCCAGTATTTATTAATGTAGTATCATTGCATTCGATTATCTCTCCGATCTCCCCGTCTTCTGTGCATGTGGTAATATAGGTTGTATCTGATAAACTGTTGAAAAAACTGGAATATCTTTTCTTCTCCGTATTGAGCCTTGCAGAGATAAGAGATACTGCTGTCCCAATTGTAACGAAGATGGCTGCTCTTCCCATTGCATATATTATTTCTATGTCTGAAAATCCGGTTACGACTGCTACCATGAGTATATATACCACTGAAAGCAGGACCGCGACAACCGGTCCTTTTTTAGGATAATAAAATGCGAAAAGAATTATTGGAATATCGATTAAGTGAGGAGTTACGATTGTATAATTCAGGTAATAACAGATTCCCAGAATGATGAATACAATGACAGCTGAAAGAATAATTAATGGAAGTATGTCTATTTTGATTCCGCTTTTGGCCTCTGACTGACTGTATTTTCGTTCTTTATCCGACATCAGTCAGCCGCACCCTTTTTCTTTTTCCCCCCGGATAGTATGAATTCAAACAGCAGGTATTCATAAAAACTAATATTTAACCTTTATTATTTTATTTGGGTGGTGAAAAATCATGAAAAAAATCATTCCCCGGTATATTATTTTTTCTTATTGCACCTGTCTTTGAATTAGATTAATGAATGTCGGGATACAATTATAGATTTATAATATGTACAGGCCGAGTCTTAGACCGGGAGAAGAGCTTGTAAAAACTTCCCCGGGAGTTACGGTAAAGAATGTTGCTTTTGATGCATTTTTAACCAGCAAAAGAATTATATTTGTAAAACAAACTGATGACTTTCAGGAAAGAAAGGAACTTGTTTTCCCCCTGAATCTTGTTAAAGAATACATCGCGTCCTCAGACGAATCGGGAACTCCTGACATCAGATTCTCCATCGAAAAGCCTTCGGGAGAGGTCGGTGATCTGATTCTCAGATTTGTCCAGACCGGAGATTACCGTTATGCCGAGAGGGATGACTGGATTGAAAACCTGAAAAGTCTTTCCCGTGGTGTTGTTCCGGGTCATGGCAGCGGGGCAGGGAACGCATTCGCGGGAGATACATTCTCACCCGGAGTTCCTTCCGGAGCAGCCTTATCCCGTGATTCAGATATTTACGGCATACAGCCGCAGGATACGCATGTTCCTTCGCCAAGGTCTTTCAGGCAGTCCCCGCCGGAAGTTGAATATTCCCATCCGCAGGGGTTCTCCCAGCCACCCGTAAGTCCGCAGGTACCCCCTCCTTTTCCCGGAGAGCAGCCCCGGGCCTCTCCTCCTGCTCCCGGTCCGATCCCTGATGCACCTTCGACTATGTTCTGCAGGTTCTGCGGTGCAAAGGTTCCCTCCGGCTCTGTATTCTGCCCGTCATGCGGCGGAAAACTGGGTGGACAGCAGGAAATGCGGCAGCCTCCGGTTTCACAGCCTCCTCCTCAGAGGCCTCCGGAAAATCGGCAACCGGTATCGCCTCCTCCACCTCATCCTCCTGTTCAGCAGGGCGGCGGGTTTGTAGTACCCCCTCCCCCGGTTCAGGGTGGCTATGGTCAGCAGCCCGGCTATCCTCCCCGTGACGGGGGGATCTCTATGGCGGATGATCGCGGCTACGGGTATGATGCGGGCCGGCAGGCATCTCCCGTGAACCGAAAAGCCATGATGAAAGAGCAGGCGAAAGCAGAAAAGGCCCGCATGAAAGAGCAGGCCAGGGCCGAGAAGGAGCAGCGCAAAGCGATGAAGAAGGCGCAGAAGGGCGGCTATGGCGGATATGATGACCCTTACGGCTATAAAGAGAGCAGGATGCCCGAGCCGAAAGTCCTCATAATGATAATTGCGGTCATTGCAGTAATTGCAGTTGGTGGATATGCTTATACAAGCGGAATGATTGGCGGGGGCACAACCGCCTCCCCGGGAGATTCCCAGTCGTCGTCGACAGCGGCTGCAACGGCCGTACCGGGTTCAACTACTGTTTCGACGACTTATGGAAACTGGTATTTTGAAGTTTTATATAGTGGAGACTGGTCGGGGACCTATACCTATAACGGACAGCAATACTCGATATCCGGATTTGGGTACCAGAAAAGTCCCAATATTACCGATCCCTCCGGAACAATTTCAATAAGCATCACTAAGGATGATGGAGAAACCGGAAAAGTCATGGAGGTTTCCCTCTATGATGCGAAGAGTGTCCCTGTCGAGACCGAGTTATCTTCTACTGATGCCGGAGAAACAGTTGCAATCGACTATGCCGTGAGCTGAAGGAAGAATAAAAGATGTATAAACTCGTATTGCTAAGGCACGGGGAGAGTGTCTGGAACAGGGAGAACCGGTTTACAGGCTGGACCGATGTTGATCTCTCTGAAAAGGGGCTGAATGAGGCTCACAGTGCAGGGAAACTACTCAAAGATGAGGGTTATATCTTCGATATAGCGTACACCTCCGTCCTCAAGAGGGCGATTAGGACATTATGGATCACTCTCGATGAGATGGACCTGATGTGGATTCCGGTATCACGCTCGTGGAGGCTGAACGAGCGTCACTATGGTGCGCTCCAGGGACTGAACAAGTCGGAGACAGCGGAAAAGTACGGTGAGGATCAGGTGTTTATCTGGAGGAGGAGTTATGATATACCTCCACCGCCTCTCGAAGAGGGTGATGAGAGAAACCCGAAGAACGATCCGAGATATGGCGGCCTGAAACCAGAGGAGTATCCTCTGACTGAATGCCTCGAGGACACAGTCGAAAGATTCCTTCCGTACTGGAACAATGAGATCGCCCCTGCGATAAAATCAGGAAAGAGGGTGCTGATTGCAGCCCATGGAAACAGTCTCCGTGCCCTGATTAAAAATCTTGACAATATCTCGGACTATGAGATCTCGCAGTTAAACATCCCAACGGGAGTCCCGCTTGTCTATGAACTTGATGATGACCTAAATCCGATAAGACACTACTATCTTGGCGACCAGGCCGCAATAGAGGCCGCGATTAAGTCTGTCGAAGGACAGGGCAAATCAAAATAATTTTTTTAGATTATCATTTAAACGATAGGGAATAGAATATCCCTTTCATGGCGATTAGGGATTAAGAATTTTTAGAAGGGCATAAGCCCCTTACAGGGCAGCCAGATGCTTATGCCCAAATAGATTTGCAGGATTATTTTCGTTTACGTGAAAAAGGTAGAAGAAATAAAAAAGACCTGGTTCACCAGCTGGGTTTTTTCCTTATTCTAGTCTTGTCCATGTAGGAGACTTCAAGGCCCGGAATTACAACCCTGACTACAGGAATATCTGTTGTTGAAAGATCACATACACACACCCTCCCAGTATGCTCCTTAAGCTCTTCAAGAGTGACGTTGAGGTCGTCATCGATATACTCGGTGCTCTTGTCGGGAATTTCCGAGAGTTTTATGGTTTCGGCCTCTTCCTTAAACCACATCCTGTTGATTCTCTTGAGCCTCTCGTAGCCGGCCTTTTCTATAAGCATCCGGCGTTTGGGATCTTCCCGTCCTCCCTGTAATGAGCTTCCCCTGCTCTGTGCAACCTCGGTAAGCGCTCTTAAGGCGGCAATCTCCGGGTTCAGGTGTGTTCCTGATCCCATAACAAGCAGCGATGGATCCTTTGTCAGAGTGTCGTCCCCTCCTGCAGCAACAGTTGGAACGCCGGTCTTTCCATCGATAAGCCACAGGTGAATCTCTACCCCCTTGCTCTCGAATATGTCGAGAATTTCCTTTGCAGGCCCTTCCTTATCAATAATAATCTTTTTGCCGAGGGATCTTGCATTCTCCGCATCACTCAGGGCATCCCTCTCGATAACCTCGAATATTGCGTGCAGTATTGCCTCTTCCATTACGTTTCCGCTTGCAAGACCGTTTGTGTCGCTCCTGAAGAGCTGCTGGGCCATTCCGACGGGATCATATGGGTGAAAGACGGCATTGCTGGGGATGTAGATCTCCTCGTCGTTCATTATATCCCATGACGGGGTCCAGTGGAGCCTCTCTCCGCTCTCGAGCCTCCGTGGCAGTATGAGGTCTGAGGGATCGACAGCCCTTGCAAGTCCCATTCCCTCGAAACTGTCATAGATCATATTTTCACCCCTGTATTCGGCATTGTGCCTCTCGATTGCCTCCATCATTGCCGAGACCTCTGCATGAACAGGGAGTGTTCCCTTTCCGGCATGAACCCTGGTTGAACCCGGCTTTGCTCCCGGCCTTAATGCAGAATAAACCGGTATTCCAAGCCTGTCCAGGTGTGTTATGTCTTCAACCTCCACAACGCCGATCTCCGGCATCATGGGTTTGATCTTCTCAAGCGTCTTCTCCGGATCGATTACCCTGTGGGTGCCTTCGAAGTATTCCTTTTTTATTCTGGTTATCCTGATTGGGTTAATATGAGTGAACATTCCTATGAGATGTTTGGAAAACCAACTTTATATTTTAGTTGCACTTAACAAACTGTAAATGGATGAAGTTACGATTCCCGCCGGTTCACTTGTAAGGTATCCCAGGACCGGGACTTCGGGCAAAGCGGGAAACACGATGTTAATTGACGGGATTGAATTTGTCCTCATCGAGTCGTCCGGCATGTATTACAGGGTTGATCAGCTCATTTTAGTTGATTCTGTCACGGCGAAGCGTGAGAGGGGCGAAGAGAAAGGAGCAGAGCGCTTCAGGGAGCAGAAAGAGCTGAGCAGCGAGGAGTTAAAGGACGCGTTTGATGATGTAACCGGCGTGGGTGCCGGATAAAAAAAAATTATTCTTCTATCGGGATTGTGGTCAGTTTTACCGAGTCCACTCCCTTCTGGGCCATAAGGCTCTCGGCAATCTTTTTTATCTCTCCCGCATCTCCCCTGACAAGAATTATTTCAAGACATTTTTCATGAGAAACATGGGAGTGGAGTGAGGACTGTATAATGTTGATATGCTCATGCTGTATCTCGGTCAGTACCTGAAGAAGGCCTCTTTGTTCATGATCATAGACCATGGTTATGACGCCCTGCCTTTCACCCTGTACATCGGACATCCACTGATAATATGTGATGTAGCTTCTAATAGCATCCCGTATCCCTTCCGATCTCGAAGAATATCCTCTGTATTGCAGGATATCGTCAAATTTATCGAGAAGATTCTTCGGGAGTGAAATACCTATCCTTGAAAGATCAGAGTCATGTGTCATCTTGTTTCACCTTTTACTTTTGAATAGAGTTAGAATGTATTACTGTTTGTGTCTTTTATTAAAAGTGTTTCTTACTTGATATGTTCTCTGGGTGGTATGGCTTATATTCTTTAATGCAATTAAATTAAAGTTTAATTAAATCAAAATAAATTGTTTGTGGGGCGAAGCATATGCATGCAGTCGTAAGGATAAGAAAGATCAATATACCGGGGGAGATTGGGGTTAAAGATGATTTCCTGAAAGCGGCGGAATCAATATCCTCCCTGCCGGTTGAGCATTCGATAATATTCGATGCTGACGGGAATGTACTTGAACAAAATACATCGGGTGAGAAGAACAGGATAATTCTCTGGCATTCCGACCTTTTTAGGCTGTCGGGAAAGATATTCATGCATAATCATCCATTGGGGACATCGTTTTCGCTCAGCGATATTCATACGGCATGCATGCTGGAGATGGCAGGGATGATCGCTGTTACAGGTAAGCAAATCTACTGTCTCTTTCCCCCGGAGGAGAACGAAACATTCACCCGGAGCGATTACGCCGATATCGTCCGGTGTTATACTGTAAGGTGCAGGATGCTTCCCCTATCAGGAAGGTTTAAGTCTCCAGACCGGGCCTGGGAGTACGTTGCAATCGACATGGGTCTCCGTTATCTCAGGATTACTTTTCCCTGACCGCGACGGGTTCCCCGTCAATTACTTCGAAAAAATTCGAAGCCATCAATTATTATATTATAAAAAAAGAACAATTGTTTTTATGCAATAATTTAGTATTTCCGGGGGCAGGAGTTTTTTGTATAGCTTGTGCTCTGAGATTTTTCATTATTGCCGAACAGGGGGTATACCACTGATAGAATTTCAGAATGTGACAAAGACATATGGCGAAATGAACGCCGTGGATGGTCTCTCGATGACGATTGGGAGAGGAGAGATATTCGGCCTGCTCGGGCCGAACGGTGCTGGGAAGAGCACTGCGATACTGATGCTCTGCGGGCTGATACATCCTTCTGCGGGCGAATGCCTGATAGACGGCGTCGAAGTCTCGAAGAACCCGGTAGAGGTCAAGATGAAGATCGGATATATGCCCGAGGATGTCGGCTTTTATTCGAATCTCACCGCAGCACAGAATCTTGATTTTTTTGGCAAGCTCTATGATATCCCGGTGGAAAAAAGAGCTGAGAGGATAAATGAGCTTCTTAGGCTCGTGGGGCTTTCAGGGGTCGAAAAGAAGGTCGGTGGTTATTCAAAGGGGATGCGGCAGAGGCTTGGAATTGCGAAGGCTCTCGTCAACGACCCCGAAGTTGTGATCCTCGATGAGCCAACGGCAAATCTCGACCCGCAGGGAGTATCCGACTACAGGAGGATCATCAGGGAGATATCTGGGTCGGATAAGACCGTCCTCGTCTCCTCACACATCCTCTCAGAGGTCAGTAAGGTCTGCTCAAGGGTCGGAATCATGCAGAAGGGCCGCCTTGTCAGGGATGGTTCATGGGACGATCTTGCAAGAAACCTCGATCTCCTGAATCTCCCGGAGATAATCATAAATGTCGAGTCTGTAACAGAGCTGCCCGGGTTTGCTCACGGCAATATAATCAGAGTCGATTATTCGGGGGATATGACAAAGGCAAGAATTACTGCATCTAAGGATATCAGGACGTTTATCGGAGAGCAGATGTTCAACGCCGGAATCGTTCCGAGGGAGATCAGCCTCGATGCAGTGACGATGGAGGATGCGATTCTTTCGTATTACAACGGGTGAGTGGTAAGGATGAAATCAAAGGGACTGTTTGCAATATCTGAAAAGGAGTTTCACGATCATATATACGGCCGGAAATTCCTCCTGTTTCTCTCGATAATCCTCGTTGTAACGATAATCGGGATGGCTACGGGTTCTGTGGAATACAATAAGCAGATCGACCAGTATAATGATAACCTGGACCTGGCGGATGAGTATACAGATTACGCACCTTCATGGTATAGGCCGTCGGTGATGACGATCTTCAACGGAGTTGGTGTACTTCTTGCCTCCCTTGGAGCAATACTCGGGATCGCCATGGGTTTTGACCTGATTACGAGGGAAAAGGAGAGCAAATCGTTGAAGATACTGCTCTCGCATCCGATATACCGCGACGAGGTTATCAATGGCAAGGCCGTGGGAGGGATAATGGCCCTTGTTCTTGCACTTGGAATAACGTTCATAATATCTCTCGGTGTAATGCTCATCTTCGGGATAGTTCCGTCCGGTGAGGAGTTCATATACATACTCCTGTTCGGTTTCGCCGCATTCCTGATGATATTTTCATACTTTGCAATCTCGATGTTCATGTCGACCGTTGCTGAAGACAGCGGTAATGCGCTAGTATATACCCTGATAGTCTTCGTCTTCCTCTCAAGCCTTCTGCCGGTCTTCGTCTGGGGTTCAACGATGGATCTCATCATCGGCGAGCCGCCCGAGTACCCGGAGGATCTGATTAAGGAGATGGAAGTGGTCAGAATGGGCACGTTCACAACTACGGCTGTGGAAGTGTCTGTAAGCGATTCAGACGGAGTACCGACGACAGAGGCTGAAATATATGATCCGTTCGAAGGCAACGAGGTCTGGCAGAAATATATGGAGGACATGGAGAACTACTGGAATAAGCGGCAGATGGTCTCAGGTTTTGTCAACCTCCTCTCACCGACAAATAACTTCCAGACCATAATGAGTTCGCTCACTTACCCGAATATGGCTTATATGTCCTCTTCTATCTTCGGCGGTCCTGTAGAGGAGACCGGGGATGCCGGTGTTTCTGATGTTCTCGGGGCACTAATGTGGAATTTCGTGGCCCTCGCTGCTATCCCCGTCGTTTTCTTCGGTATGGCGTATATCCGCTTCATGAGGCTTGATGTGAGGTAGGGTGATGAATCTTTCTTTTGACATGGCTGGCAGATATCTCCTGATATCCGCCCTTCTATTCTCCCTGGTAGTGCCGCAGGCTGTTCTTGCCGGGTCGGATTCGACGGCAAACACCGAGATCTCATGCACGTATCCCGGACGGATCGTCGAGGCCGGTGAGACCGTTAAATTCGATCTCAAGATAAAGAACAACATCGGCACATACCAGAAGAAGCTCCATATCGACACCTTCAAAGGTGAGGAGGACTGGAAGTTCAGCTTCTATGCAGGCGAAAATGAGATCGACAGGGTTGCAATGGGCGAAGGGGATGAGATTACCATCACCTTCGAGATCGATACCGCAGGAGATACGGCAGTCGATACATATCCCGTCCGGGTCAGGATTGACGACGGCCGCCTGTGGCTGTATATAAATATAGACAAATCCCACGACGGTGAATCAGGAATTTTGAAAGTGACCGTGGTCGACGAACAGGGTGAAAAGATCAAAGGAGCCCTGATTAATGTTGCAAATGAGAGAAGGGGAAATATTGTAAAGTCCGTTGCCACGACCTCCGATGGTGAGGTGAGAACCGAGGTAGGTCAGGGGGATTATATCCTCTACGTGGAGAGCGAAGGATACAGGAGTGCTGAAAAGGACGATGTCTCGATAAAGTGCGGGTATACGACAGAAGTCGGCACAATAATGCTAGAAAAGAAGAATTACGGGCTCACAATCGACGTTAAATCCCCGCTTGTAACCTCCTCGATTGGAAACAAACCCATATACGAGATCGACTTATCCAATGTCGGAAAGAGTGACGATGTATTCGGACTCGATGTCGAAGGGCTTCCCTCAGGCTGGTACGGGCGGTACAAACTCGCGGCCGACTCAACAGAGAGCGTATCAAAGCTCTTCATCGAATCTGGTGATGAAAAAACCGTCTTCCTTGAGATAATTCCTCCGTATTCTGTTGAAAAAGGCGATTATTCATTCAATGCCACAGTCACATCCTCTGACGGTGTATATTCAGAACCCCTCGATGCGAAGATAACCGGAAGCAGCAACATGGTGGTATTCTCGGAAAAGTACCGTTATGATATAACAAAGGGTGAAGCCGCCGATATCCCGGTGACCATATCGAACAGGGGCAACGGCGAAGCGCTTACCAATGTGAGGGTAGAGGTCTCTGCACCTGAGGGCTGGAACGTCAGGGCATCACCCTCGACTGTTCCTTCTATTCAGCCCGGTGAGAAGGCGACCGTATACCTGAAGGTCACACCGCCGGCAAATATCGCCGCATCTGACTACAAGATATCTGTCAAGGTGATATCCGACCAGGAGGAGGAGACTGACGAAATAAGGGTCGTCATCAGTGAAAGCTCTCTTGTTGGGATTATGGGCCTGCTGCTCCTTGTTGGTGCATGCGGAGGAGTTTATTACTTCTTCAGGAAGCACGAGAGGAGGTAAACACCCCTTTCAACATTCTTCTGCAGGTTGAAAAATAAACCAAAAACACTTATATGATTCATATGTCCCGGACAGAGTACGTATAAGTATCTGGGTCTTACATATATAAGGGAGGTCAGGATAGTAGTGAGCGATCCATTAATACCAGGTGTAAATATAGGTCTCGTGGGCCACGTGGACCACGGAAAGACCACTTTGGTCTCTGGTCTGACAGGCCAGTGGACAGACAGGCATAGCGAGGAGATCAAACGCGGAATCTCGATCCGGCTCGGATATGCAGACGCAACCTTTTACAAATGTCCGAAATGTGAAGGTGTGGATGCATTCTCGATAAAAAGCGAGTGCCCTGAGTGCGGCAGCAAGTGCGAACCCTTCAGGACAGTTTCGTTTGTCGATGCACCGGGCCACGAGACGCTGATGGCTACAATGCTCTCAGGTTCGGCGCTGATGGACGGTGCGATGCTTGTAATCGCTGCAAACGAGAAGTGTCCCCAGCCCCAGACGAAGGAGCACTTAATGGCCCTTGAGCTGGTTGGAATCGAGAATATTGTAATTGTACAGAACAAGATAGATGTCGTTTCGCAGGAACAGGCGCTTGCTCACTACAAGGAGATAAAGAAATTCGTCAAGGGAACCATCGCAGAGAACGCACCGGTGGTCCCAGTCTCGGCCCAGAAGGGCATAAATATTGGCGCACTGATCCAGGCATTAAACGAGAATATACCTGTTCCCGAGAGGGATCCTGAAGATGATCCCATTATGCTCATTGCACGCTCTTTTGACATCAACAAGCCGGGATGCAGCTGGCGTGATGTTAAGGGGGGCGTTATCGGCGGCTCGCTTACACAGGGAATCCTGAGAGAGGGCGACGATATTGAGATTCGCCCCGGCATGAAGGTTGAGGCCGAGAACCAGGTCCGCTGGGACCCGATTGTTACAAAGGTAACCACAATAAATGCTGGCAATAACAAGGTCACTGAGGCAACCCCTGGTGGACTTCTAGGTGTCGGGACTAAGCTCGATCCGGCACTGACAAAGAGCGATGCCCTCGCCGGGCAGGTCGCCGGACTTGCCGGAAAGATGCCTCCAGTCTGGAGCCGGATGGCCTTTAAGGTCTCTCTTATGGAGAGGGTTGTCGGTTCGGACGATGAGTTTATAATCGAACCGCTGAAGCACAAGGAGCCTCTGATGCTGTCCGTAGGGACTGCCGTCACGGTGGGCGTCGTCGTAAACGTCAAGAAGGACGTCATCGATGTGGTGCTCAAGAGGCCGGTCTGTGTTGCGATCGGCTCAAGAATTGCAATCAGCCGTCAGGTCGGAGGCCGGTGGCGCCTTATAGGAATGGGAACCCTGGTCGAGTGAGGGTCCTCCTGGATGCAAACGGCCTGATGGTCCCTGTCCAGTTCGGCGTGGACGTATTCACGGAGATAGAGGGCCTTGTTGGCTCTTTCGAACCCGTGACTCTCGAAGAGGTTGTCCGGGAGCTTGAAGGGCTTTCAAGGGGCCGCGGCAGGGATGCGGCGGCTGCGAAAGTCGGTCTTTCGCTTGCAAGAAGATGCACCGTGGAAAAGAGCCCTGTAAGCTTTGTTCCGGTGGATGATATGATAACAGAGTTCGCTGATACGACCGGCTGCATGGTGATGACCAACGATCGTCGTCTGAGGGAAAGACTGCTCGATAAAAATATTGATGTAATATACCTTAGAAATCAGAAAACACTTGAAATATTAAGGGGCTGAAAACAGCTATCAAAAACGGGTGAAAATCAGATGTATTATAAAATGAGGCTTATTGACAAGGTGCGCGTGCCTCCAAACCGCCTTGGTGAGGATTTGACCTCCGTTGTTCTGGATGAACTCCAGATGCAGCTTGAGGGAAGTATCGATAAGGAAATCGGAATATTCATTGCCGTAACCGAGATTAAGGACATTGGAGAGGGAGATATAATCCCGAGCGACGGTGCGGTATACTTCCACGTAGAGTTCGATGCGGTTGTCCTGCGCCTTGCAATGCAGGAGATAATCGAGGGTGAGGTGGTGGAGACCACGAGTTTCGGGGCCTTCATCTCGCTCGGACCTATCGATGCCATGCTCCACGTGAGCCAGATATCGGACGATTTCATCAATTATGATGAGAAGAACGGCCGTCTCGTCTGCCAGGAGACAAGAAGGCAGATCTCGGTGGGCGATTCAATTCGTGCACGTGTTGTCTCGCTGAGTCTTTCTGAGAGGGACCCGAGGGAGAGCAAGATTGGCCTTACTATGAGGCAGGCCGGACTTGGAACCGGGCAGTGGCTTGAAGAGGATATGGAGGCTGAAAAGGCAGATGGCGCCGCGTAATAAGAAGAGCCTGAAGGTATGCCGCGCATGCCACCATGTGGTTGAAGGCGAGTCGTGCATGACCTGCGGGAGCACCAATCTCAGCGAGGACTGGGCAGGGTACCTGTACATAGTGGACCCGAAGAACTCTGAGATTGCGAAGAAGATGAATATCGACATGCCTGGCAGGTACGCCCTTAAAGTTCGCTGAGATGAACTGGTATCTTCCCGAACGGCACAGGGACAGATTTAGGGAGCCTTTCGGGAGGCTCTTTACCGACATCCGGGCTGCGCTCGAGTATGCCGGAGATGCACCCGTTTTCGCAGTAGGCGATGTTGTCACTTACAACCTTGTCAGAAGTGGTATAATTCCTGAGATGGCAGTCATCGATGGGATTACGATGCGTGAGCCATGCAAAATGACTCCGCACCTTCCTTCAGCAAGATTTGAGGTGGAGAATCCTGCCGGGATGATCACTCATGAGCTCATTGATATTCTTATGCTTGCTTTAAAGGAGAGTCCATCGCTTGTTTTTGTAAAAGGAGAAGAGGATCTAGCCGTAATTCCGCTTGTGAGAATGCTCCCTGCAGGGTCGGCGGTATTCTATGGACAGCCGGGTGAGGGCGTCGTCGTCAGGATCGTTGATGATGAGGCGGTTCGTCTTGCAGAAGAACTTTTTTCACTATTTGAACCGGAAAATTCCGGGGAATAAATTTTTATTATTTTAAACAGGGCATAAGCCCCTGCGGGGCAGCCCCGGCTAAGTTTGCTATGCAAACTTTTGCAATTGCGATAAGCCCGGCAGCCCTTCGGTTGCCTCAACCGGGAATTTCTATAATTAAACCTATAGGAGGTTTTCGGAGCGGGAGGGGATGCCCGCCCATACCTGACTGTGATCAATCGCCATCGGGGGAGGGTAATAGGGAGGGGGGAGAATCCCCTCCCTTTATCTGAATAAAAGAACATTACTCACGCTTCGTGGGCCACAAGGACTGCGCCCAACTTCTTTTCCGGATCCCGGAGTGTCTTAAGGCCGCTATTGGAAAGGCTCTTAAATTTTTATTCTGCAGGATGACAGAGTCTGAATTTGGGTCCGGGACTCTTGATCTTTTCACTTACTGCCCTGTTCGTTTAGCTATGTTTTAAATAAATACGCAGACAATATTTGAGGGATATCGATGGACTTTGAGTTTATAAAAGAAGAAGAAAATAGTCTTCTCAACCGCACTGAGCTCGACTTTGTCCTTACATACGACGGCGCAACACCTTCAAGGAAAGAGATTCTCGGGAAACTCTGCGCACTTCGTAATGTAAAACCTGAGCTATGTGTTCTCAGTTCGCTGAAAACAGAGTTTGGGAAACAGGAGATTGGAGCACAGGCACGCATATACACAGATGCGGAAGCACTTAAGTCAATAGAGCTTGAGCACGTAGTGGAGCACAGCACTTTCGCCCCGGATGTCCCTGAGGCACCCGAAGAAGAAGAGGAAGCTCCTGCAGAAGAGATGGCGGAGGAGTAGGCGATGGGAGTAAAGCGCTATACCTACTACAAAGTCGAGGACGACAAAGCCGTTACAGAAAAGAAGCACTGCCCGCGCTGTGGCCCGGGCGTCTTTATGGCAGAGCACAAGGATCGTGTCTCCTGCGGTAAGTGTGGATATACTGAATTTAATAAATAAGAGATAAATGCCTGACAACGGGCACATTCTGGGGATTGAGGGGACTGCTTGGAACCTCAGTGCCGCTATTTTCGGAGATGATCTTGTATCTCTCTTTTCAAGACCCTATAGCCCGCCGCATGGAGGGATCCATCCCCGCGAGGCTGCACAGCATCATGCGTCTGTGATGAAAGAGGTCATATCGAAGGTTATCGAAGGACAGGATTTATCGAAGATCTCGGGCGTCGCATTCTCGCAGGGGCCGGGTCTCGGCCCGTGTCTCCGGACCGTTGGAACCGCTGCCCGTTCGCTTGCCCTTGCACTTGACGTCCCGCTTATCGGGGTCAACCACTGTGTGGCCCACGTGGAGATTGGCCGGTGGCAGTGCGGATGCGACGATCCCATAGTCCTCTACGCGAGCGGTGCGAATACACAGGTCCTTGGGTTTTTAAAGTCCCGTTACAGGATATTCGGCGAAACTCTCGATATCGGGATCGGGAATGCGATAGACAAGTTCGCAAGGAGCAGGGGGCTGACACACCCGGGGGGTCCTCTCGTCGAGAAGCTTGCCCTTGAGGGCGAGCCGTTAGTGCTCCCGTATACTGTCAAGGGGATGGATCTTGCGTTCTCCGGCCTGATGTCAGCTGCCAAGGACTGTAACGCACCGCTTGAGGATATATGTGCGGGATTCCAGGAGACCGCGTTTGCGATGTGCGTCGAGGTCACAGAGAGGGCTCTCGCCCATGCAGGAAAGGACGAGGTGCTCCTTGTCGGCGGAGTGGGTGCGAACTCACGCCTTCAGGAGATGCTCCGGTGCATGTGCGAAGAACGCGGTGCGGAGTTCTTCGTTCCGGAGAGGAAGTACATCGGCGACAACGGTGCGATGATCGCCCTTACGGGTAAGATCATGCTCGAAGCCGGGCAGACCGTGGCTATAGCCGATTCGGCTGTCATCCCCGGCTACCGCTCGGACGACGTGGTCGTGAAATGGAGAGATGACACCGGAGACCTCCCGTATGCAAAAGCGAACCTCCTCGAGAACGGTCAGGCGAGGGGAGCCGAGGCGGTCGTGACCGAGTCCGGCGGAGACGTCGTCAAGCGCCGCCTATCCAAAAAATACAGGAACCCGGCACTCGACGCCCGTCTCATCGCGGAGAGGACGAGGGCCGAGGCCAGGCTGATCTCGCAGGCGAGACGGAGCGGGGTTCCGACACCGGTGATAAGGGACGTCACCGCCGATTCGATCGTCATGGAAATGATCGACGGGCCGATGTTAAAGCTCGACCTGACGCAGGATCATGTTTACGATGCTGGAAAGATCGTCGGGAAGCTCCATACCACAGGAATCATCCACGGCGATCTCACGACGTCGAATTTCATTGTCAGGGATGGAAGATGCGTCCTCATCGACTTCGGGCTTTCATACATCTCATCCGAGATCGAATCGAGGGGAGTCGATCTCCATGTCTTCTTCCAGACGCTCGAGAGTACTGCCCCCGATCACGATGAACTCAGGAAGGAATTCTGCGAGGGATATACTGAGACCTTCGAAGAGTCTGACGAGGTCTTCGACAGGGTTGAGGAGATCCGGCTTCGGGGCCGGTATCTGTGATTTTTATTGAAATCATGAATTATATTAAATAAAAATCTTCAATCGCTTTTACGTATTTAATCGTTGCATGATTTTGTCTGATGTTATCATTTAATCTTAACCATCAGAATTTTATAATATTTAATGTTAATAAAAATTATAAAATTATTAACGGGGCACTATGAATAATAACAAAGCAACTTCACGAATTTACATACTTGCATCGATTCCCGGTCAGGGAAAGACAACGACCGCTCTTCTTTTGGAGAAATATTTTCAAGAACGGAACCTGAAAGTTGCCTGTCTCCAGATGGATAAGGGGCAGTTCGATGTGAATTCCTACCTTGAGAATGGCTGCTACCACTA
>JAFGKW010000037.1 GCA_016928355.1 Methanomicrobiaceae archaeon
GCAATGGAGCAGACAAAGGAGCACGTTTTCCTTTCAAAGACACTTGGTATCAACCAGCTTATCGTTGGTATCAACAAGATGGATGCATCAAAGTACGACGAGAAGCGCTATGAAGAGGTCAAGGCACAGGTCAGCGACCTTATCAAGATGGTTGGATTCAACCCCGCTGAAGTCCCGTTCATTCCAATGTCCTCGTTCGCAGGCGACAATATCGCTTCAAAGTCGGCAAACACACCCTGGTACAAGGGACCTATTCTGCTTGAGGCACTCAATGAACTTAAGGCACCTGAGATCCCCGTAGATCTTCCGTTCCGCCTTCCGATCCAGGACGTATACTCAATTTCAGGTATCGGAACAGTTCCTGTAGGACGTATCGAGACAGGTATCATGAAGAAGGGAATGAAAGTCTCATTCATGCCTGCAAACAAGACTGGTGAGGTCAAATCAATCGAGATGCACCACGAAGAATATGCCGAGGCAAAGCCCGGTGACAACGTTGGTTTCAACGTCCGTGGTATCGGAAAGAATGATATCCGCCGCGGAGATGTCTGTGGTCCTGAGGAAGCACCTCCGTCGGTAGCAGAGGAATTCACAGCACAGATTGTCGTTCTGCAGCACCCAAGTGCAATCACAGTCGGATACACACCTGTATTCCACTGCCACACAGCACAGGTTGCATGTACCTTTGTGGAACTCCAGAAGAAACTTGACCCGCGCACAGGTCAGGTAAAGGAGGAGAACCCAACATTCCTTAAGGCCGGAGATGCCGCAATCGTCAAACTGCGCCCTGTCCAGCCTCTTGTCATTGAGAAATTCAAGGACATTCCACAGCTTGGAAGGTTTGCAATTCGTGATATGGGTTCAACAATCGCGGCCGGTATGTGTATAGACATTGACCTCAAAGACATGAGATAATCCGGTTCTCAAATTTTTTTTGGTGAACAGAAATGCAAAAAGCAAGAATTCGTCTTTCCGGAACCGACTTTGAAAAAGTCGAAATGGTTTGCGACCGTATAAAAGAGATTGCAGAAAGAACAGGCGTAAACCTGGCAGGTCCGGTACCCCTTCCCACAAAGAAACTGGTTGTACCTATTCGCAAGAGTCCTGATGGTGAGGGAACGGCGACATGGGATCGCTGGCAGATGCGTGTTCACAAGAGACTAATCGATCTCGATGCAGACGAGCGTGCACTCAGGCAGCTGATGCGCATTCAGGTCCCCAAGGACATCGGCATTGAGATAGTTCTCGAGAATTAAACAGGAGGCGGCATTTGAGAGCCGCAGAATTAACCTCTCAATTAAAAGGTTTTTTCACTTTTGAGAGGACTCTTGTTCTGATATTTTTGGCAGGCCTTTTGCTCAGGCTTGCGTTTCTGGATCTGAAGCTTTTCCATCACGACGAGGCTATCCATTCATGGTTTGCCTGGAGGCTTCTGACACTGGGCCAGTACAGTTATGATCCTGTTTATCACGGGCCTTTCCTGTATTACATTACTGCGGGATTCTTTTCATTGTTCGGGGCAAATGAGCTTACTGCAAGGTTTATTCCCGCAATAATCGGAAGTACCCTCTGTCTGTTTGTATATCCAATATACAGGCTTGGCTACCTTAACAGGATACAGTCAATAGTTGCTGCAGTGTTTATTGCAATATCTCCCAACCTCGTGTATTTCTCGAGATTCCTGAGAAACGATATCTTTGTGGTATTTTTCACCCTGATAATCCTGATTGCCACATTGTATTATATTGAGAAAGGGAAACTCCGCTATGCCCTTATCGCGGGAGCGGCTGTCGGTTTCGGGATGTCGTGCAAAGAGAATATGCCTATAGTCATCCTGATATTCGGGGTGTTTCTCTTTTATCTTATCTCTACCGGGAAATGGAAACTCCCCCGTCTGTGGATCCGTGATCTTGCATGCGCAATTATCATTGCCCTTGGGATTATGGCTATTTTTTACTCATCATTCGGAGCTGTACCCGAGATGCTTTCTACCGGGTGGATCGATGCGATAGAACACTGGACCTCGATGCACCAGGAACAGAGACTCGGCGGACCGCCGTATGTGTATATACTGCTGTTAGTTCTCTACGAACTGCCTGTGTTCATACTGGCAATGTATTCGGTTTATAGGTTTTGCCTTGACGGGCGAAGGCCGCGGAAGAAAGCGGATAATCCTGAAGGCATTGTCGAAGCGGAATTTACGGAAGATCTACCTGATGATGGTTTTGAGGAGGATGTGTATGAAGGATACATCCCCGGGGATGTCGATACCGGCGCAGCCATTTGTGAAGAAGTTCAGGAAACAGCGACGGCGGCGGTTAAGGAAAATTCACCCGGGCAGGAGGAAAAATCTCCTCTCCATGTTGATAAGAAGAACGAATTTGCAAGATTCTGCATATTCTGGATGATTGCATCGATTGGAATATATGCATATATTGGCGAGAAGGTCCCGTGGCTTATTCTTCACCAGCTGGTACCGATGATATTTGTATCTGTCTTCTATATTGATACGTGGAAGAGATGGGTCCCGGTGATCGCATCAATATTCCTGATAGTGATGACCCTGCATGTAGCCTTCACCCCGGCGGATATCAATGAACCGATTGTCCAGGTACAAAACTCCGAAGACTTAAGGGAGATCTTTGCAATGATCGACGCTGCTGACCGTGTCGCCGTTGACTTTGACGAAAGATGGCCTATCGCATGGTACTATTACAGTGAGGAAGGCAGGAAGATCAGTTATGTGACTGAGATGAATAATAACACTGCTTATCTTAAAAACGGGGATTTTGATGTTATTATCGCCCATGATGGCAAGCATCTCTCGATGCCCGGTTATGACAAATATACTCTTAAGAAGAGCTACTGGTACTCAGTCTATGACAACATTGACCGGCTAATCCCGTACTACTTCCTCAGGGACGGGAAGACGGGAAGTCTGAATTTTGATGTGTTTGTGAGAAAAAGCAGCTTGGATGTTTAAATAACCTTTTTTTTTAATTTGGGCTCTTGCAGGGCTTAAGCCCATTACGGGGCAGCCCGATGCTCAGTTTGCTACGCAAACTTCCGCAAAAGATGATAACCCGGTTGGTATTGCTATCCAGTAATCCTCCTAATCTTCAGGCAACCCTTACGCAGTTCGCTTCGCGAACACGCTCTGACCCCAGGGCTTGCGTCATCGCGATAGGCCCGGCCTGGATGCTACTCATCCGTGTAGCCTCGGCCGGCGGGAGAACTAATTTTTTTTGTTCATTTCCCTGCAAATAACATTAAAACAACAGGAGCTGGAAGGGATGCTCGCCCATCCCTTCCTGCGACATATCGCGTTCAGGGGGAGGGTAATAGGGAGGGGGATCTTCCCCCTTCCTTGTATAAACTTTCTCAAATTCTATTTCACATATTACACCCATATTTTTATGTGTCAGGATCAATATTTCATCAGGATTATATAACATGGATGCGGGAAGGGCGGAATGGCTTTGGCAGTGTACAATACCGGATAAAACAGAACTTCAGGAGCATACACTGAAAACTGAACGCTGTATTATTGTCGGAGACAGGTGTACAATAGATTATGGTTTAAAGGGCGAAGAGATACTCATCAGTGAATTGTGTAAAATAAACGGGAATATCAGCTCTGACGGAGACCTCAGGCTTGATAACTGGTCTGAAGTTACCGGTGATATATATGTAAATGGTGATGCATTCCTTGGTGAGGGTGTCAGGGTCAGCGGAAAACTTGTGGTTGAAGGGGATCTCGACCTGGGTGACAATGTTCAGATAGATCAGGGTTTTGAAGCAAGAGGGTGGATATCCATCAGAAATCCCATGCCCGTAATAACTTATATCCTTCTCTACCTGATAACTCTCCTTGGACTCGAGAAAGAAGAGGATATCTCGGATTTTTTTCAGGCTCTAATAGAAGAGGATGAAAATGAAAAATCGGTACCTCTTGTCATTCCTCCCCATTCAATTCTAAATATGGAGATCTTCTCTTCACCGGGAAAGATGACGATTGGGAAGGAATGTCGTCTGCATGGCAATATCAGGGCCAAGACAATTACAATTCATGAGGGATGCACAATATTTGGAAGCCTCAGTGCTGAGAAAGACATTATTATTATGGAGGGGAATTCAGTCCATGGCGGTGTCTCCTGCACCGGAGGCAATGTGGAGATGAAGAGAGATTCACATGTGTTGGGGGACGTGTCCTGCAACAATCTGGTTATCGATGAAAAATCACGTCTCGACGGGGTTATTGTAGCGCCGGGCGGTGTTAAAATAGGGAGAGAAAAATGAGAATAATGGAGATATTTGAGATAGACGGATGTAAGTGTATAGAACCAACGCTAATGGATCATCTTGAAGACGGATATACCGGTATGGCGGTTACGATGGCAGCCAACGAGGCAAAACTGCTGATAGATGAGAAAGAGGGCCTGATAGCTCTCGCTCTAAACGATTCAGGGAAATGGTTCGTATCTTCATACCTCTTCAGGGATGCGAATATTGGTATTATTGAGAAATTCGAGGAATCCGGAGGAGATATATTTCAGGAGAGAAGGGAGGAATATGCCTGCTCGGTAAGGGAATATTACTGCCGGGATTTAATTCAGGATTTCCCTGACGTACTTGAGGACAACAGGCCCGGAAGAGATCATCTTATCACAGAACTTCTCGAGGAGGTTTTTGGCAGTAAATGTGGAAATATCAGGACTGCAACTGATTTCTGCTGCGGTTCCGGTGTAGCCACTTCTGTACTGAAAGGAATGGGCAGGGAGACCCTGTCGTTTGACCTTGATGCCTCTCTTCTCTCTTTAGGCCTGCAGAAAGGAAGGCTTGATCCCCGGTGGACAATGTGCATTGACGGAAGGGCAGCCTCGCTTTTTTGTCCTGAATCCGATGTCTGCATTGCACTTATGATGGGAGATATTAATAATTTTAATTACAGTATGTGGGAGAGTATGACAGAAGAGATCCTTGCAATTGGCAGGAAATCTCTTATATCCGTTGCAACAGAGGAGGAATCCAAAAGAGTTGAAGGATGGCTGAAAGATGAGGGTAAGGACGTAACTGCATACGAAAACACCCGCGATCCGATTTATGATCGTTTTGTGCTGATCGCAGAGTAAATCCTTTTTTATTCAGCTATTTTTTTAAGTAATTTCATTGCAAATGTCCTGACATTTGGGTCGCCTGTATTTGCAACTATCTCTTCCAGGCAGGGTACTGCATCTTTTCCTATTTTGAGCAGAGCATATTCTGCTTTCTTTCTTGCGGTAGTGTTCGAGTCTCCAAGAGCAAGACTCAGTGGCTGTATGGCGTCTCCGCCGCCGATCTTATCAATCATATCAATTGCATTGATTCGTGACTCCGGGTCCTGGTCATTCAGCAATTCTGCAAGAACTCCTATTGCCTGTTCACCAATTCTTTCAATCTCATCCCAGCTCTCTTTAGCGACAAGGTAATAGATAATGTCCCTCTCTGTCTCGGGAACCCAGGATAATGCTTCAAGCGCATATGCGATGTTGGTCCTGTTGTATCTTCCGGAGGTCATTGCATCAAGAAGGGAGGGTATCGCTTCACTTCCTGAGTTTTTAAGCGCTTCTACTGCCTTTTTGCACATGAAATGATCTTTTGAGTCGAGAACCGAGATCAGGGTGTCTGTTGCCTCTGGATCACTGAAATATCCGAGTGAGACTATAGCGGCACTTTTAACTCTCGTATTTTCATCATTTATTACAGCATATACGAGTGCATCAAGCCCCTTTGAATCTCCGATGAAGCCGAGAGATTCTGCAGCAACCATCCTTACAATCGGATCTTTCTCTTCGTATAATACGTCGCAAAGTGCCCCGATAGTCCTCTCCTCGGGGATTTTGGCAAGATTTTGTGCAAGTATGATCTTGACGGAGGGTCTTCCCTCCTTCAGCTCCTTTATCATGCTTTTTACTGCAGGATCGCCCATTCCGGTAAGAAGTTCGGCGACAAGATTCTGAAATTCAGGATTCTTGTCATCGATTGAATCGATAAGTGGTTTGATTGCCTCGTCTCCAAGCATTGCAATATTTTCGACCGCCTGCATCTGGACCATAGTATCGCTGCTTCTGAGTTCTTCTATTAGCTTTCCAACCTTTGTTTTAGCCTTTGCAGAAGCTGCTTCTGCAGGCTTTACGGCTTTAGCAGCCCCGGGTACCTCTCCAAGATATTCCTGTGCTTTATTTCTTACTTTTTCATTATTGTCAGCCGTAAACTCAAGAAGTACTTCCTTTGCCATCAGATCTTCTATTCCTGCAAGGACTACGATCATTCCGTTCTTCTCGATCTCGTTGCCCTGGATTCTTATCCGCCGTGCTTCATCCATGAGGGAATTGAACATCTGGTCACTCATGCTGCGCAGGGTTAATACAGCACAATTTCTGACATCATATTCACTGTCATTGAGCATTCTTACAGCAAGGGATATTGCAAGCGGGTCAGTGATCCTGCCCAGGGATTCAAGGGCCGTAATCCTTGCCACCAGATCACTGCTCTCAAGGGCATTTTTGATATACGGGAGCGAACTGTTTCCCATCTTTGAGACTGCAAGCGCCGATTCTTTTCTAAATCCCTCGTTTGGATCAGAGAAGCATTTTATCAGTGAAGGTATCGATTTCGGTTCTTTTATCATTCCAAGTGAATGGGCGGAGGCCATCCGGATGTTTGGGTTTTGATCTTTCAGTGCTTTTGCGAGATATGGCGCCGCCTTATTGCTTTTTATATCACCGAGGCACTCTATGGCAGCAATCCTCACACTGTCCTTTTTGTCCAGAAGAAGATAGAGGAGACATTCTGTTGCTGCGGTCCCGTTCTGCTTCAGATTTTCAACCGCAGCTGACCTGACAATATCATTTGGATCAGAGAATGCCTTTGCAAGCCTTTCCGCTCTTTCGCCATCGACACCACAACCGTTCAGTTTTGCAACCCAGAACTGTTCTGTTCGGGTATCCTTTGAAGGCATTGTCGCCTGTTGTCTCTTCAGCTGTTCTTCTATGGATTCGTCTTTTGTCCCCTTTATCTGCGGTGTCTTTTTCTTATCCGCACTCTGTAAATCCTTCTCCTTGATCTTCGCTGCAGCCTCAATTGCAGCTTTCTTTGTGAGAGCATCCTCACTCTTCATGGCGTCGTTTATTGCGGCATACCCGATACTGCCCATGGCCCTCAGCACCTCGGTGCATTTTAACCTGATTCCCGGGTTCTGGTCGGAAAGTCCTTTTATAAGGGTAGGGATTGCTTTATCCCTCATCTGGACAAGATCTGTCCATCTCTCCTTTACCATCAGGTACTTTGCCTTTTCTTCACTGTTTGCAGGTTTCCAGCCTGTTCTTTCAAGTGACCATGCAGCCTCTACCCGTATATATGAATCCTCATCATCAAGAGCCTTTACAAGATATGGCAGAAGTCTCGGGTCATTGATCTCGCCTCCGGCTTCGACAGCCGAGAGCCTTACGCCTGCGTCATTATCTTTTAAGAGGGTGACAAGGGGTTTTAGGATCTCATCCGATTTTATTTTTTTAAGGACAGTAGCAATCTTTTTCCTGATCTTCGGATCTGGATTCTTCAGGTCTCCTGATAACGCAAAAACTGCCTCTTTTCCTGTCTTACTGAGATTTTCATAATCCTCAAGCCCGTAATAGAATAATGCCGCCTGTCTCATTGTTGACGGCTTCCATTTCATATTTGAGAGTGATTTGGCTGCCTGTCTGCTGACTTCGGGATTTTTGTCTTCAAGAGCCTGAATAAGAAGTTGCGTCACCTCATCGCCAAGGTAGTCCAGGTACCCCAGTGCAAGTGCTGCGCCTCTCCGGGCTTTATAATTTTTATCTTTCAGGGCTTCTTTAAGTGGTTTTATCGCTTTTTCTCCGTTTTGACCGATTGCACGCGCAGCCCCGTCACGAACCCTCTCTTTACCTGTAATGAGAAGTTTCATTAGTGTCGGGAGCGCCGGTTCCCCATATGTACCCAGAATTTCAGCTGCCCCTGTCTGGATAAGAGAGTTGTCATCATTCAGGGCTTTTAAGAGTGGGACTATTGCGGGTTTTCCGGCTTCGCTTAGTCTGATCGCGGCTTCCTGCCTCTTTTTCCAGTCTTTAGATCCAAGCCCCTTGATGTATTCCCCAAGCTCTGAATCTTTTGCAGATCCGCCTTCTTCCCTGTTATCCTTACGATCAAAAAGCGCCATTGAATTATCGAAGCCCCATTTCAGTTATAGAAGTGTTGTATAAAGTAATCTAAACTTTTTTTGATATTAATCTGGAACCGTCTGATATGATTGCGTATATATAATATGATATTTCATACAACTGGGTATGCATATAAGCCCTTTTCAGGCTCTTTTACGAACATGAACAATAAAAAAATTCCTGAACTTCTGGCTCCTGCAGGATCCATGGATTCGCTTAAGGCGGCGGTTTCTGCCGGAGCGGATGCGGTCTATCTCGGGACCCGCAAATTCGGTGCGAGAAATCTGGCATCCAATTTTTCGGGAGATGAACTAAGGGAGGCCGTTGAGTACTGCCATTCCCGCAATGTCAGGGTATATGTTACACACAATACCCTGATCCATGATGATGAGATCCCTGACTCCGTGAATGAATTGCATTCTCTTTTTGCGACCGGTGTCGATGCTGTGCTTTTACAGGACTTTGGGATACTATCCGCTGCCTCAATACTTCTTCCCGGTCTGAAACTGCATGCCTCCACCCAGATGACAATCCATAATCCTGAAGGTGTTCTTTGGGCTGCAAAGAACGGAATTTCAAGAGTTGTTCTTTCAAGGGAGATGGCTGCGGAGGATATTGCCGCAATAAAAAACGTCAGGGGGTCAGAGGGCGCCGGTCTGGAGGTCTTCATCCATGGGGCCCTCTGCTGTTCTTATTCCGGGCAGTGCCTGCTCTCATCTATGATCGGGGGAAGAAGCGGGAACCGGGGATTTTGCGCACAGCCTTGCAGGAAGGAATATGAAATATTTTCTTTAGAGTTTGATGAATCAGGAAATCTCCGGAAGAAGGAGAAACAGGATTCCTGTTATATGATGTCTCCAGCGGATCTCTGCGCATACCGAAACCTGAGAAACCTTGTAGGTCTTGGAATAGATTCGTTTAAGATTGAAGGCAGGATGAAGTCTCCTGAATATGTTGCGACTGTAGTATCGGTCTACCGGAAGGCTCTGGACAATATTGCAGCAGGGAATTGGTCTCCCTCTGATGATGATGAAACCTCCCTCATGCTCGCCTTCAACAGGGGTTTTACAGGGGGGCATATCTCGGGGGAGTCGGGTTCCGGTATAATGTCCGTTGATTTCCCGGCCAACCGGGGTGTTCATGCAGGGACTGTAATCCGTTATGACAAAGCAAAAAAGAAGGTATATGTCAAAACTGACGGGAGGGTGGTTCCCAAAGCCGGGGACGGGATCTTTTTCCGGCAGGAAGGGCGTGCAGAGGATTTTGGTCTTACCATCCCTGGTAATGCAGAGAAAAGCGGATCAGAATTAATCTTTCATGTACGGGAGCCTGTAGTTCCCGGAAGTCGTGTATATGTGACAAAGAGTGTTACATTATCAAAGACGGCAAAAGAGATCTCCTCCACTCCCGGAGGGATTGCAAAGAAGATACCTGTCCTGATTAAGATCAGCTTTAAAGAAGCCACGCCCGTTGCAGAAGCGACTTTCCCTTCTCTTCACGGCGAACTGTCTTTTAATATGAGAGCCGGTTTTAGTATGGAGGAGGCAAAGAGCAGACCTGTCGATCCCGATGACCTGAAGAATATATTTTGTAAGACCGGAAACCTCCAGTTTGATGTGGCGGGCTATGTTTCGAATTATAAAGGCGGACTATTCGCTCCGATATCGCTGCTAAACGAATTCAGAAGGGATTTTTTTGCCGGAATTGAGAGAAAGATGATTGATGTATGCATGCCCCGGAAAGAAGAAACTGAAACAGCCGGAGAAGAGATTGACATATTCATATCTTCGATGAAGTCCTGTGGGGCTGCAAATCCTTATAAAGCGGCTGATCCCGGAGTCTCAGCTTATGTATCAGGTCTCAGTTCTGCGGAGGCTGCTCTTCGTGGGGGATGCTCCAGGATTTATTACGAGATGGAGACTGCTTCTGGTGCTGACTCAGGCACGTATGCCGGGGAATTGAGGGATGGGATTCAGGCTGCACGAAAATACAGTGCAGAATTTATATGGAAATGGCCCCGGATTACCGATCCGTCCTTTATCAAAACTGCAAAGTCAGTTCTTGATCTTATGGGGAATTGCAGTCCGGATGGCATTATGGTTGAGAATACTGGAGACGGAGTTGGCGTGAAGATGATTTCCGGAGAGATACTCCTCTATGGAGGTCAGGGCCTGAATATATTCAATCACCTCGCAGTCGGGATGTTCTCGGGGGATTACAGCCTCCTGACTATATCATGCGAGCTGAATCAATCTGAACTGAAAAGGCTCTGCAGCCTTGCCTGTTGCCTTTCAACGCGGCCTTTAATGGAATACAGCGTCCACGGCCCGGCAGAGCTTCTGGTATCCGAAAACAACCTGCCGGAGTCATCTGTCGGGAAGAGGTATTCGCCTGGAAAAGAGTACGGAATTGCCGACAGCACCGGGAGGGTATTTCCCGTAAGAGTGGATGGGTACGGGAGAACTCATGTATACAACTCCGCCGTGACCTGCCTGATTGACAGCCTGCCGGAGGTTCTGGCTTCAGGGATCGATGGGATCTCACTTGATCTAAGATTATTCTCCCCCGAAACTGTTGAGAGGATTGTCCGCCTCTATAAAGAAGCCTTATCTGTCTCCAAGACTTCAGGCAAAGAAAGATCAAAAGCACTTGGGAGACTTAAAAAAGAGATCTCCGGATTATTCATCGGGGAGATCACTGCAGGGCATTTTCACAGGGGGGTCTAGTTATTTATTCCCGAGTCCTGAGATCCGCCATTCATTTGAGTACACCGTGAATCTTTCATCCCGTGCAAAACAGATCAGGGTGACTCCGGTCATCTTTGCGGTCATGATTCCACCGGTAGTTGATGCTGCCTTTGAGATTATTATTGGAATTCCTGCGTTTGCACATTTGGATACCATACCTGACGGCTGCCGTCCGGTGCATCCAACATAACATTCCGACAGATCGATTCCATTCAGTTTTGCAAAACCAATAATCTTGTCAAGGGTGTTGTGCCGCCCGATATCGGACATCTTTGCCAGGACCTCTCCTTCCTTAAAGAGAACGGAGCAATGGACACCTCCTGTTTTTTTCCACTCATCAGAGACGATCATTTCGCTCGTCCTGAATATCATATCCCCGGAGATTCTGATATCAGAGTCGACCTTATTTGGAGGTTTTACGATATCTGTTCCTCCTGAAGTGGAGCATTCCTTTACTATGTCACCCGGGTCAGCACCATACACAAAGACCCTGTTTCCTCTTACTTCGACCTGATCTACATGATCAGAGAGACCTTCGGAGATCACATAGCCCGCCCCTAGTTCGGCAATATTGTCCAGATTTGCTACCTGCGTGGTGATATATGAGTCATTAAGGAAGATCTCTACCCTGTCTTCGGGTACGATACAGTCGGCGATCCTGAAGGCATCTTCTCCTTTAACCTTCAGGGCATCAGTCGTATCAAGTCTCATCATATCAGTCAGGCTCCTGAGACGGCTCTTCCCTGCGTCCTGATCTTTTCAAACTCCTCATCCGATCCCTTTGTCTTAAGCAGCATCGTACTATAACAGGGCTTTTTAAAATAAAAGAGAATTTCCTTTTTCTTTTTCAGGAATCCTACATATAATGGAGCTTCCCCGAGTATACTGACACCTTTGATTGTATAATGTTCCGGCATCTCGTACACTTCAGACGATTTTTTAAATATATATTTGATGGCTTCTTCGGGTGTTATCTTCGGGTTGATAATTTCCGGGCAGAGTTTATTTACGCATCTGTTCATCTGATTAACAGATCATAAGATACGTGGAATGAAAGATTTTGTGTTGGCGGCCAGTGCTGGCGGCCTGTCTCTCCAGTGATATTAATAGACATAAAAGCCAACTTTTCTCGCAATGTACGCAAAACGTCTTGATAATTTACCCCCATATCTGTTTGCGCAAATAGACAAACTAAAGGCCGAAAAGAGGGCAGAAGGCGTGGATATCATTGATTTTGGCGTCGGTGATCCTGACCTCCCGACACCATCTCATATCGTTGATTCCCTGTGCGAGGCGGCAAGGGATTCCGCTACTCACCATTACCCTGATTATACAGGAATGCTCGAGTACCGCGAGGCTGTTGCTTCCTGGTACAAATCCCGTTTCGGGGTCGACCTGGATCCTAAGACCGAGGTGCTCGCACTAATCGGTTCAAAGGAAGGCATTGCCCATGTACCTGAAGCATTTGTCAACCCCGGCGAATATGTTCTTGTTCCCGATCCCGGCTATCCTGTATATAAAACCTCGACCCTCTTTGCAGAGGGAAAGGTCTGGGAGATGCCTCTTACCGGAGAGAATGATTTCATCCCGGATCTTGATGCAATTCCTTCAGATGTCCTGAAGACTGCATCACTGATGTTCCTCGGCTACCCCAACAACCCGACGGCTGCAACCGCACCTCTCTCTTTCTTCAGTGAGGTTGTTGAGTTTGCCCGGGAGAACGATATCGTAGTAGTTCATGACAATGCATACTCGGAGATAACATTCGACGGCTACAAAGCACCCTCATTTCTTCAGGCAGACGGTGCAAAGGAAGTCGGAATCGAGATGCATTCACTTTCGAAGACCTACAATATGACCGGCTGGAGAATCGGAATGGCTGCAGGAGGCGAAGAGCTGATCTCCGGTCTTGGAAGGGTGAAGACAAATGTCGATTCAGGAGCATTTGATGCAATCCAGAGGGCTGCAATCACAGCGCTCACCTCTTCCCAACAGTGCGTCGCCGACGCATGTAAGGTATATCAGGAAAGACGTGATATTTTAGTATCAGGATTAAAGGACCTTGGATTTGATGTCACTGCACCAAAGGCCACTTTCTACGTATGGATGAAGGTCCCTGACTCAATGAGCTTTACCCAGAAAATGCTCAATGAAGCGGGGATTGTAGTGACCCCCGGGACAGGGTTTGGTAGGAGCGGCGACGGCTATGTCAGATTCGCAATAACCCGCAATGTCGACAGAATTAATGAGGCCCTGGAAAGAATGAGGAGGATTGACTTTTGAGACTGCCTGACCACCTGAGTATAAAAAACGGACATCTTTATATCGGACAGCACGATACGGTGGAACTTGCCGGACAATACGGCACTCCATGCTACGTATCTGATGAGGAGCGTATAAGACAGAATTTCCTTCGCTATAACAGTGCACTGAGGGAGCATTACGGGGACATTCAGCTCCTCTATGCCGCGAAGGCAAATGGAAATCTGTCTGTAATGAGAGTACTTGCCAGCCTGGGAGCAGGTGCGGATGTATTCTCTTCCGGAGAACTTCATTTAGCGCTTCTCGCAGGAATGTCTCCTGAAAAGCTTCTCTTCAACGGCAGTTCAAAGTCAGTAGAGGATCTTGAACTTGCGGTGGATAAGGGCGTCCGTGTCTCTGTAGATTCATTTGATGAATTAAGGCAGCTCTCTGAGGTTGCCAAGAATAAAGGCGCAGAGGTCGAGATCTCCTTCAGGATAAATCCTGCACTCGAGGTTCCGACCCACCCGAAGATTGCAACCGGCCTTGCGACAAGCAAGTTCGGCATTCCCGCCGGGCAGATTCTCGATGCTTACAAGGCTGCGATTGAATCCGATAACGTAACGCCTGTAGGAATGCACTGCCATATCGGCTCGCAGATCCTTGATGTGGCACCATTTGCAAAAGCAGCAGAAGTCATGGTGGATTTAGCAGGTAAGATTACTGACCTTGGCGTCCGTCTTGCATTCATCGATATCGGCGGCGGACTGGGAATCCCTTACAACCGCGAGAAGGATAAGATGCCGACGCCTGAAGAGTATGCAAATGCCGTGATGCCTGTCTTTTTGAAAGGTATCGAGAAGCACGGCATCAAGCCGCAGCTATGGGTTGAACCCGGCAGGTATCTCCTCGGCGATACGACCGTCCTGCTTACAAAGGTGAATTCGGTCAAAAAGGCGCACAAGAACTTTGTCAATGTGGATGCCGGATTCAATCTCCTTCTCCGGCCTGCAATGTATGATTCCTATCATGAGGTGGTGGTTGCAAACAGGGCGGACGAGGAACAGGCCGAGACATATACAGTCACAGGCCCTATATGCGAGACCGGGGACATCCTTGCCGCCGACAGGAAGCTTCCGCGTGTTGTAGATGATGATCTGATCGCAATCCTCGATGCAGGTGCGTATGGCTATTCAATGTCCTCGCAGTACAACAGCCGTCCCCGTTGTACTGAAGTTATGGTGAAGGGCGATAAATCTGCTCCCATGCGCAGGAAGGAGAGCATAATCGATATCATAAATACGATGCAGAAGCTGCCCTGGCATGAGGAATAGGGAGTAATGATTTGAGTTGAGAGTCCATTATGCCCTGATGGACGACCTCTGCTCCTGGGAGGAGTTTGAAAGACTCGTCCTGAATAAAACAGAATCCTCCGGAGAGGAATCTGAAGAGAGGTCTGCCGCAAGAGATGTGGTGTCGGATGCCGGGAGGCTCCACACCCGGTTGTCTGATCTTAAGGCAGGTCCTACTCTGGTATCTTTTTTTTGCAGGGTTATTCAGGTGAAAAAAGCCTCAAGGTTTGATCGGCCGGACGGCGGGCACGGTTATGTTTCGCGTATTCTCTGCGGGGACGATTCGGGCGAGGTCGTGCTGACACTCTGGGATGAAAAGGCATTTGCTTCTGGAGAGTTCTCCGAAGGAGAAGTCCTTGAGGTTGTCGGGAGGCTTAAGCGAAGGGGAACTATCGATGTCGCTGACCTCCGGAAACCTGAGAAGCCTCCTGAAATACAGCTTCGTGATAGAGGTATGCGGACTTTCAGTCTGGTCACCCTCAATGCAGTGATACTTGCCTTTGCAGGTGAAGGCAGCTTTCAGGGTGCTGATGAGAAGGTTTCCAGGTATATCCGTCTCATTGTTGGTGATGATTTTGGTGAGGCCGAGGTCATGTTCTGGAACAACGATGCTCCAAAAGGATTCCGGACCGGTGCGAATGTCAGCATAACCGGTATATCCGAAAGACCGTCATCAGGGGCGAAGAGAAGTTATTCTGCAGATGAAAATTCCGGAGTATCTGCATTTCAGGATGAAAAAATGATTGTGGAGCGCCGTTTCTTGTCCGGCATATCTGATATTCATGAAGGGTGGAGTGGTTCAATCTCAGTCATAATTGAAGAACCCGGAGATGTTCGTGAATTCGTAACCCGCAAAGGGAATATCTCCTATGTAAGAAATCTGCAGGTGTATGATGAGAGCGGAAAAATCACTATTGTGGTCTGGGGGGAACAGGCCTGCCTGCCTTTTCTGAAAGGAGACAAGCTCGATATTTTCTTTGCAGAAGCACGGGTAAAATCCGGAGAACGGACTGATGAGGGTTCATTACCGGATATTGAGATCCATGCAGGATATCAGTCGTTCGTATCGTTCAGTGAGACCGGAGGAGAGACTGTATTTATCAGGGGCTTCATTGTCCCCCGGAATGGATATTTCAGTATTGACAACAGTGAAGTTTCCTGTCCCTTAAAAGAGCTGAAAGAAGGGATGAAAGCCTGTATGGAAGCTGAAATGTATGGTGTACTCTATGATTCGGGAAGGATCGAGGTGAAGGAATTCAGCGAACCCGCTCCTGATTCAATTGATCTAAAATCAAAGATTGAGGAAGTAAAGAAGAGATCCGGGTGCTGAAGATGATTACTTTCACGCCGCATGGCATGTTATCTTTATAGCCGGTTCAGCTATTCATTAGTATGAAATGATGCCTGAAACATCTTCTACAGGCAGAATTTACAAGAAAGTTCGAGAGGTATAGGAAATGACAGAACTTGAAATTGAAGACCTGCCCGGAGTCGGGCCGACAACAGCAGACAAACTACGTGAGGCCGGGTACGGTACTATCGCGGGTATAGCAACCGCTTCATATGCAGACCTTGCAGAGGCTGCAGAGATCGGGGAATCAACAGCGAAAAAGATGATTCGTGAAGCCAGAAAGATGGCTGACATCGGGGGATTCCGCAAGGGCACCGATGTTCTTGAGGAAAGGAAAAAAGTCCGGAAACTGACGACATTCGTTCCTGAATTCGATAGTCTCCTGGGTGGTGGCCTTGAGACCATGTCGATTATCGAGTTCTATGGTGAGTTTGGTTCGGGAAAAAGTCAAATCGCTCACCAGATGGCAGTAAACGCCCAGCTCCCCGAGGATGTTGGCGGTCTGAACGGATCCGTCATATATATTGATACCGAGAATACCTTCCGTCCCGAGAGGATAAAGCAGATGGTTGAGGGTCTTGAGCTTGAGGATATTCCCCCTGTTGAGGAGTTTCTTGAGCACATTCACGTTGCAGAGGCATACACCTCAGATCACCAGATGCTTCTTGTAGATACTATCCGGGAGCTTGCCAACGAGCTGAGAGAGACCGAAAAACCACTCCGGCTTATTGTGGTTGATTCACTTATGGCTCATTTCCGTGCAGAGTATGCCGGGCGTGGCACACTTTCAGTCAGGCAGCAGAAACTCAACAAACACATGTATGATCTTGCAAAGCTTGCGAAGGAATTCAATGCAGTCGTGATTGTTACAAATCAGGTTCAGTCAAATCCTGCAGTATTTTTTGGTGACCCGACGAAACCCACCGGTGGGAATATTGTCGGGCATGCCTCCAAGTTCAGGATTTATCTCCGTAAGAGCAAAGGCGGCAAACGTGTCGCAAAACTTGTCGACAGTCCTGATCAGCCTGAAGGCGAGGCGGCATTTTCAGTTGAGATGGCAGGTCTTAAACCTGTATAACTGATAATATCATATAGATGATCAATAACCCCTCTTTTCATCCCCGCGCACTGATAACCGATATCGACGGGACAATAACAGATAATATGCGGCGTATAAATCTTGATTCAGTATCTGTAATCAGAACGTTGACTGACAACGGGATCCCGGTTGTTCTTGCAAGCGGAAACACCGAATGCTCACTGACATTTCTCAGCAAAATGATCGGGACCGACGGGACAATTATTGCCGAGAACGGCGGCCTGTACAAGATCACCTATGCAGGTGAGAGGAGGATATGTTCTGACAGGGCCGTATGTCTTGAGGCATATGAGAAAGTAAGGAATTATTATGAGAGGAGAGGGGAATCACTTCAGCTTTACAGTCCCGAGTACCGTTTTGCAGATATAGCCTTTGCAAGAACTGTAGACCCCGATGAGGTCCGGAGAATTGTCTCAGGAATGCCGGTGAAGATCCTTGATTCGGGTTTTGCGATACATATCCAGTCCGGGAATGTCAACAAAGGAACGACACTTGGCCTTGTTGCCGGGGAGATGGGTATACCTGTGTCTGAATTTGTTGCTGTAGGAGATTCGAACAATGATCAGGAGATGCTGGAGACTGCAGGGATGGGTATTGCTGTTGCAGGTGGTCAGAGCGGTGCCGTTGAAGCCGCAGATCATGTTAGTGTGAAAAAATATGGGGATGGTTTTTCAGAAGTAATGAGGGAAATATTCAGTTCATTCTTTTGACAGGTATCTGTCAACAACAATGTAATCCTTTATATCCCTGACTGCCTCAAAAGGAATAAAAAGACGCTCTCCGTCGACCTTGTAGCCTCCAGTATCAAAGCCCTGTTCCGGTCTTACGACGAGACTCTCGACATTCCCTGTGTCAAGATCGATCATGATATTTCTGATTGTTCCAATAACCATTCCGTCTGTGCTCATCACCTGCTTTTTTGAAAGATTTCGGGAAAATACATTTTTCATATTAAAAAAAATAGTGTAATAATACTATTTAAATTATCTTAAAAAATTGCAAAATGGATAATTATCTCTCTCAGATCTGTCTGCCTTTTGATAATGAGGAATGATCATGGAGAAGGGAAGACTTTGAGGATGTCCGATTGTGTAAGGATTCCTATTGGTTTATCTTCTTCTACAATGATGATTCTGCCAATCTCCTCCTTTTTAAACCTGCCAATTACCTCAAAGAGATTAATGTCCGGCGGGGCAATAACGACTTCTTTGGTCATTATCTTCTCTACTGGTGTATTTATATTGTCTCCTCTGTTAAGGCCGTGTGCAATGTCGGAAAGCGTCACTATACCTGCAAGTAACTCTCCTTCCATTACCGGGGCTCCATGTATATGGTGCCGGCTGAAGAGAGCGATTGCATCCCTGAATGTATCTTTCCTGTCCATTGTATGGACCGGACTGCTCATGTAGTGGCTGATCTGTTTCTTTGGAAGTGATATCATCTCTGATATTGATATCAGGAGGGACCTGTTCACCTCGTCTTTGCCGTAGACTTCGCCTTTTACAAGGAGTTTATTTACAGGTGTCGGCCCCAGTGCAATATCATCACCGATATTGAAGTTTTTAACGCTACCTATGAGTCTTATAACGGCATGGCACAGATCCGGGTGGCACAAAGTGGTAAAGTCAATCTCTGCTACATTGACGCTACTTGAGTAGACTCCGTTGACCTGCAGCGGGACATCAGTTCCCTTTTCATAATCCAGAAGATTCAGTTCATTATATGCCGATGAGGAGGGAGTGTAACCACCTTTCGGACCCGGGACACCTTCGACGAGGCCGAGGGCCTTTAAGGCCTGCATCTGATTTCTGACAGTTCCGGGGTTACGTTTAAGTAGTTCAGCGATCTCTTCTCCTTTTATTGCCACAGATTTCCTGTGGTAAAGTGTGATTAGAGTTATAAGGATCTCCTTCTGGATAAGGGACAACTCCATAATAAATTAATCACATAGGTTTACATAAATAGATTCGGGTTATTCTCTGTGGAATTCGAAAAAATACCAACTGTCCCCACGGCCGAAGAGATACTTGACAGGTCGCTGGGAAGGGCATCAGCCGCTAAAAAGCTAAAAAGGAACAAAGACCATGTGAACGAGGAGTTTATACGTTCGGTATACAGCTCTGTCTATGACAAACTCAATGACGTAGTTTCAAAGTTTCCGAGTTTCGATCATATCTCCCCGTTTTACATGGATATCGTGAATATACTGCTCAGTGTCGACAAAATAAGAAAATCTCTCGGGGCAATACAGTGGGCCGCATCACAGTCTCGGGTGGTGGGAAGAACATATGCAAGAAGGATGCGCTCCGAGGAGGACACTGCCGAACTTAGAAAACAGGCAACCGCCAGGATAGCATCAATTCTCTATCAGGTCGATTCCGATCTTAGGTACCTGAATGAAACGCGCAATATTCTCCGCAAACTTCCTGACATCCGGGAGGAGGAGTTCACAGTTGTTGTTGCAGGATATCCCAACGTAGGTAAATCCTCATTTATCGCTCTTGTATCCTCGGCAAAACCTGAGATTGCAGGATATGCCTTCACAACAAAACGGATTATGGTTGGACATCATCCTGTTGGAAGAGAGAGAATACAGATTGTTGATACCCCGGGTATTCTGGATCGCCCTCATGAAAAGAGGAACGATGTGGAGAACCAGGCTGTAACAGCGATAAAAAATGTTTCTGATCTCATTCTTTTCATGGTAGATGCAAGTGAGACCTGTGGTTATTCTGTAGGTGAACAGTTTGGGCTGCTGGAAAATCTCAGGTCGATTATTGAGGATACTCCGTTGATTGTCGTAGTCAACAAATCCGATGTCCTTGAACTTGAAGGTTATCCCAACATGTCAACAAGTACAAGAGAAGGGGTTTCGGATGTCATGAAAATGATACTTAAAGAAAGGGAATCCAGCCCCAAGTCCCGGCGGCAAGACATCCGATAAGGAATCCAAGTATTGCGCCCCCGTTGAGTGTCGGAAGGCCGGCCTGTGGTCTGCCCTTCAGCACGAACCAGAGCAGAACTGTGAGGCCTGCAAGAGATCCAACCATTGCACCTGCTGTCGGAAGTATTGAAAGGGGCGATTCCGGTGTGCTGATAAAGACATATGATGACACTACCAGGATTGTGGGCATAATCAGATCCCCCATACCCATAATGAATGCGCCTCTCTCTTCTTTTTTGTCCCCTATATTCATATCGTCCTTAATATAGGAGTAGTCTCTGGATTTCGGGATTACAACAAGAATGGGTGATTTGGATTTTATTACGCCCTCTGCAAGAGAGATCATGTGTTTTGTCTTGTATACCGATATAGCATCGTATGCTGCAAGCAGGATTAGAAGAATAATCACAGGGAATATCTCGAGTGAAATGCCGAAGATGGACGCGGCACCGGCACATATGAGAACTCCTAGTATATCGATGACATACCATTCGGGATATTTGTACAGCAGTGCAATTGCTCCGGCAGACAGGGCTATGACCAAAATGGCTGATAATAACTCTGATTCAATAAAAATGCTGATAATTGCAGCAAAAATATATACAAATACCAGAAATATCGAGAATCCTATTATATATCCAAGAATGCGCTTAAATCCAAATTTGATGAGCAGGAGCATAATTCCGGTAAATGTGAGGAGGATTATAAAAAAATATAATATATTCTCAAAAGCAGCCGGATCTTCAAATGTCGCATATCCTGCGTCGTTCATTGAGGGTGTAATTAAAATTGCACCCAGCTGAACAACAACCATCATGATAAACATGCCGAGAAGAGGCAGATTTTCTTTTAAATTCATCTTAATTCAGCCATTTATCCTCTCTTTTGGGAAAAAAACCACTATTTTTTCTCCAACGGGGATATTATTCTTAATAAATATAGACAGTTAGATTAATTAATTCTCTGTAATTATCTAAAAGCATGGATGAAAGAGAAAGAACAAAGGATATTATTTTAGCAATCATCCTTGTCATATCCACACTCGTCATGGTAATCAGGTTATGGCAGGACTGGATTGTTGCGGTATCAACAGGTCTGATGATGATCTCTCTTGCAGGTCTGATACTTTCCCTCTGCAAGAGGCTTGAAAGCCTTGAAAAAGCCATAAATGCAAGAGAAATGACTATGCGCATGAATCTTGATGAAATTTCCCGGAATATTGATGAGAAATGTGACAGGATGGTCGGGGACGTTGAAGCCACAGTAAGTTCCCTTTCCCGGCGGGTTTATCGCTGAATAACCTCAAATCTTTTTTAGTGAATTTTTATGGGCGTGGCAATAAGGGATCTTATCTCGGATTATAAAACACCTGTTGAGTGGGGGGAACTCCGCGGTCCTGCGGCAGTCGATGGGAATAATGCGCTATATCAGTTTCTGACAACAATACGCCAGCCCGACGGGACCCCGCTTATGGACCGGGAGGGAAGGGTAACATCACACCTGTCCGGGATATTCTTCCGCGTGATAAGCTTTCTTGAAAACGATATAAAACCCGTATTTGTTTTTGACGGCGCTCCCCCGGATTTTAAATCGGAGACACTTGAGGTGCGGAGGGAAAGAAAAGCCGTAGCCGAAACCGCCTACAGGCAGGCAGTGGCGGTTGGAGACACCGCATCTGCATTCAGGCATGCAAGGGCGGCAACAAAAGTCGATGAAACTATAATTTCCGGAGCGAAGGAACTGCTTGGGTATATGGGTGTCCCGTGCATCGATGCAGAAAGTGAAGGTGAGGCGCAGGCGGCATATATGGTGATGAACGGTGATGTACGCTATTCAATTTCTCAGGATTACGACTCCCTTTTATTCGGCGCACCGAGGCTGGTCCGCAACCTTACTGTAAGCAGGAAGAGGAAGGTACGGGGGAGAACCATAACCGTCAGTCCGGAAGAGATACTGCTCTCGGATGTTCTGGAAGGGAAAGGTATCACCCGGGAGGAACTAGTCGAGATCGGGATACTTGTGGGCACCGATTTCAACAGCGGTGTAAAAGGGGTCGGTGCAAAGACCGCACTTAAGATAGTTAAATCCGGTAAATTTATCGAGGCCCTCGGTGAGAAAGATCCGGGTTTTGATCCACAGCCTGTAAAGGATTTCTTCCTGAGTCCCCCGGTGGTTACGGATTACTCACTTTCCTGGTCACATGTTGACCGTGAAGGGGTCATCTCATACCTTTGCAGCAGGCACGATTTCTCGGAAGACAGGGTTAACTCGGTTCTTGAAAGAATCGGGGTAAAAGGCGGACAAAAGACACTTGACAGCTGGTTTTAGGAGAAACACAAATTCACTTTTTCCGATTGGTTGAAAAAGATTCAGGTTGAATATTATTTATGCAGCCCGGGGAGATCACCTACTCACGCAATGTCTTCTTACCCCTGACCAATGTATGCAGAAACAGGTGCGGCTATTGTATATTCCGGACTCCCGTAGGTGAAGACTGTATTATGCCACCTTCTGAGGTAAAAAATATCATTCGGGCGGGGGTCATGGCAGGTTGTACCGAGGCCCTGTTTACCTTCGGTGAAAAACCGGAAGAGGAGAAGGGTTTTCCGGAGCATATTAAAAAAACCGGCTATTCCTCCATTCTCGATTATTGTCATGCGATGTGTGAGTACTCGATATTGTCAGGAATTCTCCCCCACACGAATGCAGGTATCCTCGACTATAACGAACTTGAAAGATTAAGAGAGGTCAATGCCAGCATGGGTCTTATGCTTGAAACGACGGCTGATATCCCGGCCCACAGGAACTGTCCCGGGAAGAAGCCTGAGGTCAGGATTGAGACTATGGAGAATGCCGGGAAACTGAAGATACCTTTTACCACCGGAATCCTTGTCGGGATCGGAGAGACCGCTGAAGACCGTAAAGAGTCATTTCAGGTCATTGCTGATCTCCACAGGCGCTATGGCCATATTCAGGAGGTTATTGTGCAGAACTTCTGTCCCAAGGATGGCACTGATATGAAGGATTATCCTACAGTCGGCAGGAATGAGTTCTGTTCGGCAATATCTTCGGCCAGGGAGACACTCCCTGATGATATTTCAGTCCAGATCCCTCCGAATCTGGCAGATGCGAGCTATTTCATTGGATGTGGTGTTGACGATCTCGGGGGAGTATCTCCTGTCACGATCGATTACGTGAACCCCGAACATCCCTGGCCGGAGATCGATGAACTAAAGTCCGTTGCAGGGGGGAAAAGGCTGAGAGAGAGGCTCTGCATCTACCAGAGGTATATCGACAGGGGCTGGTATCCTGACAGTCTTAAGTGCATCATTGAAAAACTTAATGATGATATCAGAAAGAGAAATGAGCAACAATAATTCAGGGCATAACTAACATGGCGAAAAATGAACTGCTTTATGAAGGGAAGGCAAAGTCCATCTACGGAACAGAGAATCCTGATGAACTGGTAGCTGTCTTCAGGGACGATATTACTGCATTCAACGGTGAAAAAAAGGACTGTTTCTCAGGCAAAGGTATTTTAAATGTGGGGGTTTCAGCCTTCTTTTTCAGCATGCTTGAGGAGAATGGGATTAAGACCCATTTCATACGAATGGGCGATGAAAGGTCCATGGTGGTCTCAAAACTTGAGATGATCCCCCTTGAGTTTGTGGGGAGGAACAGGGCTGCAGGATCACTCGTAAAGAAATTCCCGTTTGAAGAGGGGCAGGTTCTGGACCCGCCGCTGATCATAACTGATTACAAGAATGATGAACGCGGCGATCCTCCCATATGTGATGATATTATTTATGCCCTTGGAATCCTGACTCCGGAGGAACTCGGACAGGTCCGCGAAATGACACTTAAGATCAATGAAATTCTCTTTGAATTTTTCGATAAACTGGGTCTTTTATTAGTCGATTTTAAGATTGAATTCGGCAGACTTGACGGAGAGATTGTTCTTGGTGATGAGATTAGCATGGACTCTATGCGCCTTTGGGACAAGGAGACCGGAGAGTCTTTTGACAAGGATGTTTACAGGTTTGGGAAAGGTGACGTAATGTCCGCATACGGCCGCGTGGTTGAAAAAATTGAAGAGTGGAAGAGACAGAATGTAAGGTGAGTCCATGAAATTCAGCTTGAAAATTACTATATCATTAAAAAAAGGGATGCTTGATCCCGAAGCGCTTGCAATTAAACATGCATTGAACAATCTCGGATTTGATGTAGACTCCCTTGGCACTGCAAGGGTTTTTTATCTTGATGTCGATGAATCTGATGAGAATTCTGCAAGGCAGAAGGGCCAGGAGATGTGCGATCGTCTACTTGCAAATCCAGTAATCCATAGTTACGACATAGAGGTTTCAGGGGTATAACAATATGAGGTTTGCCGTTATCCGGTTCGGAGGGAGCAACTGTGACCTTGATGCAGTACATGTGCTTCAGGACGTGTGCGGGGTTGATACCGATCCAGTTTGGTACAAGGAGGGTCTTTCCCGGAAGTATGATGCAATTCTGATCCCCGGCGGGTTCAGCTACGGTGATTATCTTCGTGCAGGTGCAATAGCTACCAGAACTCCTATAATGAAGGATGTAATCCGGCATGCAGGAGCCGGAGGTCTTGTTATTGGAATATGCAACGGTGCCCAGATCGCTGCAGAGAGTGAACTGGTTCCCGGGGTCTTCACAATAAACGAATATCCAAAATTCATCTGCGAAGATGTCTGTCTCAGGGTAGAAAACAATTCATCTCCGTTTACATCTCTCTATGAAGAGGGAGAGGTTATCAGGATTCCCATTGCACACAAGGAAGGCCGCTATGTGGCAGATGATGAGACTATCCGGCGGCTTGAAAATGAGTGCCGGATTGCCTTTAAGTTCTGTGACGAATCCGGGAATGTCACACCTGAAGCAAATCCTAATGGTGCAACCGGCAATATCACAGGAATTCTCGGGGATAAGGGCAATGTACTTGCTATGATGCCTCATCCCGAGAGGGCTGCTGAAGAGATCCTTGGGTCGACTGACGGGAAGAAAATTTTTGATTCCATGATAGCTTATCTGGAATCATTGTGAAAAAACATGAGGTGGGACAATGTCTAAAAAAGAGATACCAAAGGAAGAATTTGAAGAGCTTTCTGAGGAAATAATTGGCTGGGCCGAGTCATACGCAGAAGAGAACGATTATAAGCTGAACGAGGATGAGCGCCAGAGAAATGCTGTTCTAAAGGGCCTTGCAAGGAACAAGATCAAATTCGGTGAGAGATACTGTCCGTGCAGGATAAGATCAGGGGATAAAGAGAAGGATAAAGAAATTATATGTCCCTGCATATTCCACAGGGATGAGATTGAGAAGGAAGGCAACTGCCACTGTTATCTCTTCTATGCTAAGGACTAAGTCCGGAATCTTCCGGGCATCCGTTTCATGCACGTATTTATCTAATAAAAAACAACGATTTTTATAATGGTTCTAGCCGTAATTCCATTCAGGCCTAAAAATCCCAAAACCAGGCTTTCATGTGTACTTGACCCGGAAGAGCGGGAGAAATTTGCCGTCATGATGCTCAGCGATGTAGTCAAAACGACATCCGGGGCTGGCTGCAGAACAATAATTATTTCGACAGAAGAATTTTCTATTGAAGGTGCAGAAACCGTTGTCATGGACCTTGGTTTAAACGAGGCTTTAAATGAGTTTCTTTCTGAGATTAATGAACCTGTTTTGATTATAATGTCAGATATTCCTCTTGTTACAATAGAAAACATTGAATCGATTATCAGTACCAAATCAGACTGTGCGATAGTCCCCGGAAGGGGCGGGGGAACGAACAGCATCTTCATACGTGATCCTTCCCGTTTCAGTGTGGATTTTTACGGTACAAGCTTTCTGGACCATATGAATATTGCAGAGAAAGCCGGCCTCAGTGTCGAGGTCATCGATACATTCAGGATGTCTACAGATATTGATGAAAAGGAGGATCTTGTCGAGATCCTTCTGCACGGGAATGGAGAAAGCCGCGCCTACATGGAATCACTTGGTATCAGTCTTTCCGTGAAAAAGGGAAGGGTAGGAATTGAGCGCGACTCCCATGAAGAGGCACTCTGAGGGTTCTATCGAGTGAATCCCTGATTCATCGTTGATTTCAATATCCAGTCCCCTTATCACCGCAACAGGTGTGCACTCATCGGCTTCCCCCATAACCAGTTCTGCTGCTGATGCAATATTGTCAGCGACTGCAAGCTGTGTAACCTCAAGTTCTCTTCCAAAGAGGTCCTTTTTTCCGCGTTCGTCTGTCACCGATGTTATGCCATAGCATCCGATTGCAACGCCTGAGCATCCGAGACGCATTGCATGTGTCCTTGAATCTGCAATTATCACTCCTGTCCCTACGCCGGTGAGTTTCCTGATCTCTTTTTGTATCATAGCTGCGCTTGCATCGGGATTTTTGGGAAGGGCAACCACAGTGCCGTCGGGAGCGTTGGAACCGTCAATCCCTGCATTCGGGAGAAGTGTTTCGTTCTTCATACAGAGGAGAAATCCCGGGATTCCTCCGATGATGCTGTCGCTCTCGTCAATAACTATCTGTGCAAGTGCAGGGCTCATGCCAAATTTTTCTGCATAATCTTTTGCTTCTTTTGAAGGAACAATATCATCAAGCCTGAATACTCTTCCTTCGGCTGTTGCAAGTGCACTTTCGGCGATTACGATGATGTCCCCGTCAAATATTCCTCCGCTCTGTATGGAATTCTCGAAAATAATTGTGGAGATGTCGTCTCCCGGGGAGATCAAACCTGTTTTTATTCCAAAAACTTCGAATGAATGACCCATTTAATAATTTAATTTCGCGAATACATCAATTAGGTTTCTGGTCTCGCTTATGTCATGTGCCCTGATCATTGAGGCACCGGAAACAAGAAGACTGTATGTAACGGCAAGTGTTCCTGCAAGTCTTCCTTCAGGAGGTGCATTTACGAGCTCTCCTATGAATGTCTTCCTTGAAACAGCGGCAAGTAACGGACGCCCCGTAATTTTGAGTTCTTTAAAGCGCCTGCAGATCTCCCAGTCGTTTTCACTGGTCCTCGCAGGAGTCCACCTGCCTACAGCGGGATCAAGGATTATATCTTCGATTCCATGCTTTTCTGCGCGACCTGATACCACATTTAGTGCATCACGGACTGCATCAAATCCTACCGGGTCACCCGGTTCCAGGTATGTCGCCATCAATATTGCAGGGAGTCCCGAATCCCCGGCAATCTTTGCAAATTTCTCATTTGCAAGACCGTGAATGTCGTTGATGCAGCTGATATCATATCTTATGCACATCTCGAGCACTTCCGGGTACATTGTATCGACGGATACCGGGATCCCGCTCCCTGAAAATTCGGATAATGCGGTCTTCATCCTCTCAGTCTCCTCAGCTACCGTGATTGGTGCTGAAAGCGGCGCGGTACTTCTTGCACCGATGTCGATTATATCTGCCCCATCTTCTATGAGTGATGCCGCTTTTTCATATACTCCTTCGGGACGGGTATATGATCCGGAAAAAAAAGATTCTGGGCTGCAGTTGACAACACCCATAAGACTGACAGGATTGTTCCCGCCGACGGTTATTTTATCTATTTTACAGTTTGGCATGCCTTCTGGCCGATTCCAGTGTGTTTTCCATGAGGGTCGCTATCGTCATAGGGCCTACTCCTCCGGGGACCGGAGTTATGGCAGACGCGAGAGGTTCGACCTTCTCAAAGTCAACATCGCCGCAGAGTTTTCCCTCATCATCCCTGTTAGTGCCGACGTCGATTACGACTGCGCCCTCTTTAACCATACCAGCTCCGACAAATTTTGCCTTTCCTATAGCGCACACAAGAATGTCTGCGTTTTTGGTCTCTTCAGCGAGATTTCGTGTTCTGGAATGGCAGACTGTAACTGTTGCATCAGCGTTAATCAGGAGTGCGGCCATTGGTCTTCCGACATCTACCGATCTTCCTATGACAACCGCTTTCTTTCCTGCAGGATCTATATCATACTCTTTCAGGAGTGTCATGATACCTCCCGGAGTACATGGGATAAAATCCGGTCTTCCGCTGAAGAGGCGGCCGTTGTTCAGGGGGTGAAACCCGTCTACGTCTTTTTCGGGAATAACCGCCTCTATGACTGCTTCTGTATCGATTCCTTTGGGAAGGGGAAGCTGGACGAGAATCCCGTGTATCGAAGGGTCATTGTTGAGTTTTTCCACTGCGCTTATGATCTCTTCAGTAGTTGAATTCCTGGGAAGTTCAATTCCTGCTGATATGATCCCTACTTTTTCACATGCATTGTGCTTCATCCTGACATAGAGCTGTGAAGCGGGGTCATCACCGACAATCACTGTTGCAAGGCAGGGTTTAAGTCCTGAACTATCAATCTCTTTTTTTACCAGCTCAAGTCGTTTTTCCGAGAGTTCTTTTCCGTTTAATATCATGCTACTTCAGGGTATAATGTGTATTTTGAGGCGAAGGCTTCGACTTCCTCTTTTACCTCGCTGATTGCGGTCTTTGAGTTCTTGTCTTTGCATACTTCCTTGAGCACTCTTGCAATCCAGTGTCCTATCTGTTTCATCTCCTCTTCTTTCATTCCTCTTGAGGTAACTGCAGGGGTGCCTATGCGAAGACCGGATGTTACGAAGGGGCTGAGTTTTTCTCTTGGGATGGTGTTCTTGTTGACTGTGATACCTGCCTCTCCGAGATAGTTTTCAGCTTCAAGTCCTGTGAGGTGGTCGCCGTTTGTGCTGAGGTTTGTCAGGTCCAGGAGGATCAGGTGATTGTCCGTTCCGCCCGAGACGAGATCTAGCCCTTCCTCGATAAGGACTTCAGCCATTGCCTGTGAATTTTTGACAACCTGCTTTGCATATTCCTTAAATGAAGGCTGAAGTGCTTCTTTGAAGCAGACTGCCTTTCCTGCGATTACATGCATAAGGGGTCCTCCCTGCATGCCGGGGAAGACCGACCGGTCAATATCTTTCGCGTATTCCTCGCCGCACATGATCGCGCCTCCTCTTGGTCCACGGAGTGTTTTGTGTGTCGTTGTGGTTGTAATATCTACAACCCCTACCGAGTTCTGGTGGACACCTCCGGCAATGAGTCCTGCGATATGAGCTACATCTGCCATACAGTATGCTCCGACCTCTTCGGCTATTTCTTTGAATGCCTTAAAATCGATCTCTCTGGGGTAAGCGCTTGCACCGCAGACGATCATTTTGGGCTTCTCCTTTCTTGCCTGTTCTGCAATCTGCGCGTAGTCGAGAGTTTCTGTCTCCTTGTCGACACCGTAATGTGAAACACTGTACCATTTTCCTGTAATATTTACAGGTGACCCGTGTGACAGGTGACCTCCCTGGGAGAGGTCCTGGCTCATCATAAGATCATTGTGCTGCATGAAAGCGAAATAGACCGCCTGATTTGCCTGGCTTCCTGAGACTGCCTGGACATTCGCATGGTCTGCACCAAAGAGCCTGCAAAGTCTGTCTCTTGCCAGGTCTTCGACCATATCGTGGAATTCACAGCCACCGTAGTATCTCTTGCCAGGATAGCCCTCAGCGTATTTATTGGTCATTATTGAGCCTACAGCTTCAAGAACGGCCTTGCTGACAACATTTTCAGATGCAATAAGCTCAAGACCATTTGTCTGGCGCAGTCTTTCTTTTTCAATCAAATCAAATATTTCCGGATCAAATTCTGCCAGATAAGACATATGCAAAAGTTTTGGTTTTAAAAAGATATATTGTTTCTATATGATCCTGTAATCCTGACTGTATTTTTGGTGCAGGTGGATCCATGGACCGGGTTATGAATGGGCTTTCAGGTAATTTACATCAGAAAAGTAGTTATGAAACTGTTTTTCAGGCATTAATAATGAAAATATAAATTCTTTTATGCCAAATATTATTAAAGTTATAAGATTACCTTTCATATAACCCGGGGAATTCCAGATGTCAGATATGAATTCGGATGCAAAAGTCAGGGATCTTGAGCACGTGCTTGAGGAGAAGGAGCGGGAAGTTCAGATGCTTAGAGACAGTATACACGAATATAATAAACAAAATCCTGTTAATGAGGAGAGAATAAAGGGTGTTGAAAGGCGGGTAAATGAGCTGGATGGTCTTTTAAAAGGGCTTATGCAGGAGATGCTTGATATCAAGGCATGTATGCAGAAGATATCAAAGTCTCTTGATGATGGTGCAGTTCCGGTACCTAAGAGGGTCCCGAGGGAATCCAAAGAATCAGGGAGATATCCTCCTGTTGTCTCCCCCTCTGCGGCTGCAGAAAGGAAGGCTGCTTCCACAGCTGTTGCTGAATCAAATACTAAGGACTCTTCAAAGGAAACGCTCATTATCCAGCCTGACGGTACGATGAAGCCTGAAATTCAGTCAGGTGAGGAGATGATTGTTGCAGATCACAGGACCGGCAGACCTGCCGCGAGGAGAGGTGATCCGCGTGAAAGGAAACCTCTGATCTTTGCTGATGATGATGATTCAATAGAGATCAAAAGGAAAAACAAGTAATCCATACCAAACTGACAGACAATTAACAGTCCTCTGAGGAGTAGCAGTCTTTGTATATTACCGAGCTTGAGATAGATAACTTCAAGTCTTTTGGGAAAAAGACAAAAATGCCTTTTTATGAAGGTTTTACTGTAATTTCCGGCCCAAACGGCTCCGGGAAAAGCAATATAATAGACAGTATCCTATTTTGCCTTGCATTATCCAGCGCAAGAGGTCTGAGGGCGGAAAAGCTGACAGATCTTATTAATCTCAATTCCGGAAAGAATACTGCGGAGGTATCTATCTCTTTTTCCGACGGCACAAAGATCCGCAGAAGAATAAAAAGGACTCCCCATGGCTATTACAGTTATAATTATCTCAATGATCGGGGATGTAAACAGGGGGATATTGTCGATTATCTCTCCAGGCACGGGATAAAATCCGAGGGTTATAATGTCGTAATGCAGGGGGATATCACCCGGATTACCGAGATGAGCGATACAGAGAGGAGAAAGATCATAGATGAGATCGCCGGCGTTGCCGAATTCGACAAGAAGAGGGATCAGGCATTATCCGAGCTTGAAATTGTAAGGGAGAGGATCGAGAGAGAGGAGCTTCTTTTGGCAGAGCTTGAGAGAAGGCTTAAGGATCTTGAAAAAGAGAGGGCTCAGGCTGTCAAATATCGTGAATGGAGTGAGAAACTTGAATATTTCCGTACATGCCACTCTTTTGCAAAGCTTAAGGAAAAGAAAAACGAGCTCAATGCAATTAGGGAATTAATCATCTCCCAAAAAGATGAGATTGAAAAAATCACCTCAAAAAAGATTACAGAGGAGGAAAAGATCGAAGTCCTTCACAACAGCGTCCAGGAACTTGAAAAGGAGATCAATGAAAAGAGTGGAAAGGAGTACCTTGAACTTCTCTCTGAGATAGAGTCTGCAAAGGGGAGAATATCTCTTGCAGAACAGACTATTGTTCGCCTCCGGCAGAATATCGAATCCAACAGGGAGTCTGTGCAACGTGTCTTCATGGACAAAAAGAGGGCTGAATCCAGGGTTCAGGAATGCAGCGAAAGCCTTAGGGGAATGTCTGTTGACAGGTCGAACCTCTCTATGGAGGTTTCAGGCCTGAAAGCAGACCTTGAGGATGTTGAGGGGAAACTTCAGAAAGAGAGCAGCGCGATAAAAGGTGCCAAGGAGAAGCTCTTTGAACTGATGGACCGGCTTGATAAGAAGAAGGGCGGGAGGTCGGAATTACTAAACCAGCAGGATGTTCTTATCGAAAAGAGCAGGATGCGTACGGATGAGAAGGAACGACTGTCTTCAAGAATTGCTCAGATCGATGAGGAATATGCCGAAAAATATTCTCTGTGTGCCGATTACAGGTCTCAGCTAAAGAGGCTTGAGGATGAAAAGAAGGCCGTCGATACAGGCCTGTCTAAATCTGAGGTTGCTCTTTTTGAAAATCGTGCCGGCCTTGAAAAACTGCGGAACGAGGTCCGGGGCCTTGAGAGGGATCTTATGCGGCTTGAGGCCCAGCAGCAGGCATCGGGCGGTCCCGGCGGAAACGCACTTGATGCTGTTTTGGGAATGGACGGGGTTTTGGGCACTGTTGCACAGCTTGGGAAGGCTCCTGCAGAGTATGCAACTGCTCTTGATATTGCAGCCGGGGGCAGACTCCGCAATGTTGTCGTTGAAAATGACGGTGTTGCAGCGGATGCAATCCGGTTTTTAAAAGAGAACCGTCTTGGCAGGATGACATTTTTACCCATGAATAAGCTCAGGGCGCCTGAAAATTATCCGCCTTTGGATAAGAATGCAATCGACTATGCAGTAAACCTCCTGGAATATGATTCCCGTTATGATGTTGTCTTCCGCCATGTCTTTGGAAACACTGTTGTTGTTGACAAGCTTGATACGGCAAGGAAGCTGACTGGAAGATACCGTATGGTGACCCTGGAGGGTGACCTTGTGGAGAAGGCGGGTGCAATGACCGGCGGGTCGCAGCAGAAAAGGATATCTGGTTTTGGTGTTGCCGCTGATGAGGAGATAAAAAAGCTGGTTGCCCGGATATCTGAACTCCGTCTTCATGAAAACGATCTTTCCTCTGCTGTTGAAAGATACACTTCGGAAGTGGAAGAGATCAGGGCTAAAAGGTCCGGCCTTGACGAGCAGATGTCCCGTTTCAGAATGCTTGGCGAAGAATACAGCAGAATGGTAGAAAACCTGAATGATGAAAGGAACGGTGTTTTGAGGCGGCAGGAGGAGATAATGGGGGAGGTCGGTCAGGCCGGGGAGAAGCTTGCTGAAATTGAGGATTCAATTCAGAACCTGTCAAATGAGATTCAACAGATTCAGGATGAATACGACCAGCTCAGGAAGAGGCATGACGATACCGACCTTCCTGCTCTGACAGAAAGTTATGAGCAGCTGAAACGGCGGCACGAGGAGGCCGGCCGGCGTCTCAGGAACAAAGATTCGGACATTGCTGATCTCCAGAGAGAGAGGCAGCATTTCCAGAAGCGTGTGGAGGAGATGGATCTTGACAGGGAGAAACTCGAAAGCGGAATAAACTCATTTGAAGAGGAGATATCTGCTTCGCGTCAGGCGATTGAAGAAAATAAAGAGATTATCGAGGATCTTGAAGACAAGAGGGTGAACTTTTCTGAGGAGCTAAATGCCCTCCATGAGAAAAGGGATGCACTTAACGACAATATTCTGGAAGTTGAGAAGATCGTCATAACTTATGAAGCAGAGGCTGAGAGGAAGGGCCTGCAGATAAATTCTCTCGGAGAGAAGGAGCAGGAGGTTTTACAGACAATTGAAGAGCTGACTGAAGTATCAGGCAGCTTTGAGACGGATCTTTCCTTAAAGGAGATTGAGGAAGGGCTGGATGAGTCCGAAACCGCTCTGCGGAAGATAGGCGCAGTCAATATGCTGGCAATTGAGGAGTATGATCGCGTCGCCGGCAGGGTTGAGGAGAGGTCCGGAAAGAAGGCAGTGCTCTCGAATGAAAGGACCAAGATTATCGAGCGGATTGAGCATTTTGAGAAGTTGAAGTTCGATTCCTTTATGGAGGCCTATAGTGCAATAGACACGAACTTCAGGAAGATATTTGCACGGCTTACCGAGGGTTCGGGCAACCTTGTTCTCGAAAATGAGGAAGATCCCTTCTCCGGTGGAATGACATTTGCGGTCCAGCCGAGGGACAAGAAGGTCCATCTTCTCTCGGCACTTTCGGGCGGAGAGAAATCCCTGACCACGCTTGCGTTTATCTTTTCAATTCAGCAGTATCTGCCGGCACCTTTCTATGCTCTCGATGAGGTGGATATGATGCTTGACGGCTCAAATGTCGAGCGTGTATCAAAGATGATCGGCGAACTTTCGGCGAATGCTCAGACAATCTGTGTTTCACTGAGAAAACCCACAGTCGAGCGGGCTGACAGGATAATCGGAGTTACTATCCGGCCGGACAAATCAACATACGTCACCGGTGTAAAGAATAATGGATGAGGAGCCTGTCGAAATTCTGGTCCGGATGGCAGAATCCGGAGAGATAGACCCCTGGAACATAGATATCGTGGAGGTCACTGACCGTTTTTTGTCCGAACTTGAGAGGATGCAGAAACTTGACCTCAGGATCTCCGGGCGGACTCTTTTTTTTGCATCCACTCTGCTCAGGATGAAGTCTGAGTACCTGGATGAGCCGGAAGTCTCTGAACCGGACACAGAGGGCAATTATTTTGAGGATGAATATGGTTTTGATGATGATGACGAATATTCATTCGGGGCATTTGCAGAGCCTATAGATCGCCTTGAGAGGGAGATCCAAAGGAGGATAAAGAGGAAAAAGCAGAGGAAGAGGCCGGTCACCCTTTTTGAGCTTATCAAGGAGTTGAAGACTGCAGAGAAGATGCAAAGGAGGAGGCAGAGACGAAAATCTCCTGAGCCCGCTTTCTTCTTTGAGGCTGATGATATCGTCAATGTTGCTCATGAGGAGGACTTTGAGGATATTGCTGAAACTATATTCTCCTGTTTTGAAGATATGGAGGCTGAAGCCGGGAATGTTTCTTTATCGGATATCTGCCAGAGGCTTGGGAGGGATGTACGGACAATTTACATTCCGCTTTTGTATCTTATGTTGGAGAGAAGGATAATTCTGAAGCAGGAGGAATTCTTTGGGGAGATTTATCTTACCCGCTGGCAGGCTGAAGCTTTTAATGATTAAACTTTTTTAGTTGCGATTTTTGTAATCTGGGCAACTTCTGTGATGTTTGATCCTCTGGGTCAATTGCGCGTTTGTGAGATTTGCCCTAAAAATACCGGAAATGATCAAATTTTTTTCGAATATTTGTTGATATTTGCAGGTGGCTGTGAGATTTTTCAACAACCTTTATATGTCGCGACTGATAACATTGTAAGGCTGAAGTGGTGTGTAAGAAACGGCCTGAAAATGGCCATTTCAAGAAAAACGCC
>JAFGKW010000008.1 GCA_016928355.1 Methanomicrobiaceae archaeon
CTATTACAAAAAAGAGATATGGATCATCTCATGATCATATCCGGGATTTTAGCAAAACCGGTTTGAGAGAAGGATTTCTACAGAGCCTATTATTGAATAAAAATTGAGATCCCAGGTTACAAAAATCGTATTCTCCCGTCTGTCTCAGGTGATATAGGGGAATCTTTCTCAATTGCACCTGAAAGAAGATTGATTAAATTGATCTCGGTATTCCATTTTTTGTCATCGGCGATCGCCTTTATATTAGTATAACCATCGCCTCCGCCGGCCAGGTAATCATTTACGGCAACAATATAGACCGCACCGGGATCAATAGGAACAAACCTCTCCGAAGTTACAACAGTAAGATTCCCGATCCGGTTTCCCTCCGAGATTAAAGTATTTGTGTCAAAATCAGCAGAGAATGATTCCTCGCTTGTATTGATCTCAAACCTGATGCCGGAAACCTGCAGGAAGCCTCCCGATGCAATCCTTTCCTCACTCCCAACATCATCACCGTGAACAACAATCGCTGATGCTGAACGTTCAAGAGTATCCTTAACCTCCTTTCCGGTCATCTGAATCGTCACGATAATATTCTCAAATGGAAGAAGGGTCTCAAGCGTAAGATATGAAATTTCCCCGGCAGGAATCGTGCAGTCCCCGCGGATAGAACCCGAATTTATGAGTGCAATATCGACACCAGGCACATTTTCCCGGACCGTATCGGTAACAAGGTCGCCTGCATTTGTCTCACCCGTCCGGAGATCTTCATATGTAGCATCAAGCGGTATGAGGGTTTCCCCGACAGGTTCAGAGAGGCTGGCAGTGTAATTCTCGTAATAAGGGATGATAAATGATGTAATCCGGTTTTCGTCCAGTAGATCCTCATTTATTTCGTACCGCTCTATGGATGTTTCTTTAACGACCCCATCTTCAATTTTAAGGCAAACAGAATCTGTTTCCTCGCCGTATTTCCCGGCATGAACGATCAGAGTCTTTCCCCCGTCGGGAGCTGTAACCGTTTTGTTCCAGACAAGATGATCGTGACCCCCGATTATGAGATCAATACCTGAAACCGATTCGGCAAGTCCGGCATCCTCATCACCATACTGGTGTGTGAGTGCTATAATCACATCGACACCCTTGTCTTCAAGTTCTTTTATAGCAGATTCCGCAATTACGGAGGTATTTCCATAAAGAACTACTCCTTCAGGAATTGTTACCACCTTTCCGAGCTGTGGAGTGATTATTCCAAACACACCTACCTTTGCATCGCCGGCATCAAGAATAACATAGTCCTTTACCGTTTCATTCAGAATAGCGTCCTCAAAATCGACATTTGCACATAATACAGGATATGAAGCATTTGTGACCCACAATTTAAGAAGCGAAACTCCAAAGTCAAACGCGTGGTTACCCAGAACAGCGGCGTCGACCCCTGCCATATAATAAGCCTTCACCTCAGGTATTCCCGAGTACATATGATAAAATCCACCTTCGCCGAGATCGCCCGCGAAGAGATAAAGCGTATCTTCATTCTCTTCCCCAAGAGTATCGGCGAGTGTACCGATTCGCCCGATTCTTGATCCCGTGTCATTGTCGCTCATCGGGAAGATGTGACTGTGGATATCCGGAGTTGTCAGGACTCTCAGGTCACCTGAATATTCATGAATCTTTTCATTTCCACTCGTTTCAACATCAAATACGGGTCCAAAAAATAATACAGATAATATAAGAAGAATGAATATTAACAACAGGGTCAGTGATGCAACTGTTCTCAAACCGGCGGGCTCCTTCATAATAATTCCTGAAGGTAGATTATCCCTGATTTTTGATAAAATATGAGGATTGAAATTCAGTGATTTTTTAGAGAAAAAATAAATTATTCCTTTATGTCCCCGGGTGAACCGCCTTCAGCGTTTTTTGGCCCTTCCTGTTTTTTTTCACCTGAAGATTCCGCCTGCTCCTCTACAACTGGCTCATCACTGTTTTTCTTATCATCAGATTTTTCTTCAGGTTCAGCCTTAACGATCTGATCTTCTTCTTTCCCTGGTTTTTCTTCAGATTTTCCTTTCAGGACCTCTTCAACCTCAGAAATCTCCTCACTTATGGGGACCTCTTCTGCAGGTATAGATTTATCAGTAATCTTCTCAATATCCATCCTCTTCAGTTTCGAGTACATCCAGCCAATTTCATTCTCGCATTTCTTCGTCTGGCAATAATAGTACCCAAGTGCAAATGAGAATACACTCATAAGAACTGAGAGGACACCCAGGACAATGAACTGAACCGTTACATCACAGCATACTGCTGTTGTTGCAGGACAGTAAACAACATTTCCGGATTCAACTACTTCTTTCCCGGGACCTTCGGAAATCTCTGCCCCTGAACCAGTACCTGATGTTTTGGCAACGTCATTCTGGAGATTGACAGCAAAAGACCATTCATTGTTGTCCTCCTCCAGTTCCCCGATCGCATTCGGCCCGTCGAGGATTATTGTAATTTTATCGCCTTTTGAGATATTCCCAAGCGTAAAAAAAGCCTTTTGGGATTCCCCGGAAGGAATCATCCCTACCGGATTCTCGACCCCCGGTTCTTCGTTATTTATAAGGATTTTACTAACAGAGGCACTGGCTCCGAGAGGTCCTGTGTTTTCAACGACATAATAAAATTTCTTTTCAAGACCATTTTCCCCGGTGCCTGCCACTCCGGCCTCAATAATTGTGAGGTCCGGCATAGGTATGTATTTCTCATCTATGAATATTTCTGCAGCTCCCCATTCCTCCGGGTTGTACTGAACAATCCCTTTATTATTCTGGGCATTATATGCAGGCCAAATCTTCCAGAGGCCTGGCTTGTCAACTTTCATTCTAGCCTTCATTATTAGCGAATCACCGGGATTGAGAAACTCCCCGATATATGACCCTCCCGCCTTAACCTCATCACCACCGGGAGCAACCGCCTCAAAATGAAGACCGTCGGGAAGGCTGATTAGCATAGGGTAAAATGCGTCTGATGTTATGACAGAATATAATTCAAGAGTATCCCCGGGATATATCTCATCCCTTTCAGATGTTATTGAAAAATCACTTAAAATTAGCCGGTTTGAGGACATATCCTCACCTGATTGCAGATATTGGACAGTCCCGGCAGCAGATATACAGGGAATAACAAGAAGTGCCAAAAAAAAGGCAAAAATTAACAGATATTTGGTATTTGATACAGACATAGATAATCCTCCGGAATTAAAAAATATTAATCTGATTCACATATAATCTTTCCCAAATTTAAGAAAAATGAACTTGCCGAGTTATTTCGGATTCCGGACACCAGTTGATCAGGACAATTCTCTTTTATCCTCACAAACATAATAAATTAAAAATGAAACCCAGAGTCCTGCTTACAAATGATGACGGAGTTACCTCAGCCGGCCTGTGGGCGGCATACGAGGCGCTAATCCCAATTGCAGACGTTTCTGTCGTGGCCCCCTCTACCCAGCAGAGTGCGGTCGGCCGTTCAATATCCATCTTCGAACCGATTAGGGCAACGAAGATCAATATAAACGGTGTTCAGGCCTATTCGGTCGGCGGGAAACCGACGGATTCGGTAATAATTGGAATATATGCACTTGGAATACAGCCCGACCTTGTAGTCTCCGGCATAAATATTGGCGAAAACCTCTCTTTTGAATCGATAATGACCTCAGGAACGGTAGGTGCCGCGCTTGAGGCTGCCAATCACAACTTCCCTTCAGTCGCCTTCTCACTTCAGGTCGAAGACCAGGGAGATAAATTCGACGACCCATCCTATTTCGGCCACAGCTTCGACGACTCCAAGGAGATGGTGAAAGAGATCTGCGGGAATATATTTGAAAAAGGATTTCCTGAAAATATGGATCTCATTAATGTAAATATTCCAAAGACAGTGACCGGAGGAACCGAAATAACAAGGCTTGCCGAGAAACTCTTTGAGACAGGAGTTGAAAAGCGCCTTGACCCGCGTGGAAAACCCTATTACTGGATCAACGGACCCCTTTATGAAGAAGCAGAAGAAGGAACCGACGTCAACGCCGTTGCAAACGGCAGGGTTTCGGTGACTCCGATAACACTTGATTCAACATCTTTTGAGGGAATGGAGCCTTTAAAGAATCTTCTCTCAAAATAATATCTTTTCTTCAAAAAACATATTTCAGGCCGGAACCTGCCCGGCCATAATGTAATCCCTTTTTTATACCATCTTTTCAATAGCGTTCTTCATAGCTTCGAGGGCGGCAGGATCAGTTTCACAGATAATTGCCGCTGCAAGAGCGGATTTTGCACTTGAAGACGACCCGATTGAGCCAAGTGACACGGCAACAATCTTTCTTACATATTCATTCTCATCCCTCAGCAACGGGAGAAGAGATATCGATGACTCTTTTTTGCCAAACATTCCAAGACTCTTTGCTGCCATATAGCGGACATGATCCTTATCGTCTTTCAGCGATGCAGTAAGCGCCGTTACAGCCCTCTCATCACCGATCAGGCCAAGTGCTTCTGCCGCCCTGTATCTTATAACCCACGAACCATCATCAAGTAGATATATTAAAGGAAGGACCGCAGGCTTACCGCATTTGACAAGCCCTTCCATACATTTTGCCCTTTCAGTCTTATCAGGCCCGTAAAGGCCCTCAACCAGGAGACTTACTCTTTCGCGTTTGCACATCCGGATAAGTCTTGGTGTGAAGAACAGATATAATTACAAGATTCCAATTCACGGGAGAAGTGCATCAATGCAGTCTAGAAACCTCTCAACCGTCTCAACCGAATATGGTCCTTCCTCATATCCACACTGGATGCTTAAAGATCCTCTCCATGTAGATGCACTAAGCAGAAAACCCAACGGCCGGCAGATCACCGGGAGAAACAAGGCAGACTCTACATTCAGTTTTTCCCGGCCTTTTCCCTGCCCGGGATCATATCTCCGCTCATCGATGATCCCAATGTTTGAAAACACTGGATTTTTGAGCGAGGTCGTATCATAACCGGAATGAATTAACTTAAAGAAATTCCTGATCGAATCCAGCCCCTGTTCATAGAGACTCTCATATAACTGGACATCAAAGAGGCCAAATGCACCGGATTTCTTATCGCGGGTTATCGCTGCTACTTTCGGTACGGCTTCTTCCATACCAACTCCCTCCTCCAGTGAGATCTCCACCATGTATGCAATCGATAGATTCTCGACTGAATAATCCGGATTTTCCGGCAGATGGCGCCTCATATCCGCGGATGTGAGGACTCCCCTTAAGGCATTCCTGTCCGATGGATCGTCCCTGACCTCCATTAAGGCAAGGATATTTGCAGCAATCAGGACATCATTTACTGTCGCCTCGTGCTTCTTCCCAAATTCCTTTGTTTTTACCAATCTCTCTTCCGGGAATTCCCTCAACACGTACCTGGGTGTCCCCCGTCCCCGGTATTCAAAGGGGAATACCCACCGGTCGGTTATCCTGGCTTCTTTCCCGGCCTCTGCCTCAACCTCCTCTGCGGAGAACCGGTTAAGGATCTTCTTTGCATCCCGGTCGTACCATCCCTTAAACTCCGGGATATAACTCCCATCTTCCCCGAGCCTGCAGTATATTGAGAAGACATACGATGAAAGATCCAAAAGTCCCCGTGCATCACAGCAGCCGTGATGGACGCTTACAGTCAAAACATCCCCCCGGCCGGCCATCCGGTAAACAGCCACAGCAGCACAGGGACCGGAATACACATCCACACTTCCGGGTGGAACATCCGGGGGAGCAGAATCGCCTTCATTTATATTGTGAAATGAAAATGCTGAATCCAGCCTGTTACGTGGAATCTTTTCCCAGTATGCCATCCCTTCCTTCTCCACATAGCAGGACGAAAGATAAGGGTCGGATTCAAGTGCAAGCATGAATGCAGACCTGAGCCTCTCCTCTTCGATTAGCCCGTCAAGCCGGAAACAGAGATGCATTGTAGGATCATAGATACTGCCGAAATACACATTTAATATATCAAAAGGCAGGGCAGGAGCTCTTTCAGGATTCATTGATTACTGTATAGAGATTGTTTTTGCGGTTATTAGAATATCGCCCGTTAAAAACTCTTTTCCTGAAGAATATCAATCCACACATACCTGGCATATTGCAACTCTTTATGCTTTTAGAGCCAATATTCTGTATAAAATAGAGATTATAAATGACTAATCAGGAGTGATGTAAATCAATGACGCAATACGATATTAAAGACCTGGGATGGGACGAATCTTTTGATTCGGCGTTTGAGAAATACGGAAGCTCCTATATTCCGGGAAGAGTCTCGAGCCGGCAGAGGACTGTATTTGACGTAATGACTGCATCAGGGCAGATCCAGGCGGGCCTCTCCGGAGCGCTCCATCGTATCGGCCGCATCCCGGCGACAGGTGATTTTGTTGTTCTGCTTCCACAGCCGGGTGCATACACGATAGTTGATATACTTCCCAGGAAGTCGGTTTTTACCCGGGGTGTTCCCGGAAAGGACGGAAAAGACCAGGTGATAGCATCAAATATCGATGCTGTTTTCATTGTAACCGCTATCGGACCCGAATTAAATCCCCGGAGAATAGAGCGGTATCTCTCCGTCGCCCATGCATCCGGTGCAAAACCCGTGATAGTAATCAACAAGGCCGATCTTGCCGAAGATATTCACACATATACCAAATCCCTGTCAAAAGCGGCGCCGGGAATACCGGTTATCTCCATAAGCGCTCTTACGCACTCCGGATTATCACAGCTAGATCCATATCTCACACCCGGCACAACAGTCGCCCTCATCGGGTCCTCCGGGGTAGGCAAATCCACACTTATAAACGCCCTCCTGAACCAGGCAGTCCAGTCCGCCGGAGATATAAGGGGTTACGATGGAAAGGGCCGTCACACAACCACAGTCAGGCAGCTGTTCATACTCGAAAAAGGGGCGCTCGTTATCGACAATCCCGGCCTTAGAGAAGTGGGGGTTGGCACTTCGGGCTCCGGGATATACGAGACTTTTCCCGAGATCCGGGAACTGGCCGCAGGCTGCAGGTTTTCGGACTGCAGGCATGAAAATGAACCAGACTGTGCAGTCCGGCGGGCGGTTGAGGAAGGAGTTCTCCCAAAGGAGCGCCTTGAGAGTTACCTAAGGCTCTCAAAGGAGCTTGAATTCCAACATGAAAAGGCGGAGATTGGACTTAAAAGACTTGAACGCAATAAATGGAAAGGGATCAGCAAGGTTGCACGCGATATTCACGAATCGAAGAAAGGATAATTAATCCAAAACTGGAATGAGTTCCTCAGGCAATGAGAATCCCATAGATAATTATAATTTTTCCCAGGAAGGTCAAATTGAAGAATTTACTCCTCTTCAAAAAAAAACCTGATGATGTCTGCCATATCCTCAGGATACTGGAATATAGCTCCATGGCCACCGTTTTTCATGATAATGTGGCGTGCATCAGGCATTCCGGAGGCAAGAATGGAAGCATTTAAGGGCGGCACAACAATATCCTCATCACCCGATATAACAAGAGCCGATGAGATTATATGATCAAGCCTGGAGAATGTCCCTTCCCATGATGACATTGCTTCGTATTGTCCGGTTACAGCCTTCTGGTTTGTCGGCTCCCCATAATCCGGAAACCAGCTCATGGGGTCGGGATGCTCTCTCCGCCATTTTTCAGTGAGAAGCAGTCTTCCGGCCCGCTGGATGTATTCATCGATTTTGTCTGGCGTGGAGGCCATCTCATCAAGGACCCACTGTTCAGGAGGGGCTGCCTCCGCCCCGCCGCAGTGCGTACTGATGAGCACGATTTTTCCTGTGAGTTCGGGGTGATGTATTGCGAACTCCTGTGTGATCATGCCCCCCATAGAATATCCAATAATATTTACCGCCTCTGCTTCAACAGCAGTAACTAGTTCATAGAGATCTTCGGCTGCGAGAGGGATGGTAAATGGTAATTCAGAATCAGATTCGCCGGCTACGCCCCGGAGGTTGAATCTAATCACCGAGAAAGAGCGTGAAAGTCCGTTGATCATGCGTGAGGGCCACTCTGCCATAGTCATGCCATACCCATGAACAAGAATGACAGACGGCCCTTCCCCTGATATCATATACTGCAAAGGGCAATGATCACCGGTCATGAATACTCCGCTCTTCTCCATAAAAATAGTTCAATCTTCTACGGCATATCAATTGCCGTTTATTCCATCTGTCGCCGGAAAAGGAGATTCACATTATAGAACAGAACCCCTCAATAAAATATAAATATCATTATGCCAGATTTCCCGCCATTCAATAACAGGAGGTTAGAATAATGGCAGTTGCAGAGGGTGGCAGGGAACTAACTCCTGCCCAGAGACAGTTTGTCGAGCAGGCAGAAAACCGTTTTAAGAGTATCAACGGAATGGAGAAGGACATCAGGAAGAGGATGACGGTCTGCTCGGACGAGAGATGCAGGGAACTGGAGGAATGGTTCGAAAAGCTCGAGAGTTTTAAGAGCCAGGCGGCAGTAGAGATCGAGATGATCGAACAGGCAAGTGAGAACGAATGGGCTCAAAGGCGCCAGAGAGTAGACCAGTTCCTGGGCGAGGCAGAAAGAGAGTTTGAAACAGGCTACGAGATCCTTGAGCGCCCTGAAGAACAGACACATAAAAGGATTTGGTAAATAAAATCCTGCGAAAACAACTTTTTCCCGGTAATTTTCATAACATCATGAACCGTACTTTTACAAAAGGGCTCTAATCTAATTCAGGCCTGATATATTCATTATATTGAGTGATCGTTCAATAAATCGAATAAAAAAATTAAAAATTGAAGTTAAATCAGATTACCCTAATTTATAGACTCAGCCTTTCAGGACGTCATTCGCAATCCAGTCGCCGACACCGGAAGTGCTCATCGAACCTCCCATATCACGGGTAACGGCTCCGCTCGTAATCGAATTCTCGATCGATGAAACGATCGCGTCTGCAGCCTCCTTCTCCCCAAGCGTATCTAGAAGGAGGGCCCCGGCCCAGATCGTTGCAAGCGGATTCGCCACGTTTTTGCCCTTGTATTTAGGTGCAGAACCGTGGATCGGCTCAAACATAGATGTTCCCTTAGGGTTAATGTTTCCACCGGGTGCAAGGCCGAGTCCGCCCTGGATCATGGCACCGAGATCGGTTATGATATCCCCGAACATATTCGGGGTGACGACGACATCGAACCACTCAGGATTTTTGACAAACCACATAGTAACTGCATCGACGAAGTTGTATTCGGTCGCAACATCAGGGTAGTCCTTCGCGGTTTCCTCAAAGACTTCACGCCAAAGGCCATAGACGTCTGTCAGCACATTTGCCTTGTCGACCGATGTCAGCCTCTTATCGCGCGATTGTGCAAGGTCGAATGCATACTCCATCACGCGTTTTGAACCCTGCCTGCTTAAAACTCCGATCTGGTATGCAATCTCATCGGCATCGGTCTCAACATCAACTCCAAACTTTACATTGTAGAGGTCACGGATAACGGAGAGCTCATCCCTCTGTTTTCCGGATTTAACCCGACCACCTATTCCGACATAGAAGTCCTCGGTGTTCTCGCGGACGACTACGAAATCGATATCCTCCGGCTTCTTGTTTGCAAGCGGAGTTTCAACCCCTTTCAGGAGTTTGATCGGCCGGAGGTTTACGTACTGGTCAAAGTAGAACCTGAGAGCAAGCAGGATGCCCTTCTCCAGTACTCCGGGCTTTACCCTTTCATCACCGATTGCACCAAAGTAGATCGCCGGAAATCCGGAGAGCTCCTTTAATTCATCCTCGGATACTAGCTCGCCCGTCTTCAGGTATCTCTCAGCACCGATATCGTAATCCGTCCAGTCTATATCAAACCCAAACTTCTCCCCTGCGGCATCGAGGACCTTTATTCCTGTCGCGACGATCTCAGGTCCGATACCGTCTCCACCTATCGAGGCTACTTTATACATGTCTCAACCTCATCCATCGATCTTGCATATTCAACAAGGCCACCTGCCTCAACTATTTTTGATAAAAATTCAGGGACAGGCTCAGTTATGTACTTCTTTCCCGAGACATCCAGGTAACCCTCATCAAGGTGGGGAGTTATTATATCCTCTTCCGAAATCTTATCCGCCTCCGGGCATACAACAGGCAGAAACCCGGTGTTTATGCAGTTCCTGTAAAATATCCTTGCAAAGGACTTTGCAATGACCATCTCTATTCCCGCACCCTTAAGAGCAATCGGAGCATGCTCTCTCGATGAGCCGCACCCGAAGTTCCTTCCGCCGACAATCACATCCCCTGCAGACGCATCCTTTGAAAATTCGTCGCGGGTTCCCTCGAAAGCGTGCGACGCAAGCTCTTTGGGATCGTATATTGTCAAAAACCTTCCAGGTATTATCGCGTCCGTATCGATATCGTCTCCAAACTTCCAGATTTTCATAATCACACCTCTCTCGGGTCGGTTATCACACCGGTGATCGCACTTGCGGCGGCCGTTGCAGGCGAACAGAGGTAAACCTCTCCTTTGGTGCTGCCCTGCCTGCCGCGGAAGTTACGGTTTGATGTCGAAAGTGAGACCTCTTCTACCCCGATAAGTCCGAATGCCCCGCCCATACATGGTCCGCAGCAGGGAGCCTCAAATAGGGCCCCGGCCTCGACGAACTTCTCGATAATCCCACCTCTCAGACATTTCAGGTATTCTGTCTTCGATGCCGGGATCGCGATTACCCTGACATCATCGGAGAACTTCCGGTCGCCAAGCACCTCTGCGGCCTCCACAAAATCCTCATACCTCCCATTGGTGCAGGAGCCGATGAATACCTGGTCGAGGCGGGTTCCCTCGACCTCATCGACATCAACCACATTGTCAACATTATGCGGGACTGCCACCTGCGGGACGAGATCGCCAACATCATATTCCACCTTTCCTGCATATGCGGCACCCTCGTCGGGTTTCAGGTCGAAATCCCCCGCATTAACATCGCCCCACTGCGAGAGCCACGCCTTCGTCTTCTCGTCAGGCGGAACAATGCCTGCCTTTCCGCCCATCTCTATCGCCATATTGCAACAGGTCATCCTGCCGGGAATCTCCATATCCTCAAACGCCCCACCCATAAACTCGGCCGCACGATATGTCGCACCGTCAGCACCGACATCCCCGATGGTCTTCATAATGAGGTCTTTCGGGCCGACACGGGAGGCGAATCTCCCTTCGGCTTCAACACGAATACTCTCGGGAATTCTGAAGTAGAGCGACCCGAACCGGAGAACAAAACCCATATCAGTCGAGCCTATTCCGGTTGAAAAAGCACCGACTGCCCCGTAAGTACAGGTGTGTGAATCCACACCCACCACAATATCACCGGGCATGATCTTTCCGGTCTCAAGTGCTACCTGGTGGCAGATGCCCTCCTTAATATCATAATTATGGATGCCCTGCTCCTTTGCAAACTTCCTCATCATGATATGATTCTCAGCCGCGGTGATCGAGTCGGCCGGGACCTGGTGATCAAAGAGCATGATGATCTTCTCAGGATCAAAGACCTTTTCGCCCTTCATCCTGTAGAACATTTCAACGGCAAGCGGCCCTGTAATATCATGAACCATTGCCGCGTCCACGGGCACAACCATCATATCCCCAGCCGATACATCACACCCGCATTTACGGGAAAATATCTTTTCAGTTATCGTTTTTGTCATATCTGTACACCATATTCAGTGCGTTGACCATTGCTTCGACTGAAGCCAGCACAATATCCGCATTCGATGCTCCTGCATCAAACACACGCCCGTTCTCGTCCTCAACCGCAATCGACACATGGCCTAATGCATCGCTTCCGCCGGATATTGCAGCCACATTGAAGTCCTTGAGCACAACTTCCATCGGGACCAGGGCCATTAAAGCCTTCATAGCCGCATCGACCGAGCCGTTGCCGGTCATGCACGATACCTTCTCCTCGCCGCCGACTATCGCCTTAACCGTCGCAGAAGGCAGGACATGGCTTCCGGTCATAACTGCAAAGCCATCCAGCACAACCTCCTTTACCATTACTCCGGTACCGCAGACGGTATCCGCAATATCATAGAGATCGTTCTCCTCGATCTTTTTGCCGCGGGATGCTATATCCTTTATCTTGACAACGATAGCATCCAGTTCATCCTCCGAAGGTGACATTCCCACCTGTTCGAGCATCTGACGGACCGCATGCTTGCCAACATGCTTGCCGAGCTTCAACCTCCTCCTGTGGCCGACCATCTCGGGAGTCATGATTCCCGGCTCGAAGGTGCTGGAATTTGCAATCACACCATGAGAATGGATTCCGCTCTCGTGCGCAAAGGCATTGTCGCCAACAACCGGATGAACAGGCAGTACCGATATACCCGAGTACCTCGAAACCATACGCGATACTTTCACGAGGTTTTCAGTTTTTACACCAGTATTCAGGCCTAATATCGATTCAAGGGACATAACTGTCGATGCAAAGTCCGCGTTCCCGGCCCTCTCACCGATACCGTTGACGGTTACCTGCACCTGTGATGCCCCCGCCTCAACAGCCGACACCGAGTTTGCAACAGCCATTGAAAAGTCATTGTGGCAGTGCACATCGATCGGGCATTTCACTTCAGCGCTTATGGCCGAGATCAGGGCACCCATCGATGAAGGGATTGCAACTCCCACGGTGTCAGGCACGTTTATCGTCGTGGCACCTGCATCTACCGCCGCCCTGAAGACCTCTATCAGGTAAGGTACATCCGTTCGCGTGGCATCCATCGCCGAAAACAGGACCTTGTCCGCGTTCTCCCGTGCATACCCCACTATCCTCGAAGTAATCTCAAGAACTTCTTCGCGGGTCTTTTTGATAGTATGCTCTCTCTGGACGTCTGACGTTGGAATAAAAACATGCACCATATCCACATCGCATTCGATACACCTGTCAACATCGGATACAGTTGATCGTGCCAGACCACAGATATCCGCCTCCAGCCCGAGGGAGCTAATCATCTTTACAGTCTCAAACTCGGAATCAGAAGATGCCGGAAAACCTGCCTCTATCACAGAAACGCCCATTTCGGATACCACCCTTGCAATATCGATCTTCTGATCGAGAGTGAACGAAACACCCGGCGTTTGTTCCCCGTCTCTTAAAGTCGTGTCAAAAACAGAAATTTCCTTCGCTATGCTATTCTTAGCGCCAAAGAAGGCGACCTGCCGCATCTGTTGCGACTACTCCTGCATCAAAACGTTTTGATGGCATGCTGATAATATTAGCTCCATATATTATTTAAGGATGTTGTACGTTGCACCGCATTGCACAAAATAATCGCCATATGTGCACCGTAGAATATACAATCCAAACTTTCAGTGCACCGCACCCTCCAGAAAAATTGTTTCACTTTCCGGAGGTTAAAGCCTTTTCAAACTCTCCGGCTTTCTTTGAGCCAAAGATGACCTCCCTTTTATCTTTAAAAGTTATCCATACCCCGTATCTTCCTGCCACCGTATAGGCTCTGCCACGCCGGTTCCGGCGGATCCCCCAGCCGCCGAACTCCCTGAGCCCGCTGCACTCCGTGAATTCTGCCTTTTTTATTCAAATAGGATTTATAATCTCCTATTTTATATGAAATAGATAATATCTGTAATGTAGTTCATTTTCTAAAACCCGGGTCCCAAGGCGAAGACTGAACATAACCAGCGGAAAAATGATTCCAAACGAGAGCATCAGCAACCAGACTGTATAATCAGGTGACGGATTGTTTCCAACAGGAGATCCCAGAATGATCTGAACTGCAAACACAGCCCATGAAAATATTGTAATTCCCCATACGATTATGGCCATCAGCGGCTGTTCCTTTGCCATATACTGGACTTCATAAAATTCCCCTGAAGCTGCTTTTATTTTCATGTATATCTTTTAAATTCTAATTTTATCAATTTAAACCTTTCATGAATTCAGGAGAAGTGTCCTTACTTTCACACTGCACACGAACGCCGCTTATACAAATAAAAATTTAGAAACAATCCTCCAATGAGCAAAGACCCAAAAAAGATTCCCTTCTTCTCACAGGGGACATTCAGCATTGTTGCCGCTCCGCACGAGGCTCTTCTTCCTGCGATTGCATCGACCCTTCCGCCGCACGAGAAAAGTCTCTGCCTCTATCTCTGCGGCAACTACCCTGTGCTTCTCCCTAAACTCGACAGGAGAAGAAGGATATTCCATGTCAGGCGGGCGATCAACCCCTACCAGGTCTTTGAGATACTCGACGAATCACGCCATTCACTGATCCTTTTCGAGCATGACCCCGGCCTTTACGACGGCGAACCCGAACTTGCAGAAGCTGTCGGGATGAAATGCAGGGAGACCGCGGAGGATGCAGCAGTCGTTCTCTTTCACAAGCGGTTCGACTCGGCCCTCTCGATGATGGAGAGATACGCCGACAGGGTCGTAGTTATCAGCGAGGCGGATAAAACCCGACCCATTGAGAAGGCAAGGGCGACCCGTTGCGGGCAGACAACTCTGGGGAGCTGGAAAAACGGCTGAAAAAAACACGGGGGGGTGGATATTCGATGTTTCGTACCGCAGGGATTCAGCCTCACTCTGGGTCAAAGATCGCGGAGGCGTCAGGTGCTACATTAAAAAATTTCCACCCACATTTTATCTCCATCTCCCAGACCCACACCTCCATTATAATATGACATGGGAACTGGAAGACAGAGATCTTTCAGAGGAATGCATATTCAGGACGATCTACGGCGAAAAACACGGATGGAAGATCTTCGGTGGCCGCGATATCGCCGATATGATCGAAAAGCAGACCCGGTACACGGCAGACCTCTACAACGTGGACATTCGGCAGGAACAGAGATTCCTCGCAGAAAACAATTTGAGACTCTGCCTTAACACCGGAGATGACGTATTTTCTTCCGGACCCGGGATGCCGCTTTCGGTAATGGAGATCCAGGCAAGTGTAGCACCACACAGGAACAAAGAGATGCGTTCCCTCTCCGCAGTCTTTGGCGGGAGAACATGGGAGAACTCAGGGAGCAACACGGAACTTTCGGAATGGTTAATCGATCTCGTTTCAGAAACCGACCCGGATGTGGTTTTGTTTGAAAATGCAGACGGCTGGATGCACAGGATCTGTAAAATCGCTGATGAATTACAGATCTTCAACTCCCTGAGCAGGACCGGGACTTTCGGGGAGCTTAAAAGCAGGTCATACTTCTCATACGGCAGAACAGAATACAAGCCTCCTGCGATGATCCCGGAGGGAAGGGTCATAATCGACAATGCACAGAGCTTCGTGTACCACGAAGGCGGACTTCGGGGAGTCTTTCTTGCATCCAGGCTGGCAGGGGTCTCCCCCAATCTTGCCAGCCGCTTCACACCAGGGACAATCGTATCGAAGTACGAGGAGTTTGAGGCGCTCAGGAGGGGAATAGCCATCCCCTACAGGAAGCGTGACGCAGAGATGCTCCGGCCCTCGAACGAGATCCGCATCGATTACAGGGGCGGGCTCATATTCCAGCCGGAACCTTCGGTATATGGAAATGTCCACCAGCTGGACTTCACCTCATTCTACCCGTCGATAATCGTTAACTACAACCTCTCCCCGGAGACAATGGAAAATCCAGGTATCGAAGGATTCCTTCCTTCCGTGATCGATCCGCTCCTGAAATTTCGTCTGAAGACGAAATCCCTCAAAAAGATCGACCCGGAATATTCAGGCATGGATGCACTGCTGAAATGGATGCTTGTCACCTGCTTCGGCTATACGGGTTACAAGAACGCCAAGTTCGGGAGGATCGAGCTCCATGAAAAGATTACGACAATTGCCACCGAAATCCTCACCGGGGTTGCAGATATCGCGGATTCGATGGAAATGCCGGTTCTTCACGGGATAGTCGACTGCGTCTGGGTGCAGGGCGGCGATATCAAAGAGCTCAAAAGACGTGTTGAGGAGAGATACTCAATCCCAACAGAATACGAATCATATGACTGGATCTGCTTCCTCCCCCAGAAGGACGGCTCGGGATCATATACAGGATACTTCGGGAGGCTCACCGATGGCCAGCCAAAGATCAGGGGAGCGGCCGCAAGAAGGAAGGATATGCCGCCCTATGTCCGCCGGATGCAGGAGGAGATGATATCCATCTTATGCAGTGAGAAAACTCCCGCAGGACTCCTGAATCTGGAGTGCCCGATCAGGGAGATCTACAGCAGATACTACGAAGAAGCCCCCTCCGCCCCTGTTGAAGACTTCCTTTTAAGGCGGAGAATAGGACGTGAAAAATACACAAAACGCTGCATCGCCGGAACGCTCATTGAAGCCTGTCGTGATGACGGAGTGCACATATCTGCCGGTATGGATATCCCCTACGTGGTCAGGGATGCACGAAGGCAGGCGGCAGATCCGGAATGGGCCATGAAGACCGCCGACATGAAATATTACAGGGGACTCATCGACAAGGCTTACGGAGAGATTGAATTCGTTTTCTCGTCGATAAAGAAGAAAGATATTTCCCGGCAGGGTGAGAGATAACGGTATGTGCGGGAGGTTCTCCTTTTTCAATGCAGAAGGTTTCGGGGATAATTTCGGGGTATTCAACCCGCTCCCATCCCTTCCGTTCTCGTACAACATCTCGCCGGGGAGAAGCATCCCGGTCGTCTGCCAGAGCAAAGATGAAAGCCCGGAGGTTCTCTTTGCAAAATGGGGCCTCGTTCCGTCATGGAAGAAGAACGATGAATCGGGTGCATGGCTCATCAACGCCCGCTCGGATTCCCTCACCGAAAAACCGGCCTTTAAGGATAATTTCAGAGAGCACAGGTGCCTGATTCCCGCGAACGGATTCTACGAATGGAAACACGAAGGCACCCGGAAAGTTTCATTTTACGTACGCTTCGATCGCCCCCTGATCGCTTTTGCGGGAATATACGACACCTGGACAGCACCGGAAGGCGATGGGAGGCTGTCCTGCTGCATCATAACAACAGATGCAAATGCCGAAGTGAAAACAATCCACGACAGGATGCCGGCGGTCCTGGCAGAAGAAGACTGCAGAAGATGGATTATGCCCGGACTTTCGCAGGATGACTATCTCGGAATGCTGAAACCCTGCCCGGCCGGGGAGACTGAAGTCTACGCAGTCAACCCGAAGGTCAACTCTCCTGAAGCCGAAGGGCCTGAATTGATCGAAAGGTTCGATGCAGGGGGCTGGTGGTAGTAATAATTGTCTCTTGTTTGAAGACGGGACATTAGCCCCTTCGGGGCAGCCCCAGCTCATTTTGCCATGCAAAATTTCGCACAATGGAGATAGCCGGTCTGGACGCTACCCTCCGGGTAGCCTCGGCCGGGAGAGAATGGAAAGACCAGACAATTCTAAATAACCTTGAAAAATATTCTTTCTGGAGCCGGAGGGATGATCATCCATCCCGACGGCGACCTGTCACTATCAGGGGGAGGGTTGAAGGGAGGGGGAGATGCCCACTCCCTTCTCAGAATGCAACAATAATCATTCCCTCCTTACGCCCTTGAATTTCCCTCCAGTAGTTTTGACATCCGTGAATTTTCCATCAGGCCCTCTTTTGGTGTATAATCCTGTTTTTAGGTTCTTAACTTGTGATCTTCCTTTAACAGCTCCTTTCCTTGAGCTATTTCCTGTATTCTTCGCCATTGTATCGCGATAGGATTTTATGATCGAAGAAATTTTCGATTTGTTCTTAGTAATTGATGAAAAAAACAAAAAGATACGCCCAGTACGGAATTCGAATCCGTGTCGCAGCCGTGACAGGGCTGCATGATAGGCCACTACACTAACTGGGCAGATTAATGCTGTAAATCAGCATAACATATTGATCGTTTTGGTTATTTAAGGATTCTACTTGTGATCCTCCGTCCGCATACATTATAGCGACAGGCTGCACCCTTAAACATCACAATATATTATATTCTCATCCTGCGACTTCTCTGTGATACAAATGACCGGCGATGAAGAATCATACAGGAAAGCAAAAGAGAAGGTAGCAGAACTGAAAGGGTTTTACTCCCACCTCTTCGCTTATATCTTTGTCAACCTCATTCTTGCGATAATCAACTATCTCACATCCCCGGGCTACTACTGGTTCTGGTGGGTAACCCTCTTCTGGGGAATCGGCCTCCTGATGCATGCATGGCACGTATTCGGCCACCCGAAAGTTATGGGTGACGACTGGGAGGAGAGAAAGATTAAGGAATACATGGAAAAAGATAAGAAATAAAATCTAATTTCTCTTTTTAATTTCTTCCTGAATTTGGATAAGGGCATAAGCCCCTGACGGGTCACCTCTATGCTTAATTCGCTACGCGAATTTACTCAATCACAACAACCAGGTCTGGACGCTACACAAAATGTTAGTTCTACAAGCTGAGGCTTCATGAAATGAAGAGGTGACCGAAAGTCGCCCCCGGTATCGAAAGGGCGACAGCCCTTCGGTTCCCTCGACCGGGGAGAAATATCTGATAAACAACTGGAGCCGGAGGGATGCTTGTCCATCCCGAAGGCGACCTATCACATCAGGGGGAGGGTTGAAGGGAGGGAGAGAATCCACCTCCCTTCTCTAATATAATCTTAACAGAACTTCAGGGATCAGCACTAACAAAAAAGATACCCCGCCCTTCCCTCTTCTCCCTGATCCGCCCCTCTTCCATCAGGAGCTGAATATACTTGTTCACTTCATTAGGGTGCATACCAAGAACCGACGACAGGTCCTCAACCGTGCCGGGCCTGCGGCTTATCGTCTGCATGATGCACTCCACCGCATCGCCCGAAAAACTCTCAACCCCCGATCTCGACGAGGGCCTGCCGGTTATTTCAACCCCTTCATATTCAAGACCTGCCGCAAAGGCCTCCATCTCCTCATGCGTCGCCGCCCTTATCCAGTCTACAACCCCGGGCCGGTCGAGAGTATTGAGCTGGACCCGCTCCGGAACAATCCTGTGCACCGATTCCGAAAGGGCTGAGAGCTCCTCTTTCGTATCGTTCAGTCCCGGGACCACAAAGATCTCAAGCCAGAACTCCCCCTTAAATTCCTTCCTGAGTTCAACAAGCCCGGAGATAATATCCTCAACCTTCAGCGAACTGCACGGACGATCGATCTTCATAAATCCCTTTTCTGTGGCGGAGTCCAGCGAAGGGATTATCACATCTAAATCCATGACCTCGTCCCTGACACTCTTATCGAAGAAAAGACTCCCGTTGGTGAGAAGCGCAACCCTGTAGGCAGGATAATTCCCCTTAATAAAACGGGTAATCTCCCCAATACCACTGTGAAGGGTCGGCTCCCCAGAGCCTGAAAAAGTAATGAAATCAAGCTTTGGAGATTCTGAAAGATAATCATCCAGCTCTTCGATAATCTCAGCCGTCGGGACATACTCGCGACGCTCTGCGGTGAGGTCGGTCGTTCTCCCGCATTCACAGTAGATGCAGTTATAGCTGCATGTCTTATGCGGCACAAGATCTATACCAAGGGAAATTCCAAGCCTTCTTGAAGGAACAGGGCCGAAGAGATGTCTGTATATTCTTTTTCCGCAAGCCACAAGTCACACCTTAGGGATAATTATGCAACGTGTGGATAATTAAAACGTGAGTATTCCATAGTTCCTGGTTTATTGGGAATCTATTGGGGCATAAGCCCCTGTCGGGGCAGCCCATGCTTAATTCGCTTCGCGAATTTGCGCAATAGCGATAACCCGGTCTGGACGCTACCCTCCGGGTAGCCTCGACCGGGGAGAGAGATAAAGTGAATAGAGAACGTGAAATTCCTAAAATTTGAAGTACGAAATATTCTCTTTGGAGCCGGAGGGACGCCCCCCCGTCCCGGAGGCGACTTATCGCGATCAGGGAGAGGGTTGAAGGGAGGGGAAGAATCCCTCTCCCTTCTCAGAATATTAAAATTCAATTTACAGGCAACCCTTGCGCAGTTCGCTCCGCGAACACGCCCTGACCTCAGGGCTTTGCGCTATGGAGATAATCCGGCCTTCGGCTGGAAAATAAACATCAAATGGGGGTTGAGTCTTCTAAATTATCCATAATATATTCTCTCCGGAGCCAGAGGGATGCCTGCCCATCCCGAAGGCGACCTATCTCCATCAGGGGGAGGGTTGAAGGGAGGGGGAGAATCCACCTCCCTTCTCAAAATGCTACAATCTATTTTAAATGAAAATAAAAATCAGGATAAGTTACCATTTTTCCAAAAGAAATTCTTTTCAGGATCTCTTCCGTATTTCTCGAAAACGCTGGGATACAAATCATTATATTTTATTTCACTCAGGGGGATGCAGAACATATATTCTTCAGGATTAAATCTTTGACAATATTCATTATCAATGATATCAAGCCCTAATATCACAAAAACAGGCATATTTCTTTTTTCAGAAAACTCCCTATACCTTTTTAATTGCCCGGGTTTAAAGATCCTCAGTTTACCTGTTTTATCAAAAGAAGCTTCAGTCCTGAATTTACACTCAACAGCAAACTCTCCTCCCCCTCGTCCATTATATCTAAAAACAAAGTCTGGGTTAAGGCTGCTTTCAACATATCTCTCCCTGTTCACTTTTTCCGAGTGTGTTTGTTCAACGAGAACGAACCATTTTTGGCTGAAAAGAGTCTTTACATAATCCTCATATTTTTTTCCGACAACATGAGGATCATTTGAAAAATTTTCATCGATTTTTGTTAGGGTTTCTCCAATTCTTCCTAAAAAGCCCATATTAATCAAACAAATTCTGTCTAATTCATTGATGATTAAAGAATCGATTCACTGATAATATAACTCAAAAAATCGAAACGCCCAGTACGGAATTCGAATCCGTGTCGCAGCCGTGACAGGGCTGCATGATAGGCCACTACACTAACTGGGCAAATACAACATTATCCCGCCTCCCGGATTCGAACCGGGGACATCGCGGTAGCCGCGCAGTTACCCCTTTCGTGAGGGTAAAACCATCTACAGCCGCGCACTCTACCAGTCTGAGTTAAGGCGGGACACTGTGCTCTATAACATTGGGAAAAATAGGCTTTAATGATTTCGCTTTTGAGTCCGGAAATATTCGCTGAAAAACGTCAAAGTATGAAAAGAACATGCCATGCGCATAAATTATCCAAATCGGAGAATTCTTTGCCGGACCTGCATTACAAAGGCAGAATTAAAAAAAAGATCAGTTGGACTGCGGTGATGCTCCTGCACCGCCACCGAGAGCTGCCTGAATCTGCTGCTGAAGCTGCTCAAACTTGCCCTGGAGTGCAGCCTCCTGCTTCTGGAGGGACTTAATCCGGAGCTCAAGGGTCTCGATCTTCTCTTCGAGTTCTGCCTTTACCGAGTCCCTGTCCTTCTGCATCATAACAGCGCCAATTGATACGAATACCTCGGCGTCACTGCTCAGGGTTTCAAGCTCTTCATTTGCCTTCTTTGCTTCCTTTGCAGACATCTCAAATGACATCTTCTGCTGGACAATTGTCTGGAGCTGCTGCTGTACCTGCTGCAGCATTGAAATCTGCTGCTGAATTTTGGGTGAAATATTGTTCATGGATTTATTACCTCCTGCATCTCATTGGCGATACTTATCAGCCTGAGCCATGTGTTAAGTGCGGCGCGAAGAGCGGATACGTCCACTGCCTCCACCGAGAGTGCGATTACATCCTCGCACCTGAGAACAACCGACGCTAAAGACCGGCCCATATTCTCACTCTCTGGTACCACTGATACATATATTCTCCCTGCTAAAGGAGTTTTAAATTCAAAAACCGCTTTATACGGCATTTTTAAGGCTGAGGACATACCGCCTCCTCTGGGCACCGTCGAATGTGACGACTGAATTCCCGCATTCTGTCTTTGAAACATTTAGATATTGTTTCAGAATATCATAAACGGTTTGGTTTCCAACCTGAAGACCCCTGATAAGGTCCCCTTCCCTGCTCTGAACCTGAAATGAAGCGAAGGATAGGCCTTCAACAGATTCGCCATCAAGAAAGATCTCAACAAGATATCCTCTCCTCTCTTTTGATACTACAAGGACTAATGAATCAATTCTGGTAATCACGTCAAGGCCTGCCTTTCCCCTGGGAGAATAATGACACCCAAGAGCAAAGGCTAAATCCTTGGAAAAAGTCCTCAAAAAAGGAGCGGGTTTTCTTGAAGTTGTAACTTCCATTATCGGGCTTTCAGGTGCTTTATACCCGCACCACGCTCTTTAAACAGAATTCTGTGTCCGCAATAAGGGCAGCGGACATTCAGGTCAATCTCAACCTTCTGTTTACATCTTGCACATTTATAACCGGCCATCTTGTCAGGCCTCCATTTATTCCTTTATGAGTGAGCGCTCAATTGAGCGGAGCGCCACTTTAAGGTTGGGCGTCTGCGGAGCATAGGCGCCGCCCGCATATTTGTATCCGCATTTGCGGCATTCCCAGATACCTGTACCCTTTCTTGAAACAGCTTTGGTTTCACAGCTGGGGCATATGTGTTTGGCATTTGTGACTTTTTCGACTTCGTTTACACGTTTTCTGATGAAACGGCCGTACCGTGGACCAAACCTTCCTGCGCTTCCTGTTGTCCTTCCTTTTGCTCTGTGTTTTCCTGATTTTGCCATATTAGTTATACCCCGAAATTTAGGTCTGTATATGTTTATCCTGCATCCTTAATAATAGTGGCTAATCCTGACTCAGGATCTTTACTTCTCCGTCCCCTTTTGTCAGGCGGTTTATCATATTGTAAAAATCCTCCTGAATTCCGGCCGGGATCCTGCATATGCATACCCATGAACCGTCACTCTGCCACTCCTCCTTTTCGATAGTCGTTCCTGCAGCGATCTCCCCATAGGCTTTTGGAGCGAAATCTGCGGGAATCTTTACTGCGAATTTCATCTCAGCGAATTTAATCGGGAGAATTGGACGGAGAGCCTTTACCGTATCCTTGACCAGTTCATCGATATGCCTGAAAGGATCGACATTGACCTTCGCCTCCTCCATTGCCATTTCAATGCGTGTCGGAGGATGAGGGAGTTTTGTCTGCGGATTGATCGCATTTCTTGCGATAAAATTCACAACCTGTTTCCGCTTGTCTTCGATCATCTTCTTCCGCTGATCTGCAGTAAGGTGGATCTCACCCTTACGGATAATCCTTTCAGCTACACTTACGAAATCAGTATCTCCAAATACTTTTACTAGTGCCTCTTCCGAGGCCTTTTCAGCCTTTGAAGCATTTTCAAAGACATAGAGAGCTGCAACTGCATCTTCGATATCAATATCATCGCCATGACGTATCTCTGCTGCAAGATCGGGGTCCACAAGGATCTCGAATCTTTCACCATGGCTTTCCAGTCTTGCAACAACAGCCTGTTCAAGGGGAATCATACGGCATCACCTCAATTTCAATTAATTATTCTTCCGGCTGTTCTTCAGGATTTTCAAAATCATAATTGTCGACATATTCCTTAACCTCTTCCCGGGTCATTCTCATGAAATCAGAGCCTTCTATTGTTACTACACCAATCTCAACATTATTTACGTCGAACTTGCCTTCTGTAGCAGCATGAAGCGCTTTTAATCCCATAGGTATTGCCTCGCTGACCGTCATTCCCTCTTTGTAATCCTCTTCAAATACCTTCATTACGGCAGGCCTGCCGGTGCCGATAGCGCTTGCCTTGTACTCAAGAAGTGTTCCCGAGGGGTCAGTTTCAAAGAGGCGCGGGACACCATCACTGACACCTGCAATAAGCAGTGCAGTCCCGTATGGTCTTGCACCACCATACTGCGTCAGGGTCTGCATGTGATCGCAGATCTTCTTTGAGAGTGTCTCTACATCGATCGATTCATTATAGGTTACGCGGTTTATCTGCGATTCAACCCTCGCCCTGTCGACGAGAGCCCTTGCATCACCCACAAGACCGGACGATGCAACAGCAATGTGATCGTCTATCTTGAAGATCTTTTCGATTGAAGTCTGTTCGAGAAGGGTTGTACTGACCCTCTTATCAACAATAAGGACAACTCCGTCGGAGCATTTTACCCCAACTGCCGTTGTTCCCCTTTTAACCGCCTCACGGGCATATTCGACCTGGTATAATCTTCCATCCGGGCTGAAAACCGTAATAGCCCTGTCATATCCGCCCATCTGGGCATTCATTGGCTGCATTTATAGTATCCTCCATATCATCGGTAGTAAAATACAAATTCTCTTGGTTTTTTATTCCATCTTTGTATAAATCAACCTTTTCCTGTGAGCGCTGCCTGGCGACGTAACCCTTTCCTGAAATGATGACTCTCCTCTCAGAAACAGGGGCTGAAATCTCCGGCATCCGTCGCCTGAGTGCGGCAATCGTCCCTGACGTCCAAACAGGGTGGAGAGCACAGAAGGTCTCTTTTATCCTGTTTACCATTAGTGCCGCGGTAATAAGCACCTTTTCACTTCCCCTTCTGCAACGAATTATGGCATAATTTCCTTCACAGAAGACCACAGCCATTGACAATTCTGCAGCCCCTGAGTCGCCATAAAGAGAGGAGATCGCCTCATAAACAGCATAATAGACCTGTTTGCCGTCAAATATTGCATGATGGGGAACAATCCTGAAAAGTACATAGCGTTTCTTGTCCCTGAGTGTAGGAGGCAGGGGCTTCATTCACTGATCACCCCGACAACCGGCTGGCGGTTGATTATAGAATCAACCGACCCGAGTGCAGAGGCCGCTTCGTCCTTTTCCATTCCAAAAATCCCGCAAATTGACATGATCTCATCCGCAGATCTCATATTGATATAAGAAGAGGCACCGGATGAAATCGAGATCATGAACCCGAATTTGCGCTGAAACTTCAGAATCTCTGCGAATGATTCAAGCGCTTTCTGCCGGGATACGCCCTTCCTGCAGATGATTGCAGAGAGATCTATATCAACGGCGATAAAATTCTCAACTGCCTTCCTTGCGCATACATCATCAAAAGCTCTTCTCCCGGCATCATGGATTCCGCGCAGGATATCAACCCCCCCGGTTGAGAGTGCCGCCCGGTTAAAAGATGTATCTCCTGCTTCTGCAAGAACGATATCGGGCCTGAAACCTGACTTCCTTATTGCCCTGACGAGGTCATTCTGATTTTTGGCTTTCACGCAGAGTGCCCTGTAAACCCGGACTCCGAAAATATCCCCGGAAAAGCCGCCGTCTGCGCATACAATGCTGTCAAAACCCATGTACCTGGCCTCAATTGCAAATCTGCGGACAGAAGTGTCACCCGAAGGATACGGAAATACGCAGGCGTCAGAATATGCCATACAATTAATTATTGAAAAAAGATGGGGAAATTACTTTCCTCTGTTCTGGTTGGAACGGATGCTCGGGCGGGTCTTCTCTGTACCCCTGCCTTTCTTCTGCATTCCACGCCCTCTTACACCGGCACTTGTCAGTCCACGCTCGGCACGGCCCCTGTGTTTTGAGTCGCCCATCCATGAGAGATGTGCATCGCTCTTAATTGCAGGGTGATGACCGTCAACGAGAATTACCTCGTAATACTTGGCTTTTCCGTCCTGGCCGACCCAGTAGGAGTTGAGAACTTCCATGTTCACGAATTTGCGTGCGGCACGCTCTTCAGCGATCCTCTGGATGCTCTTTCCCATCGTACTCTTGCGCATACCCATGCGGTTCGTTCTACGTCCGCGGATATAGCGCGGCTTTCTGCGGCCACCACGGCGGACCTTGACACGGCAGACGACAATTCCCTGCTTTGCACGGTACCCGAGGTTTCTTGCACGATCAATTCTTGTAGGCCTTTCGATGCGGACTACACTTCCCTGACGACGCCATTCCTGCATGCGGGTCCAGAGAAGTGTTTTTACTTCGGAATCTTCCGGACGTTTCCATGCGTCGCGGACATATCCATACATTGATTTTACCATTTGTAATTCACCATGAAAGGTTCAGCCTGTCTTAAACAGGCCACATCCCTTTGTGCTCCTGGAGGGACGCATCCCCACAGTTCTTTACAGTTTAGTTATTGTTAGTATTAAAATAGCGGGTTTGATTTAGGTTTGGTTGAGGTTATTCTCACCCTTTTCTCTTCTCGACCACGTGGATATCCTCGATTCCTGTCTCAGGGTACTGGCCGGAATGAACAGGAAGATATTATCTGTTCCAATTAGAAAATGAATATTATGGAGATTACAAGGAAAAAATCCGAACCAGCTGAAATTATTATGGTCAAAGGCAGGATTGATGCGCAAAGCTCCTGTATTCTCGATGAAAATCTGATGGAAGCCATCGAATCAGGTTCTGAGAAGATTATAATCAATATGAATGAAGTGGATTATATCAGCAGTTCGGGGCTTAGAGTGATGCTTTTGGCATTGAAAAAAGTCAGGCTGTCGGAAGGAGACATAAAATTATCAGGATTAAAACCTTTCGTCATGGATGTATTCGTTGTATCCGGATTTAAAAATATTTTTAATATTTATGACACGGATAATGAAGCACTTTCAGATTTTATAAAATAAAATATTTTAGGCCATATGAGCGTAGAACTAGACTTTTTTATAGAACTTTTTGAACTGATCTGTGTAATTATAGTCTTCTCCATCTTTGTTATACACTCACGCTGGTTTTCGGATGCCGTAGAGAGAAGACATACCTGGAAAAATCAGGCTGTCCTTATCCTCTTCTTCGGTCTTCTCTCGATCTACGGTACTCTTGGAGGTCTCAGCATCCTCGGCGAGCCTCTGAATGTCGGGGACATCGGCCCTATGGCGGGAGGGCTTTTCTGCGGCCCCTATGTCGGAATTGGTGCCGGACTGATCGGCGCAGTCCTGATATCTGCAACGGGTGGTACGACCAGCCTCCCGTGTAGTCTTGCAGCAGTTTTGAGCGGCCTGTTTGCCAGCATGGTCTATCTTCTGCTGAAAAATCATTTTGCAGGGGTAAAAATCGCTGTAATCTTTGCGATAGCCATGGAATCACTCCAGATGCTGATAATTCTCATTATGGTGAAACCACCTGAAATTGCCTGTGAAATTGTCAGTTATGCGGCTCTTCCCATGATAATTGCAAATGCCACAGGAATTCTTATATTTTCATATCTCTTCAGGAATCTTCTCGAAGAGAAGAAAACTAGAAATGAGAGGGATCAATATGAGGCAGAGGTTGCAAAGAACAGGGCGGAACTGGAGATCGCCTCCGAAATCCAAACCGACTTTCTTCCGGGAGGTATCCCTGAGATACCAGGGTTCAGCATCTTTGCCTTAAGCAGACCTGCAAGGGAGGTCGGCGGGGATTTTTACGATTTTATCGATTGCGGCGGAGAAGAAACCGGGATAGTTATCGCCGACGTTTCAGGAAAAGGCGTGCCTGCCGCACTTTTCATGGTTCTCTCGAAAACTCTTATGAATGCAAGTGCAGGCTGGAACAGGTCGGTAAAAAAGGCGATGGAAGATGCAAACAACCTGATCCTGGCCGAATCAGGGACCGGAATGTTTGTTACATTATTTTACATGCGCCTCAACCATTCGTCCAAAAAAATCGTATATGCAAATGGCGGACACTGCCCCCCTCTGTATCTTGGAGCCTCAGAGAATGATTTCTTGTCCCTCAACCCCACCGGCATGGCTCTCGGGGTGCTGGAGGACAATAAATACGGGGCCCGGGAGATCTCCACCTCTCCCGGCGATCTTATAGTCTTCTTTACCGACGGCATCACCGAATCGATTAACACCAGGGAAGAAGAGTTCGGAGAGGAAAGACTTAAAGAGATTATTATGAATAACAGGAACAAAAAACCGGAAGAAATTGCAGGCCTGATAATCGAATCAGTAGATCTTCATTCATCAGGAAATCCTCAATTCGACGATATTACACTAATAATCCTGAAGGGGTTATGACATATGGAGGCATGGCTGTAAGAGGTCGTTTATATCCCATTGGCTCAGCAGGCGAATAATAATGAGTGAAATATTTTGTTATAATACGGATTCATTGACGAAGGAAAAACTGCCGCCGTTGTCGGAGGCATTTTCCGGATACCTCAGGTCTCTCGCTCTGCCTGCCGAAGTCCGCATGATTACTGAAATAATGCTTGAGGAGGTCTCTGAGAATATTATCATGCATGCAGCCCCTCAAAGATCTTTTTCGTTCAGGTGTGAATTAAAGGACGATCACCTTGGGATGGAGTTCAGGGACAACGGCAATGAATTCAATCCCTTAAAAGACGCACCGGTTCCGGATATTGGCCTTTCTGCGGAAGAGAGAAAGATCGGCGGACTTGGAATACTGCTCGTACGGAAGTTTTCCGATTCTGTATCCTATAAAAGAGAAGGAGACGAGAACATCCTATACCTTATTATAAAAATTGAAGACGACAGACCTCTTCAATTTGATTAAAACAGGTTATCTATAAAATAAAAAGGATCTAATCTGTTAATGATGATAGGTGAGGAAATTGCCATTATTATCCTTTTTGGCTTTATTGGTGCCAGCCTGAAATATATTGATGCAAGTTATGATGATGGGGTATTTAACCAGAAATTTGCACTCGCTCTTTCACCTGTAACAGCCATAGTATATTGCGGAATTATTGCATTGAATGAATATGCTGCCGGAATATGCCTTGGAATCATAATTTCCGTGATTCTATGTGGTAAAATAGACAACTTTGCTTTTTCTCTAATTGTAGTAATGGTTATTACAACCGTTATTATTCTTGGTGTATCCGGATCACTTTCAGTTTCCATCCTGACACTTCTTGTAATACTCCTCTGTTCCGGAATAGATGAAATTGGAAATGACTTTGTTGATAAGGAAATGAAAATCCCTCATTTAGATAAAAACAGATCCAGGTACAAAGAAATAATGAGAAATCTCCGTATTCGCTGGTTTATGTATCGTGCTACATCTTATGTGGGGGTTATTTTTCTGATTTTAACTATAGCTGTGCCATGGTTTCTTTTCATTGCTCTTATTGTCGAGGAATGTATGTACCAACTCGTAGAATCAATTGCACATAAGAGAAAGTGTCAACAGGGAATTACCTAAATACGTCTGAAAATCTAAAAGAAATAAATTAGTCTGAAGGGAGAGAATGTATGTTTAAAGGAGATTTAAGACAAAAAAGAGAAAAAAGCCCGGCTCTATTCAGTAGATCAGATCCCAGGTCTATCGCCGCTTCAAAGGCATTTATTCTCTCGATGGCTGTGACGATTTTAATTGGCATATCGGAGATCATTCTATGGCAGTTATCAGAAAATGAACTCTTTTATATTGAAGGATTTGGAAATCTGGTCTGGGTAATTCCTGATGCAGTGCTACTTGCCATGATCCTGTTAGGTGGACATAAAGCAGATTTTCGAATGAATTTTGGGTACCAGCGAATTGAAACGCTTACAATGTTTGTCTTTACCCTTGCAGTTGCATCATATGTATTTTATTTCTTCTTTGAGACACTTTTTTCCCCTTCTCCTGAATTGAATGTAGATTATGGACCTATTACTGTTATCTTTTCCTTAATCGTAATTGGTTTGTTGTGTCTTCTCTACCGGTATGTCCGGGATGTTGGAAAAAGGTTAAACAGTCAGATCATTCTGCTGGATTCTGTAGTAATCAAAGCTGATATTGCATGTATGGCAATTATTTTAGTAAGCGGATTAGTTCAGATTTTTGCTCCATCTTTATTGATAGTACACACGATTTTAACCCTTCTTGTTGCTTTAGGTCTTTTTATCTACAGTGTCAGTGAATGTCTCGGAGCGGCAAAAGAGCTTATTGATGCTAACCCGTCGATGCATATTATGAATTTAACCGAAAAGATAACAGAAGAATTGCCGGAGGTATTATTTATTTCAGACCACCGAATCCGAAGTTTTGGAGGTGCTATTTCTGTTGATATCACTATAGAGACAGATCCGGATATTACGGTGAGGGAAGCATATGAAATATCCGAAAAAGTAGAAGAAAGGATACGTTTAGCAGTAGAGAATGTTTTTGATGTCAGGGTCAGAGTAACTCCGGCAGGGGCATTCCTCGCCAAAGAGGGTTTGGATCTATAAATAATAATATAATTCCTAACTTTTTTGAAATATTCTCAAATTCTAAAAAATTTGATTATATAGCTAAAAATAAGATTTATACTCCGGGTTCATATAGGCCGGGAAGAATCCCTCACCCTTTTCTCTTCTCAACAACGTGGATATCCTCGATCCCGGTCTCGGGGTACTGACCGTCCGCGTCTTTCTCCGCGGACTTGACCATATCCCATATCGTCAGGAGTGCAATGGATACACCGGTGAGCGCCTCCATCTCCACACCGGTCTTCCCGTAGGTCTTCACCGTGCATACCGCCTCGATACAGGGCTCGCCCCCGATCTCGTTGAAGTCGATGTTTACGCCGCCAACAGGAAGCGGGTGGCACATGGGAATGAGATTTGAGGTCTGCTTCACAGCCATTATACCGGCAACCCTGGCGGTCGCAAGAACATTGCCCTTGATGGCTTCGCCATTTCTTATTGCCTCAACGGTCTCCTCCCGGAGATATATCTTACCTGCGGCAACAGCTATCCTGCCGACATCCGGTTTTTCTGTCACATCGACCATGTATGCCTTGTCATCTTTTATATGTGTAAATTCGGTCATTCTAGTTGTCTCCTAATATTACAGATGGTATTTTTTCCAGTAGATCTGTAGCGATCATCCCGTCGCCTCTTTCCAGTCCTGCTGCCATTCCGGCACAGCCGTTTATGTATGTTCCAATGCATGCCGACTCAAACGCAGGAAGCCTGCACAGGAGTGCTCCGCAGATCCCCGCAAGAACATCCCCGGTTCCACCAGTAGTCATCCCGGGATGACCTGTGCGGTTAAACCTTACCCGGCTGCCGTCGCTAATAATGTCTGTCTCACCCTTCAAAAGAATTGTCGAATTCTCTACCAGGCCCCCACCAAGATCCTTTAGAGACTTCGCCTTTTCATAAAGTGTTCCTGATGCCCTGTAACCCAAGATTCTCTCAAGCTCTCCCGTATGAGGAGTATATATTGTTTCAACTGCAGAAGGCAGGGGTTTTCTGAGAGCATCCGCATCAAATACGGCTTTTTTCATATAAGGTGCGGCTTTAGTTACGACATCATGGCTCTTTTCCCCGAGACCGCAGCCGCATACGACCACGTCAGAGTCTCCGATAAGCCCGATAAGATCTTCAAGATGCGACTCCGAGACGCAGGGCCCATCCAGCCTCTCGACGATAATATCAGGACACTGCATTACTACCGGCGATGCTACCCTCACTATATCCGCACCGGCACGGAGAGCCGCCATTCCCGCAAGATAGGGCGCACCCTGGTAGGGGCCGCCGCCGATCACAAGAACCCTCCCGCCAGTACCCTTATGGGCAGACGAATCCTTCTTCGGGATCATTGTCAGGTCACCCGGGCCTGTGAAGATCTCAGCTTCAAGAGGGATGCCTATGTCAATTTTTTCAGAGCCATGAACCTTCGTGCGGTGGAAACCGCAGACCACGTCGGGAGTTATCCCGGAGGTGGGCAGGTCAGCAGATATCAAAGTTGCACAGGAGATGGACAGCGTTTCGACCATAGATAAATAAGGCTCCCGAAGATTCCCTTTTCCTCCGGTCCCAAGAATTGCATCGATGATCACGCCGGCACCCTCATAAAGTCCTGAGAGATCCCTGACATCCCCGGGGCATGAGACAGGATGAAGGGATACAGCACAGTGCCTGAGCTTCTCAAGACTGGACAGTGCATCAGGTGTTTTGACACCGTCCTTTGGATAGACTACGTGGACTTCTGCCTCCCGCTGAAGATGCCTTGCTGCAACGAAGCCGTCACCCCCGTTATTCCCGCTTCCGCAGAGGATCAGTATGACATCGGGCGAATACCTCAGTGCGACTCCGGCAAGAGCCGCTCCCGCCGACTCCATAAGGCACAATCCTTCAACACCAAGACTAATTGCATTCTTATCCACTGCACGCATTCTTTCGGGAGTAATTAGTCCGGTCTCCTCAAATTCCCTGAGATCTTCGTTCATCCTGTCTTCCTCTTTATCAGAGAAGTCTTTTGACCGGAGAGTAAATCCTTTTTGTGCCACCGGCAGTATGAACTAACGTATAAATGCATCAGAATGTCGTGTTCATGCACGTTTTAAACTTACAATACAAATATGATACCAGATGGGTTTTGAGAAGGAAATCTCCGATGTAGCCGGGATAATAAAGGACTCCGGAAAAGTTACGATAATCTCTCATATCGATGCCGATGGAATAACAAGTGAGGCCATCATGAGACAGGCTGTCGCGAGAGAGGGCATCGAGGTAAAATCCGTATTCGTAAGACAGCTTGAGCCGCTTACGATGAAGCATGTGCCCGACGACAACTCGCTCAAAATCTTCATAGACCTTGGCTCAGGTCAGCAGAATCTTCTTGAAGAGAGGGGACTCTCAGAAAGGGAAGTTGTAATCATAGATCATCACGTATCACAAGACGTTGACACACATTACTTACAGGCAAACGGGCTGCCACACGGTCATGAAAAGCTGTCTGCAGCAGGAACCGGCTACCTTGTTGCCAGGGAGATCAACGATTCGAACATTGACCTTGCAAAGCTTGCCGTCATCGGAAACGTGGGAGACATGATGGCACGCGAGCACTGTGGGCTTATCGGACCTGCAAGGGAGATCGTTGACGACGGGGTAGAATACGGAAATATCGAAGTTGTCAAAGATGACCTGAACTGCTACGGGATATCTACAAGACCTCTCCACATATGCCTCTCCTTCGCTGACGACCCTCACATCCCCGGAATATCAAACAGGCCCGGCGAGGCCCAGAATATGCTCGCATTTGAGGCGGGAATACAGCTCCGGAAAGGCAACGGGAAATGGAAGGTCTGGGAGGACCTTGATATCGACGAGAGGAAAAACATCATAGGGCGCCTCGCCCTGAAACTCCACTCTGCAGGCGAACCTCTCGACCGTCTCAGGGGTGAACACTATATCTTCCCCGACGAGAGAAGATACACCCCTCTCAGAAACGCCTCGGAATACGCGACAATGCTCAATGCATGCGGGAGATGGGTGAAACCGCATACCGGAAGCGCCGTCTGCTGTGGGGAAAGGGGCGACCAGTACAGGGAAGCCGAGCATATGCTCAGGCATCACCGGAAGATAATCAGGGAGATGATGGAATATATCCTCGACAAGGGAGTGGAAGAGTGCTCACATCTCCAGCATATTCATGTGGGGGACAGGTTCCCCGACACCATTGTAGGAATCGGTGCCGGAATGGCGTTATCGAAGCTCGACCGCCGGAGGCCCATAATGGTGCTCTGCTACCTTTCAGACGACCCGGAGCTTGTGAAAGTATCGATGCGGACCAACGAGATGATGGTTCAGGAGGGGCTTGATCTCCAGGCAGCACTTCTTGAGGCATCGGAGAAACTCGGCGGAGCAGGCGGAGGACATAAGATAGCAGCAGGCGCATATATTCCAAAAGAATCCGAAGAGGGGTTTGCCGAAGATGTCAACAGAATCCTCAGAAAGCAGCTCTCTTAAAAGAGTGCGCATAATAGCCGACTTTCAGTTTGGCAGGGGAACCGGCGTTAAGCTCTTTCCCGAAGACTGTACGTTCAGGTTGTCCTCCACCAAGAGGATCAGGTATGTTATGTCCGGAAAGGTTCGCCTTGCGACTGTGAGAGCCGGCGACGGGCGGCTTACGCTCGGAAAAGAAGCCGGAGAAAGACTCTGCGAAATCCTTCCTGCACCGGCATACCGTACAGTCGTCAGAAACGACGTGGCAGAGTTTATCACAGCAGGAAAGAACGCGATGGCAAAGCATGTGATCTCCGCCGATACGGAGATCAGAGCTGGTGATGAGGTTTTAGTTTGTAACGAGCAGGGGAGCTTCCTTGGTGTCGGCAACGCGGTCCTTTCAGGAGAGGAAATGCTTTCATTTAATTATGGAGTAGCAGTACAGGTAAGAAAAGGGAGTTAGAAGATATGATTCCAGGTGTAAATCCAAAACAGATGAAACAGATGATGAAGAAGCTCGGCATGAAGATGGACACCATCGAAGGTGTCGAGCGTGTGGTCGTGTATACAAAATCAGGAAACTACGTCTTCGATGATGCAGAGGTCGTTGCAACCGTGATGCAGGGGATGACCACATATCAGATTAACGGCGAACCGAGATTTGAGGAAGCTGAGGCAGTAATCCCCGAAGACGACGTGAAGCTCGTCTCCGAACAGGCAGGAGTATCAGAAGATGAAGCTTCTGCAGCCTTAAAGGAGGCAAAAGGGGATATCGCCGAAGCCATCCTGAAGCTATCAGAATAAAAATACAAAATGATAAGAGAAAACGACAGGGTCCTTCTGGCAGGAAGAAAACGTAAATTCTTCGTCCGTGCGGGCGAAGGTGAACTTTCAACAGACAAGGGGATCATCCGGCTTGATGAACTCGTTGGTCTTTGCACAGGCGATAAAATTTCGACCCATATGGGATTCGAGTTTATCGTCAGGGTTCCGAGACCTACTGATTTTTTTAGTTATGCGAAACGGACAGGTGCACCGATGCTGCCGAAGGACATCGGGATGGTCATCGCCTGTACTGGTATGAACAAAAAGGACAAGGTGCTTGACGCGGGAACAGGAAGCGGGATTGCGGCGATATTCTTCGGGGGAGTTGCCGGATCGGTTGTAACCTGTGAAAAGAGACCGGAGTTTTCTGAGATCTGCGCAAAGAACATAGCCGATGCCGGACTTGAGAATGTTGAAGTCATCGCAGGTGATGTTCTTGATGCATCAGGAGAGTTTGATGTGGTTCACCTCGACATGCAGATTGGTAAAGAGCATGTTGAACATGCATACAGTCTATTAAAGAAGGGTGGATACCTTGCGACATACACCCCGTTTTTCGAGCATACGATACTTGTAATGGATTCGGCAAAACCATTGTTCTCCGAGGTCGTATGCCACGAAACGATTGCAAGGGAACTCACAAGGACCGAGAGAGGCACCCGCCCCTCGACAAGAGTATGCCATAGCGGATACATTACGATCTGCAGGAAATAAAAAGGCACCTGCAGCCAATAATACTTTTTTAACAGGAGAATACCTATGAAAACAGATCCTTCTGAAGAAAGAAACGGCCCTGTATCAATTGTAACGACACATTATGTCAAACCCGAATGCATGAAGGAGTTTGAAGAAGAGATTGGAGTCGTATCCAGATATTTTTCCTGTTATCCCGGGTATCCCGGAGTAAATTTCTTCAGACCCGCCGACCCCTCGGACAGATATTCAGGGTGGTTTTGAAGTTTAGATCGGCAGAGGACTACGACAGATGGACGGAGTCTGAAGAACGAAAGAAAAGAAGAGAAAGTTTACAATCGCACCCCCAAAGAAATACAGGGTCAACGGTCTTGAGACATGGTTCACACTCCCGGGCAACAATATATTAAAACCACCACCCCGCCACTGCCAGTATTTTTGTAACATGGCTCGCTATGGCCGGTTATCGCAATTCTGTCGCCGATTGAAGAATATTTATTCAAAGATCTCCCTTATTTCCTCCAGAAGATGACCTGCGTCGCAATCCTTGCCTTTCTCCGGACCTATATCGTGATGCTGTTTATGACTAAGATATTCAGGTGGTTTCTGTACCGGGGCGGGACGGAGAAGGAGATGGAGACCGACAAATGGTGAAAAATGTGGTGCACCACATCCTCCCTGTATGAACCAAAACCAGACACTATTATATCCATGCAGGGACAACTACATTCAGGTATTTTGAATATGGCATACGAATGCAGATTCACGGAGGGTGCATACTTTAACACTGCAGCTCCGGTATTCGTATTTTCCTTTGACTTCTTTAACTTCTTTACATTTAGATAGGGCGCCGGAAAAATAACCGGTCGCCCCTGTATAGTTTTAGTTATTATTCAGATTACCGCAAGGAATTTTTCAAGGTTTTATGATGTTTGGAATTACTGATCCATATATCTGGATGGGATATCTGCTGGCGTTCATACTGACGGCGGCATGTATAGCTTACGGCATATTGAACTGGAGAAACGGACAGGAGCCAGAGGAGGACAACAATGGCAGTTGATACACTCACTTTTACCATAATCACGGTGATCTATCTTGCCATTATTGTCTTCCTTGGTTACCTTGGATACAAGCAGACGAAGGGCAGCGATGACTTCATGATCGCCGGAAGGAGAATCAATCCGGTCGTTCTTGCACTCTCATACGGTGCTACTTTCATAAGTACATCCGCCATAGTCGGTTTCGGCGGTGTTTCCGCAATGCTGGGGATGGGCTTAGTCTGGCTTACGGTTCTCTGCATAGGTGTCGGCGTGCTTATTGCCTTCATAGTATTTGGGAAAAAAACGCGTGAGCTTGGAAAGAAGACAAATGCACTCACTTTCCCCGATCTTCTCGGCAAATGCTACGGTTCGACATTCATGCAGCGTGCAGCAGGCCTAATCATCCTTTTCGGGATGCCATTATACACAGCAGCCATCCTAATTGGCGGTGCACGTTTTATTGAGACGACGCTCTCAATACCTTACGACACCGCACTTGTGGCCTTCGCGGTGATCGTTGCGGCATATGTCATTCTCGGCGGACTGATTGCCGTCATGTATACAGACGCCCTGCAGGGCGCAATCATGTTTGTCGGAATGACAATCCTGCTTATACTTACATACACTTATCTCGGCGGCGTCTATGAGGCCAATTCGGCTCTCGACGCAATGTCCTCTATGGTGCCTGAAGCGCTTGCCGCAGGAGGAATGACCGGATGGACTTCGATGCCTGAATTCCTCTCCCCCATATGGCTTACGATGATAACCACAATGGTCCTCGGAGTAGGGATTGGTGTTCTTGCCCAGCCCCAGCTTGCAGTCAGGTTCATGTCTGTAAAGGACAACCGCTCCATCCACAGGGCCGTAATGGTCGGCGGGCCCTTCGTTCTCATGATGACCGGTGTTGCATTTACAGTCGGACCGCTTACAAACGTCTGGTTCATGCAGACAGAAGGTATGCTCGCGGTCGAGGCGGCCGGGGGGAACGTCGACAGCGTAATTCCTGCCTTCATCAATTCTTCAATGCCGGATTACTTCGTGATCATCTTCATGCTCGCCCTCCTTGCAGCGGCGATGTCAACCCTGAGTTCATTATTCCACACCATGGGAACAACAATTGGACATGATCTGAATGTGAAGGTAAAAGATTCAAAACCATCCATTCGGGCGATTCAGGCAGGAACTGTGGTTATGATTGTGGTAAGCACCATCGTGGCATACCTGATGCCCGGAAACATAATAGCAAGAGCGACTGTTATGTTCATGGGACTTTGCGCCGCAGCGTTCCTTCCCGCTTTCGCACATGCACTCTACTCAAAGAAACCCTCTGTCTTTGCTGCAAAGGCCAGCCTTCTCGCAGGAGCGATCGCCTGGTTCTTATGGACCGCCTTCGTGCATTCCGCTGAATCATCAGTACTCGGGATATCGCAGGCAATATTCGGGGTTCCGTCGGTACTCCCGATGCCCTGGGGAGTTGTAAACCCGATTGTAATCGCACTTCCGGTATCTGCAATAGTGCTCGGTGCTGCCCTTATGTACGAGAAATCCTTAGTGGATTCCCCGGAAGAGAAGGCAGAATCATCATGAGATAATGGTTCTTCCATGATACTTTTTTTTCGCAGGTCTCCTATGCAGGCGCATTACTCGAACAATTTTTAAAATCATGGAGTAATAATTAGAGATGGAGAGTTCATGCATCACATCATCTCAATAAAAGAACTTGAAACTGAAGAGATAAACGCCCTGCTAAATAAAGCTGAAAAAATTAGCAAAGAGGGATTCGTTCGCCGGACTCTCGAAGACAAACTCGTCGCACTCCTTTTTTTTGAACCTTCGACGCGGACAAGAATGTCTTTTTCAGCTGCACTCTCCCGCCTTGGGGGAGACGTCATTACAGTGGACAGTGTTGAAGGAAGCTCTATTTCAAAGGGAGAGACTCTTGCGGATACGATAAGAGTAGTAAGCAGCTACGTGGACGCGATTGTACTTCGTCACCCGAAGGAGGGCGCTGCAAGGCTTGCGTCAAACTTCTCTACTGTTCCTGTGATAAATGCCGGAGACGGGGCAGGACAGCACCCGTCCCAGACACTCCTTGATCTCTATACAATCAGGGAGAATATGCCGCTGGACAATATCGACGTCGGCCTCCTTGGAGACCTTCGCTACGGAAGGACGTCACATTCACTCTCCTATGCACTTTCGAACTATAACGTAAGGATACATACAATAGCACCAAAAGGGCTTGAAATGCCGGCGGCACTCAACGAAGAACTGATCGAACGCGGTATCGAACTGGTCCATCATGATAATCTTCAGGATGTAATCAATGAACTGGATGTTCTCTATGTAACTAGAATCCAGAGAGAAAGGTTCCCTGATTCGGCGAGTTACGCGAGAGTCGCATACTCATACAGGATTACCCCGGAGATTCTCAACAATGTCAGAGAGAACCTGATACTAATGCATCCCCTCCCAAGGGCAGGAGAAATTGACCCTGCTGTCGACAGCCTCCCTTATGCAAAATATTTCAGGCAGGCTGAAAACGGCGTCCCGGTGCGAATGGCGATGCTTGAAGAGGTGATACTTTGAACGTAAAGAAAGAGCCTGAAGGCGGACTACTGATAAGCCCGATAAGAGACGGAACCGTAATCGATCATATCACCGGCGGGGAGGCGCTTGTGGTCTTAAGGATTCTCGGAATAACCGGAACAACGGATGAATCGCTCTCTGTCGCGACAAATGTAGAGAGCAGGATATCCGGCAGCAAGGACATTGTCAAGATCTCAAACAGGGAACTTTCAAAAGAGGAGGTTGACAGGATTGCGCTCCTCGCTCCTGAAGCCACCATCAATATCATACGTGACTACAGGGTATTTGAAAAGATGAAAGTCGAGATCCCGAAGTCTGTTACAGGTTTTGTGAGGTGCCCGAATCCCGGATGCATCACCAACTCCAACGAACCGGTGGAGAGCAGCTTTGAGACAAAAAGAGGAAAACTTCAGTGCATCTACTGTGATGCAATAATATCGGAAAATATTGCTGAATATATTATCTGAAAGTGGACTATTTTTTTATGACATTCCCGTGAGAGTCGATCTCACCCTTCCAGATTCTCGTGCTTGAGATCCATTTGCCATCATCGGCAAGGACACACGTAATCTGGTGGATATCGACTTTACTCCTGCCCTTCTCCCGGCGTAACCTGTTTATCTCAAGGGCTGTCGGAAAGGTCTCCTCGGAGACGACAATCGCATCAAACTCCGAATCGATCGATGAGCCGAACCTGTCGCTGAGCATCTCGATACTCCACCCGGCATCAAAGCCGGAGCTTTCAAGAAAATCGACAAGCTCTTGCCTTCGCACTTCATATGGCCTGATCGGATGCGATTTCCAGTTCGCAAATTCGTCCCCCGATAGCCCGATCGTCACATGTCCGTCCGGTCCGGCGATGAAAAAGGATCTCTCAAGGAGTTTTTTATGCCCGTCATGCAGGGGATCAAATGTCCCGCCCACCATCACTCTCATAATTCGTTTAAGATTAAGCAGGACAGTTATTAGCACTTTTCCGTCCTGCATCCGGACAACAGTGGCAGACATATAAAATACAGAAATAAATGAACTGATCATGTCACCTGCAGGTAAATTAATGAAATTGGAAGATATTGTAATCCGCACACCCCGGCAGAAGGTCTACAATATCTTAAACAGGGGGATCAGCGGGTACAGGCCAGGTGAACAATTCAACACCCTAATGTTTCTCTTTATTACCATAATCATCATCAATGTCATCATCCAGACCGTGCCAGGCATCCCGGAAAATATTTTCCTGTTCGGAAGACTTCTTGACAGCCTCGCTGTCTTCGTATTTACAGCAGAGTACATACTGAGGGCCTGGGTATGCATTGAGGATCCGGAATACCAGAGTAAAAAGACTGCTGACACTGCAGTATTCGGAAGGCTCAGGTATATGGCATCGGGAATGGCGATAATCGATCTGGTGTCACTCTTCTGGTTTTATCTCCCGTTCTTCTTCCCTGAACAGGATGTATACGCAATGATTGGAATATTGAAATTCTTCACAATATTCAAGCTCGTCAGGTATTCGCCATCGCTCCACATCATCGTCCGGGTATTCAATGCAAAGAAACGACAGCTTGCAATGATGCTCTACATCATCCTCTTCATGCTCATAGTCACATCCGCAGTAATGTTCTATATTGAGCACCAGGCCCAGCCGGAAAAATTCGCCTCAATACCAGACTCGATGTGGTGGGCGATAATCACCCTGACGACAGTGGGATATGGTGATGTCTACCCGATAACGCCGCTTGGAAAGTTCTTCGGCGGGCTTGCCGCTCTCTTTGGTATAGGGCTGATTGCACTCCCCACAGGCATTCTTGCATCCGCGTTCATGGAGGAGGTCTCCAATGATGAAGATGAAGACATAGTTGAAGATGACATCAGGGACATAGAAGAAGAAATCCTCTGTAAATGCCCCGGATGTGGTCACGAGTTCAGCATATCCGGTAAAAAAAACAGGGATTAAAAAGGTAATTAGCCAGAAGATTTATCGCCACCATAAAATACTTTGAAGCAGAGAGCCAATAATAAACCATTATGAGTAGCAATACTCGCAAAAATGATGCTCTTTTCATTGCTGAAAACGCCACCGTAATAGGAGACGTATCCCTGGGGAAGGATACGGGAATCTGGTTCGGTGCGGTAGTCAGGGGCGATAATGAAAGAATAACAATAGGCGAAGGCTCGAATGTACAGGACAACTGCGTAGTGCACGTCTCTGCCGGACATCCTATAAACATCGGGGATTATGTATCCATAGGCCATGGTGCAATCGTCCACGGCTGCACGATAAAGGACAGGGTGCTCGTCGGAATGGGCTCTATTATCCTCAACGGGGCAGAGATTGGTGAAGATACGATAATCGGAGCAGGGGCCGTTGTTCCCGAGAACAAAATAATCCCGCCGGGATCGGTTGTTATGGGGATTCCGGGAAAGGTTGTCAAAGATATCTCCGAAGATCAGAAAGCCCATATCCTGAAGAATTCAAAGGTATATATCGAACTTGCAGGGAGATATGCAAATGAATGAGATTGCGGTAATTGGTGCCGGCCCGGCAGGGATTCAGGCTGCAATCGATACGGCGAACAGGGGAATTAAGGTTCACCTCATCGATAGAGAGCCATCCATAGGTGGAAGAATGGCGCAGCTCGACAAGACTTTCCCGACAAACGACTGTTCAATGTGCATCCTCTCACCGAAGATGGTCGAAGCGGAGAGGAACGAAAACATCGTCATCCACACCCTCACCGAACCCGTCGGGCTCGAAGGAGACGTAGGGGATTTTAAGCTCAAACTCCTTCGACACCCACGATATGTCAACGCAGAACTATGCAACGGCTGTGGAGACTGCTATGAAGTCTGCCCGGTCGAGGTCTACAACAGGTATGATGCGGGCCTTGGCGTCAGGAAGGCAATATATAAGCCGCACGCACAGGTTGTCCCCAATCTTGCCATCCGCGATCCTGAGCACTGCATCGACTGCGGGCTTTGCTACGATATCTGCGGCAGGGAGGCAGTCCTTCATGATGATGAAGACAGTGAAGAGGAGTTCACGATAAACGTTGCCGCAATAATCATCGCCACCGGATACGACACGTTCAACCCTGAGGAGAAACCCGGCTTCATGTACCTGAGACACCCCGACGTCATCACGAGCCTCGAATTCGAGCGGATGATCTGCGCAAGCGGGCCGACCGGCGGAAAACTCAGGAAACTCTCCGACGGAAACACACCCGAGTCCATTGTATTTATCCAGTGTATAGGCTCAAGGGATCTGACAATCGACAGGTGCTACTGTTCATGCGTTTGCTGCATGTATGCAATCAAAAACGCGATGCTGATCAAGGAGAAGAACCCTGATACGGATATTGTCATGCTTTACATGGATATAAGAGCATACGGCAAGGGATACGAGGAGTACTACGAGAGAGCGAAGAATCTCGGGATCAGGTTTATCCGGGGAAGACCGGGAGAGATACTCGAGACACCTGAAAAGGGACTTGAGATTCCGGTTGAAGACACCGAGACCGGAGATTTCCTCAGGCTTAAACCCGATCTTGTGATCCTCTCGGTCGGCATGCAACCGTCAAAGGGCACAGACAGGGTCGCCGAAATCTTCGGGATCAAAGAAGAGGAATCAGGATTCTTCAGCTCACCTGAGATGAAGCTTAACCCGGTGGGAACCATAAGGCCCGGGATCTACGTGGCAGGTGCGGCATCGGCGCCTAAGGACATCCCGGACAGCGTAACCCAGGGAGAGGCAGCCGCAATGAAGGCCTTTCTCGATACTCTTAAGGCGGGCGCCTGAACGGACCGGATAAAAATGGACGAAAAGACAGTATACTGGAACCATGATACTGGTTCCATAAATTTAATCGAACAGACTGCACTACCTGCAGATTACAGGACAGTAAACTGCAAAACCATCGAGAGACTTGCAGAAGCAATCCGCAGGCTTGAGGTCAGGGGAGCTCCGGCACTGGGTGTTGCGGGAGCTTTCGGGGTGGCACTCTCCGCATCCCTGCACGACGACTCTAACATGGATTCTTTCCTGAGGCTCGTCCGGGAGGACGCGGAATACCTTAATTCTACAAGACCGACTGCTGTAAATCTTTCCTGGGGGATAAACAGGGTGTACGAATCGATAAAGGATTCCTCATCTCCAAAAGAAGCCGCAGAGATCGCCCTGCATGAAGCAGAATCAATCGCGGCAGAGGACGAGATGATGTGCAGGAAGATCGGGGAGACAGGCGCAAAATTTCTTCCTGAAGAATGCACCGTACTTACGCACTGCAATGCAGGAGCTCTTGCATGCTATACATGGGGAACAGCGCTTGGGGTTATCAGATCCGCGGTCGAAGCGGGGAAGAACGTTTCAGTCATCTCCTGTGAGACAAGACCCTTAAACCAGGGGTCGAGACTTACGGCATGGGAGCTTTCAAGGGACAATATTCCTGTCAAAACCATAACCGACTCATGTGCCGCATTCCTGATGAAAAGGGGAGAGATCGACGCTGTGGTCGTTGGGGCCGACAGGATAACGCATGACGCAGTCTTCAACAAGATCGGGACCTACATGCATGCAGTATGCGCAAAACACCACGATATCCCCTTCTATGTCGCCGCCCCGACATCAACATTCGATGCTAAACTGTCGGAGAAGGACGTCGTAATAGAAGAGAGAGACAGAAGCGAGCTTGCAAAATGCGGGGAAAGGCTTCTGATACCCGATTCGGTGGATGTATTGAATTATGCCTTTGATTCTACACCGGTGGAGCTTGTCAGTGCAATATTTACGGAAAAGGGAGCAATCAGGGCCCCATATTCAGTAAAAGAGATCTTGCAGCTAAAGGTTAGTATATAAATTCTGATTACATACAGGTGAATGAATGTTGCCGGGAACACCCTTGTGGGAACAGGTTATGATCGTAATAGGAGAGCTTGCGATCATCTTCATAATCGGAATGTTCCTGTTCTCCCTTTTCGTAGTAGCAGTTGCATTCTACTCGATCAAACGAGGAAGATTCTATTTCCCAAGAGTTGTTCAGGCAGGCCTTGTAATATCCGAAGGATTTGTAAAAGCCATATGTAAATTCTTTAACCTCGACGACAGAGAGCTTACGGCATTCTTTATCAGCCTCCACAATGCAATGACGAAGAGCTCCTTTGCTGCAGTCCCTGTAAATAAAAGGGCGATCTTCGTACCACAGTGCCTGAGAAATTCCGGATGTCCTGCAAACCTTACACCGGAGGGCCTTGTATGCAGGCGATGTGGGAGATGCGAGATAGGCGCACACATAGATGAGCTGGAGGAGATGGGCTATATGGTCTGGATAGCCCCCGGATCAACACTTATAAAGAGGATGGTTCAAAAATACAAACCCGAAGCCGTAATTGGTGTGGGGTGTCTTGTTGAGGTCAAGGAAGGCCTTGAGATGCTCGATAAGGCAGGTCTGGTCGGAATGGGCGTTCTGACATTAAAAGACGGCTGCGTTGAGACTATAATGAACTGGAACGATCTTTTGGAGGTTGCCCGGGAGGGTATTCCTCAGGCGGATTAGGATCCAGATTGGGATCCCTCAGGACTTTCACCTGCCTTCCGAAGAGTTTTCCTGATTTAACCTTTCCATATACGTATATCGTTCCTTCGCTCTTCACATCTCCTGTCTCAACTCCCGGACGAAGGATCACATCTCCGGCTGCTTCTATTGTCTCTATTTTTGCAGAATCGCATATTGTGACATCCCCCAAAGCCTTAAGGGGCCCGCTTATAATTGTATTCGACCCGATAACGGCATTTTTGCACCTTATCCGCGATTTCACAGATGAATTCGGACCCAGTTCGAGATCGCCCTCGACATCAAGGACGCCCCAGAAATGAGTGAAAGGAGGAACCAGAAAGTCCCCGTTTATCTTAACATTGCCTTCAAAATACGACCCTGCGGGAGCTATAAAAGTATTGCCGTCCCTGAAAATTTTCATTGATCAAGAAATGATTTCCCTTTACTTATTTAATTTATCCTAAAAACACTGCAGAACTGATGAAGATCACCAGTGATATGAACATTCCATACTTCAGAAGCGAGGTAGCTTTTGACCTTCTGAGGGTTGCAGGATCAGTCGCGTGAAGGCCTTTTATCGCACCTGCCATTATGACAAGATCTGCAATTAAAATCAATGAAAGATATACAGGCCCCCACCAACGAAAGATCGGCAGAAGGGTGATTATTACTGCCGCAAGACATGAAATCAGCCCTATAAAAGCCGTACTCTTCACCCCGATGAACATAGGGAGCGTTTTCGCCCCACCCTCACGGTCGCCTTCGATATCCTCTGCATCTTTAAGAATTTCACGTGCAAAAATCGCCAGAAATACTATTATTGCGACATAGATATTCTGCCACAGGCCGGAAAACCCGTAGACTGCTCCTCCAAAGAGAAATATGCTTGCCGTCAGGTAGGATACCGCGACATTGCCTGAAAGGGGAAGCCCTTTCAGTTTCATTGCATACAGAACAAGGAGCGCAGAATTTAATACCGCAATTGCCATACACAGGACATTTGTAAATAAACAGGACACAAGTCCGGTGAGAAACAGGATCATGCTGAACAAAAGTGCAGCATTAGGGGAGATATCTCCAGATGGTATCGGGCGATCAGGCCTGTTGACTGCATCAATATCACGGTCAAAGTAGTCGTTGATGACGTTTCCGGCCGCTGTTATCAGGGCCACAGCAAGGATCAGGGCAGGATATATGTATAAAGGAGGTGCCGCTTCTGATGAGATTAAAGGCGCTCCTGCCGCGATTATTACACCGAGAAGGACCGCAAAGCCTGCGAAGACGGAATTTATCGGTCGGGTTATCCTGATATATGCAGCCGGATTCATAATTTCAGATAGAGATTGAACTTTTGATTAAAATAGATTGACGCATGGCTATGATCGTGATAAGTCGCAGGAGTGATGGACGAGCATCCCTCTCTGCTCCAATTTTGTAAAATTCACCCGGCCGAGGCAACCGAAGGGCTGTCGCCCTTTCGATACCCAGGGCGACCTTCGGTCACCTCTTCATTTCATACAATCCGTTTTTTAGAATTTACCCCGGGTAGCGTCCAGAACGGTTATATTCATTTTGCAAAAAGTTGCATAGGAAACTGAGCTCGGGCTGCCCTGGCAGGGGCTTATGCTCTTATGAAATATCCCAAACAAAACAACAATAAAAATCGAAAACGGGCTTGAGGGGATTCGAACCCCTGACTTTTAGCTTAGGAGGCTAACGCCATATCCAGGCTAGGCCACAAGCCCTTTAAAACTGCTTAAATAAATAAGACTGTATAAGCTATAAGATTTCCTGATACAAAGATTAAGGGAGATGGCTTACACCATATCAATAAAAAGCCGTTTTGCAGGTATTTTAATATGAAACTTGTCGAAATAAAGGAAGGTAAGACCAGATTCCTGATTCCGGAGCAGGAGGAAGGCCACAATTTCCCACCGGGGAGCGCACCGGTCTTCTTCAACAAGAGAATGGCGATAAACAGGGATCTCACGGTGCTCCTTTTAAAATGCATCGAACCGGAGACCTACCTTGACGCGATGGGTGCAACAGGAGCAAGAGGGCTCCGGGTCTTTAACGAATGCGGAATTAAAGCCACAATCTGCGACAAGGACAACGATGCAATAAGCCTCATCAAATACAACCGTGACTCCTGCTGTAAGGATGTCGAGGTCGTCGAATGCGACGTAAATGTCCTGATGCACCAGAGAAGATTCGACGCAGTTGACATCGATCCATTCGGATCACCTGCACCCTTTATAAATTCCGCGGCAACATCAGCAAAAAAATACCTCTTCCTGACGGCAACGGATACAGCTCCACTCTGCGGTGCACATCAAAAGGCAGGAATCAGGCGGTATTTTTCAAAGCCATTAAACAATGAGTACCACAGCGAAACAGGACTCAGGGTGCTTCTCGGATATGCAGCAAGGGAATGCGCAAAATACGACCGGGGGACAGAACCCCTCTTCTGTTACGCTAGAGAGCACTTTGTAAGAGTTCACCTGAAGGTTACAGGAGGTGCAGGAAGGGCTGATAAGGCACTTGACAATCTCGGATACGTGCACCACTGCAGCAAGTGCGGGTTTCGGACCGAGCAGAAGGGCATTCTGCCTGAAACAATTCACTGCAGCGAATGCGGCAACAAACTCGCCATCTCGGGTCCGGTATGGCTCGGTGCAGTCAGCAATAATGAACTCCTCAGAGAAATGCTGGATAAACTCCCTGAAGCAGAACTTGACAATGAAAGGGCAATAGAAAAACTCCTCTCAGTATGCATGGGCGAACTCGATACATCGACATTCTACGACTATCACGTGATGAGCAGGCTCTGGAAGGTCTCGCCGAGATCCATCGATAAAGTCATCGAATCGCTGAATGAAAAGGGATACAAAGCATCAAGAGTTCATTACTGCGGAACAGGGATTAAAACAAATGCGCCACTTGATGCGATAAAAGAGTCTTTAACCTGAGAGTTATAGATGTCCGGATAACATTCTGTCGTCACAGGAACTGACAAACCTACTTAATATTCTCCTCCTCAATCCCGAAAAAGAAAGAAGGAAAGAGGCATTTAATCATACAGTGAGAATGGCCTCCATTATATGAAAAATGCCAGCAGAATACCTGCTGCATATACCAGCATTGCAATATGGAAGAGCGGAAGTGCCTTCATTCCCGCATCCGGCGTTTTTTCACGGACAATGATGATATTTGCAGCAATAAGGAACATAAAGCCGGAGAACACTGCCACCTGTCCGGTGAAATTCAGGATTCCTGCAAAGAAAATTGCCATGATTCCATGTATCCCGGTACAGACTCCAGTCCAGATGACCGCCCCTCTCTTACCATAGAGCACAGGAACGGTCTTCATCCCCCTGGCGAGATCATTTTTCAGGTCGGCGATGTCGTTTACAGCGAGATGGGCAAGGGCAAAGGGGTAGAAGAAGAAGAAAAAGAGAAGAGCCGTCATATCCGGCATTCCCACTGCAAGATACCCTGCCACGGGAAAGAGGGCAAGGTCGGTTCTTCCTACAAGCTGGGCGACGGGCAGAATCTGCGATCTTTTCTTCACCTGGTAGAAAAACTCAGCAGCATAGCTGTATCCCATGATTAAAGCAACGAAGAGAGAGTGCGGATATGGAAGTGTGAACGTCAGGACGAGGGCCGCAAGTGTGAGAACGGTAAAGAGAAAGAGAGCATGATGAGCATGTATAAGTCCTTCTGCAATGGGCCGTGTCCCAAACAGCCTCCAGTATCTGGTCATCCGGTTCTCAACATCTCTTCTGTCATAGCTCCGGTCGACATAATCATTGAGGACCATGCCTGCCTCAAATCCGAAGAGACCGATTAATCCTACAATGATAAGATATGACCAAGAAAATCCGCCATATGCTGCAAAGGCGAGAACTGTTCCCGAACAGAAAAGAAGTGGCCAGGCAATGGCAAAGTGTATCCTCAGGAGATCAAGATATGCCTGTAGAATCTGTCTTTTTTTGAATAAAGTTTGATTCGTCATTGCAGCAGAATTGTATCCTGTATTCTCACGCCCTTGTAACAACAGTGAGAATATCGCCATCCATTAGTTGGTGCGGGAGGCTGACCCTCTGCGCATCGTGCTTGACCGACGGACCCCATACTTTTGCATACCTGAATTTTCTTACAAAATCACGGTGGAGCTTGTTGCAGACGTCCTCAACGGTCGCAGGCTTCCGGATAATGAGCGGCTCTTCCATGTCGGCTTTGCCGCCAACGGGCTTCATATATATCCTGATAAAACCGAGCTGTTCGTAGATCTCATCTTTGAGTGTTTCAATATTGAACCCGCTGTATGCCGAGAGCATAATCGGTGGCCTGCCGAACCTTTTGGTCACATCCTTTACGATATCCTGTCTCGTCTCCTCATCAACCAGGTCCACCTTGTTGATTGCAAAGAATGCAGGAATATACATCCTGTTGCCGAACATTGCATCGATAAAGTCATCCTGGGTTACCTCGCCCCTTACAAGGACATCAGCATTGACGATCTTGTTCTCGGCGAGTATTGCACGGATCTCTTCGAGGTCAAGTCCGGAATAGCCGACAGTATTGAACCTTATACCGCCGTTTGATGATTTCTTGATGGTAATATCCGGCTTCTGTTTGTTTATACGAATACCTGCATCGTACAATTCGTTTATCAGGACGTCGATGTGCTTCTCGTTGAAGACATCACCCAGGAGGAGAATCAGGTCAGCACCCCTTACAACCGCGATGACCTCCTTACCGCGGCCCTTGCCCATTGCGGCCCCGGCAATAAGCCCCGGGATATCAAGAATCTGGATATTTGCCCCTTTGTGCTCCATGGCACCAGGGACCACGGTAAGGGTTGTAAATGCATAATTGGCCGTTTCACTTGCAGCACCGGTAAGCTTGTTCAGGAGTGTTGACTTTCCGACTGACGGAAAACCTACCAGGACAACCGTCCCGTCACCGGACTTTTTTACCGAATAACCTTCGCCTCCGCCTGCCGAGGCCATAGCTCTTGTTACGGCCTCATCCTTCAGTTTTGCCAGTTTTGCCTTGAGCCTGCCGATATGATGAGAAGTCGCCTTATTGTATTTTGTGTTCTTTATCTCGTCTTCAAGTTCTTTGATTGTGTCTTCAACGGAGGCCATCTTTGTTCATATAAGTCATCCGGGAAATTACTTATTTATAGTGCATCACACATTCCAAAACTACGATAATTTCACCGAATTTTTCTACATATATTAGTAATTTCAGACGGCACATACAACGCCTGTACAATAAAGTACAATAATGTATAAATATGTACAAAACAAACAATTGTTGTGATACGAGGTGATGCCGGTGGAATGGAAACCGGTTTGTTAAAAAATACAATTCCAAAATTATCGGATATTGAAAATATCTGCGCAAATAGGGAATTTCCACAGATTATTCCTCTTTATGCAGTAATGGAAGACACTTTGCCAAGACCTGCCGATGTCTTTGAACGGCTGCGTGACGGTGAGGCGTTCATACTGGAATCTCTTGAAGGGAATAAAAAAACAGCCAGGTACTCGATACTGGGTTTTAACATAAAGGAAAAGCTCAGAATCACGGATAACAATGAAGTTATCGGAGAGAAGAAGTTTTCAGGGTTGCAGGAATCAGCAATTGCCGGAGACCCCCTGGAGGCCGCAAGAGCGGTGATTAAGAACCGACACTTCCATAATACCGGGATTCCAATCTTTCCAGGCGGTTTTGCAGGTTATTTCTCATACGACATTGTGTATTCATTATATCCTGAACGGTTTACCAGAAACAGAGCCCGATCCAAATTTCCTTTCGCAGAATTTCTTCTTCCCGGAGACTATATGGTTTACGACCACTATGAAAACTCGGTCTATATCGCATCTCTCATGACAATTGAAAAAGAATCCGATGTGGAAACCGAATACCAGAAGGCCACTGACAGGATCGAAGAGATGATAAATGTCCTGGCTTCAGGGACAGAAAATGATACCCCTGCAGTTAAGGATACCGGAGTGAATGATTCGGGAAGATCCAAATACGAATACATCTCACCAACAGACAGGGAATATTTCGAAGATATGGTCAGGACCGCCCGGGATCATATCTATTCAGGAGATATCTTCCAGGCTGTTGTTTCAAGAAAGTTCGAATGTGAATTCGGCGGCGATCCTTTCACCATATACAGGTCTTTCAGGAGAATCAACCCGAGTCCCTATATGTATTTCATCGATTTCGGTGACCGGCAGGTAATCGGTGCAAGCCCGGAGATGCTCGTTCGCTGCAGAAAGGGAACCGTCTCAACCGTGCCGATCGCCGGGACGAGAAGGCGGGGACTTACACCAGAAGAGGATGCCGCTCTTGCAGACGATCTTCTTGCAGACGAAAAGGAATGCTCAGAGCACATAATGCTCGTCGATCTTGCACGAAACGATATTGGCAGAGTCTCTAAATACGGGACGGTCAGGATGTCACAGTTCATGGATGTCGAAAAGTTCTCTCATGTCCAGCATATAGTGTCCACAGTCGAAGGCGAACTGAGGGATGGTCTTGACGGGTTCGATGCCCTCAGGTCGTGCTTCCCGGCCGGAACGGTCAGCGGAGCCCCGAAGATCCGGGCGATGGAAATCATTGACGAACTCGAAAATGATAACAGGGGGCTTTACGCCGGGGCTGTCGGCTATATCTGCCCGGACGGGGATCTCGATTTTGCTATTGCCATCAGGACGATCCTCGCAGAAAATGGAAAGCTGACACTCCAGGCAGGAGCAGGAATAGTCGCAGATTCGATCCCCGAGAAGGAATTCTTCGAAACCGAGAGCAAGGCGGCCGGAATGATAAATGCAATCGATGCATCAGGGGGGACCGCGAGATGAACGTGCTTATCATCGACTGCTATGACAGCTTTACCTACAATCTGTGCCAGCAGATCGGAAAAACGGGCTGCAACCTCAATGTATTCAAAAACGATGCAGACACAGAGGTTGTTTTTGCCGAAAATTACGACAGGATCATTCTTTCACCAGGGCCTGGAAAGCCCGCGGACACGGGCATATGCCTGGAAGTCCTGGAGAGACTCGGCAGTAGTGTTCCCACACTGGGGGTCTGCCTTGGTCACCAGGCAATATGTCATTTCTATGGCGGAGAGGTAGAAAAGACAAATAAACCGGTCCACGGCAGAGTCTCGGATATCGAACACGATTCAAAGAGCATATACTCCGGACTTCAATCTCCTCTAGAGGCGACACGCTATCATTCGCTCGCCGTTCTTGATGAGACACTCCCCGAAGACCTGGTAATTACTGCACGAAGCATTGACGACAATATGATCATGGGTGTCAGGCATAAGAGATACCCGATTGAGGGTGTACAGTTCCACCCCGAGAGCATTCTCACCGGAGACGGCGACCGGCTCATTGGCAATTTCATCAGGACAGGAGTATGCAGATGATCCGGGCAGCCATATCGATGGCAGTAAGCGGAACCGAACTCACGGCTATTGAAGCCTCTTTGGTCATGAAACAGATAATGAGAGGTGAGGCCACCGATTCGCAGATCGCATCATTCATAACGGCCATGAGAATGAAGGGAGAGACAAGCAGTGAGATTGCACTCTTTGCAGGGGCGATACGTGAATCTGCAATAAAAATCCATCCGAAGATTGAAGGGATCCTTGTTGATACCTGCGGAACCGGCGGGGACGGGAGTGATACATTCAATATCAGCACTGCTGCGGCATTCGTAGCTGCAGGTGCCGGTGTACCTGTGGTAAAGCATGGCAACAGGAGCGTTTCAAGCAGGTGCGGTTCGGCTGACGTCCTTGAGGCACTCGGAGTGGATATAATGGTCCCTCCGGCAACAGTGGAAAAATTGATTGAAGATACCGGAATAGGATTCCTCTTCGCCCGCAACTATCACCCGGCTCTTAAATATGTAGCAAAGGCACGCCAGGAGACAGGAATAAGGAGCGTCTTCAACGTGCTCGGTCCGCTGGCAAATCCTGCAGGAGCTCAGGCACAGCTGCTCGGAGTCTATGACAGGAATCTTGTACGAAAGATTGCAGAAGTTCTGCTTCTGCTCGGCACAGAGAGAGCAATGGTTGTCCACGGAAACGGACTCGATGAGATCACGACAACGGGTGCAACCCTCGTTGCCGAACTAAAAAACGGTGAGATCAGTGAGTACTATCTTGACTGCAGGGATCTCGGTATCCCTGTATCGCACCAGGAAAAGCTCAGGGGCGGTGATCCCAGGACAAATGCATATATTATCCGCAGGATTCTCTCGGGAAAAGAAGAGCCGGGAAGGGATATCGTGCTCCTGAACGCTGCAGCGGCAATATACGTGGGCGGTTACGCTCCGACGCTTGAAAAGGGGCTCTCTGCCGCTGAAAGATCTGTAGACAGCGGTTCAGCACTGAAAAAACTCGAGAGTCTTGCACTATGCACGGCAGGTGACGGGAATGCTTGATCGTATTCTGGAAATTACAAGACTTCGAATCAGGGAGATCGATCCTTTGCCTTACATTGAAGAAAGAAGGAGATTCAGCCTTGAAGATAATCTCAGGCAGCAGAACAACAGGAACCGGATCATAGCAGAGATCAAATTCAGGTCACCTTCTGAAGGAATGATCCGTCATTATGAAGACCCGGCCGGAATCGCATCAGGATATACAGACTCAGGATGTTGCGGGATCTCTGTTCTTACCGAACCAGAATTTTTTGGTGGGGATACGGCATTCATAGAAAGGATCCGACCCCGGACAGCGGTTCCAATCCTGAGAAAAGATTTCATCATTAATGAAGTCCAGGTCAGGCAGACGGCGGCTCTCGGGGCCGATGCGATCCTGCTTATAGCAGCCGTTCTCGGCGATTCACTCGGTGATTTTATAGAGTGTGCATCAGGCTACGGGCTTGAGGCCCTTGTCGAGGTGCATGAAGAAGCCGAGATGGAGAATGCAATCTCGGCAGGAGCACAGATTGTCGGGATTAACAACAGGAATCTTAAAACGATGAAGACCGAACTTGGAACCACAAAAAGACTCGCGCCTTTGGCGGAGGAGAGAGGACTAACTGTAGTCTGCGAAAGCGGAATCACGGGTCCTGCGGATGTAAAGGAGATGAAGGATTACTGCGACGGTTTCCTTGTCGGAACATACCTTATGTCTGCCTCAGATCCGGCGAAGGCACTGGAGGAGCTCGTATGCGCATAAAGATCTGCGGGATAACGACGGCCAGGGATGCACTAATCGCAGAGGAGCTTGGTGCCGATGCAATAGGTGTCGTCGTCTGCTCGGATTCACCGAGATCGGTCCCTGTAAAGCGGGCTAAGGAGATATTTGCAGCCCTCCGGCCTTCCACGATGAAGGTCTGCGTTACAGATACCTGCTCCGAGAGTGACCTTGAGGTAATCACCCATATCAGACCGGACGCAATCCAGCTCCACAGTGGAATTGCAGTTCCGGAGAGATGCGGGATAAAGGTCATCCGTGCGGTCAGGCCTGGAGAAGCCCCGGTACCGGGATTCAATATGGTCCTCGTCGACGGGAGCCTGGGAAAAGGCACACCCTATGACAGTGATTTCGCGGCAAAGATAGTCCGTGAGACCGGTGCACCGGTAATACTCGCAGGAGGGCTTACGCCCGACAATGTAGTTGAGGCGATCAGGACTGTTTCGCCTTCAGCAGTCGATGTATCATCGGGTGTCGAGAAGAGCCCGGGGATAAAAGACCCTAAAAGGGTTGCGGAGTTCATACGTCATTGCCGGGAGGTTGAGGCATGTCTGTAGATATTGTAAAGCCAGGGAGATTCGGACGATTTGGAGGACAATTTGTCCCTGAGACACTGATGTTCGCTCTTAACGAACTTGAATACAGCTACAGGAAGTTCTCAGCTGACGACAGATTCAAAGCCGAGTTCAACGGATATCTCAGGAGCTATGCCGGGAGAGAGACTCCGCTCACGTTCTGCAAAAATATATCCAAAGACCTCGGTTGTAGGGTGTATCTTAAACGCGAAGACCTACTTCACGGCGGCGCCCACAAGATCAATAACACCCTGGGACAGGTCCTTCTTGCAAAGTACATGGGCAAAGAGAGGATCATTGCCGAGACCGGTGCCGGCCAGCATGGTGTCGCAACCGCAATCGCGGGAGCTCTGCTCAGGATTCCCGTAGAGATCTACATGGGCGAGAAGGACTGCGAGAGGCAGAAACTCAACGTATTCCGGATGGAACTCCTGGGGGCGAAGGTCCACCCCGTTGGTTCAGGAACGAAGACCCTCAAGGATGCGACCAACGAGGCGATGCGGGACTGGGTTGCAAGCGTCATGAATACGCACTATGTCATCGGGTCAGTCGTAGGACCACACCCGTTCCCTGAAATGGTAAGGGATTTCCAGTCCGTGATTGGAAATGAGACGAAGAGGCAGGTCATGCAGGCAGAGGGAAGGCTGCCCGATGCGGCAGTTGCCTGTGTCGGCGGCGGCTCGAACGCGATTGGGATGTTTCACCCATTCATCAGCGATCCTGTAAGGCTTATCGGGGTCGAGGCTGGCGGAAAGGGCAACACTCCCGGCCAGCACGGTGCAGCCCTCTGTAAGGGAGAACCGGGCGTCCTTCACGGGGCCTTGTCCTACCTCCTCCAGGATGAAAACGGACAGATCAGCGAGACGGACAGCATCTCCGCCGGGCTGGATTACCCCGGAGTGGGGCCCGAACACAGTATGCTTAAGGACGCGGGAAGGGTCGATTACAGGATGGCGGGGGACGATAATGTCCTGAAGGCCTTTGCGTATCTTTCGAAGAAGGAGGGGATCATACCAGCCCTCGAGTCCGCACATGCGGTTTCATACCTGATGGACAACTCTTCGGAGTTCGAAAAGGACGATATAGTGGTCGTATGCTTATCCGGCAGGGGAGATAAGGACGTGGCAAGGGTCGCAGAACTTTCGGAGGCGATATAGATGGGAAGAATTGAAAAGGCATTTGAAAAGCCTGCTTTCATTGGCTACATGGTGGCCGGAGACCCGGACATTGAGAGATCGAAGACCGTCGCATCGGCCATAATAGGGGGCGGGGCAGACATCATCGAGATCGGGATCCCCTTTACCGATCCGGTTGCCGACGGCCCGGTAATCCAGAGAGCGGATACAAGGGCGCTTTCTGCAGGAGCCGTCCCCTCATCTGCATTCGAAATCACGAGGGACATCAGGAGATACTCGGATGTCCCGGTAGTAATCTTCACTTATATAAACCCAATAATAAAGGCTGGATTCGACAGTTTCTACGCTGGTGCAAAGGAAAGCGGTGCAGATGCTGTGCTTATAGTGGACATGCCGTTTGAAGAGGCGGACGAGGCACAGGCAGCGGCCGGTAAACACGGTCTCGACCAGATATTCCTCGTATCGATCACAACGAGCGAAGAGAGGATGAAAAAGATCGCGGAGAAGGCATCAGGTTTTGTATATCTCATCTCTGCCCTTGGTACAACGGGCCAGAGAGACCAAATCCCGCAGGAGGCGCTTGAGCTTGTTGCAAAGGCAAAAAAAATATTCGATATACCGGTGGTCGTCGGTTTCGGGATATCCGGCCCCGGGAACGCCCGGAGACTGATCGACTCGGGAGCGGACGGGGTCGTCGTCGGTAGTGCGATAGTATCTGCAATTGAAGATAACATGGATTCAGCCGAAGGGATCGGGGATTCTATCAGAAAACTAGTCAATGAGATCAAATCCGGGATTGATAGTTAATACACTTTCCAACATTTTTCTGCACAATGGTTATCTGTAATGATAGTGAAATTGCTCATTAGTGACCGAAGAAATCTCAGGATCAAAAGAGTCATGGTATACACTGGATGCGGATGAAGTTGCGAAGAGGCTTGAAACCTTCCCAAGAGGTCTCAATGCGGAAGAAAGAAGCCGCAGGCTTGAACAATACGGGCCAAACGAGATAAAGGAGGAAGAGAAGGCATCGCCTCTTGTTGTTTTCCTGAGACAATTTAAAAGCGTTCTTATCGGAATACTGATAGCTGCGGCAATAATCTCGGTCTTTCTCGGTGAGATAATCGATACTCTTGCAATCCTGCTTATTGTAATTTTGAATGCCGCAATCGGGTTTATAAATGAATGGCAGGCTGAAAAAGCGATAGAGGCCCTCAAAAAAATGCTCGGCCTCAGTGCGATAGTTCTTATCGACGGAACCCATGTAGAGACGGACTCAAGGGAGATTGTGCCGGGTGACGTCCTGGTCCTTGAGATGGGGAAAAAGGTCCCTGCCGACGCCTACATCATTCATTCCGCAACGCTTCAGGCAGACGAGTCCGCACTGACCGGCGAATCAGTCCCTGAAGAAAAGGTCGTCTGCACCCTTGAGGGAGAGACTCCCATCTCCCAGAGAAAGAATATGGTATTTATGGGAACGACCATCGTCAACGGTAGGGGTCGGGCGCTAGTGACCGCGACGGGGATGAATACGGAGTTCGGCGGTATTGCAGGGCTTACCGGGAGCATAAAGGACGAGGAGACACCGCTCTCGAAGAGGCTCGATGTCCTCGGAAAACAGATCAGTATATTGTCAGTTCTTGTTGCCGTCCTGATTGTAATCGCAGGGCTTCTGCAGGAGAGAAATCTGCACGAGATGTTTATGACCGCCGTTTCTCTTGCAGTTGCGGTCATTCCCGAGGGGCTTCCCGCAGTCGTGACGCTCACCCTCGCAATCGGGATCAGGCACATGTACAGCAAAAAATGTCTGATCCGGCACCTCTCAGCCTCGGAGACCCTTGGAACCGTATCGATCATATGCACCGATAAGACCGGAACGCTCACCAAAAACGAGATGACCTTAAAGGAGATCTATACCCCGGAGCACTTCACGGAGGTCGGGGGGGCAGGTTACGAACCAATTGGAGAATTCACGCGGGACGGAGAGAAGATCGATCCAACCGCAGATCAGGGAATAAGGTCATTTCTACGGGCAGGACTATTCTGCAATCATGCAGTCCTGAAAGAGAAAGAAGGAGAGTGGACAATCTCCGGGATGCCAACAGAAGGAGCGCTTGTGGTTGCAGCCCATAAGGCATGGATACCTGAATACTCTCATGATATACAGGATATCAAAAAGGAGTTCTCGTTCAATTCATCGAGAAAGAGAATGACCACGATCCTTGAGATTAATGGGGAAAACCTCGCTTTTTCAAAGGGAGCCCCGGAGATTGTCATCGCCCTCTCATCCTCGTACCTGAAGGACGGGGAGATCCTGCCAATGGATGATGCCTCAAAAGAAGAATTCCATAGAGTCTACGAATCTATGGCATCAAAGGGCCTCAGGGTTCTTGCAATTGCCGAAAAAAAACTCGGGAACGAAACGCCAGAGACGGCTGAGGAATGCGAGAAAGATTTTGTATTCCTCGGTTTTGCGGGTATAATCGATCCACCGAGGGAGGAAGTGAAAAAAGCCCTTAAGACCTGTGATACGGCAGGTATAGGAGTTATCATGATTACAGGCGATTCTGCTCTTACCGCACAGGCTGTCGCAGAATCGGTGGGGCTTAAAAGCGAAGGCGTCCTTAGGGCGGCTGATATCGACAGTCTTACAGATGATGAGCTTGCGGACAGGCTCTGGGATACAAGGATACTTGCAAGGGTTACCGCAGGGCACAAACTGAGAGTAATCGAGATCCTCTCATCCGCAGGAGCGGTCGTTGCAATGACCGGGGACGGGATCAACGATGCCCCGGCACTGAAAAAGGCGGATGTCGGGATCGCAATGGGCATCAAGGGAACCGATGTCGCAAAGGAGGCGAGTGATATAATCCTCGTGGACGACAACTTCGACAGCATCGTCGAAGGAGTTCACGAAGGCCGGAGAGAATATGACAACATCCAGAAGTTCACGAGGTATCTTCTCTCCTCAAACATAGGCGAGATAATCGCAATCGCCGGGGGCCTGATGATGGGACTTCCGCTCGTCCTTCTTCCGCTCCAGATCCTATGGATCAATCTCGTGACAGACGGAGTTGCGGCTCTTGCAATCGGTGCAGAACCGGCCGAGAGGGATATTATGATGCATAAACCCCGCGAGATAGACCGGCCGGTCCTCGACAGGAAGGCGATGCTCCTTATATCCGTAATCGGCGGATGGATCGGGCTTTTGACCCTCTTCGTCTTCCTCCATGAATATGATGACGGTCTTGAGAAGGCCCGGACGATGGCCTTTACGGGGATTATCATTTTCGAGCTCGTGAATGTGCTGAACTTCAGGTCGTTCCGGTGGAACCTGGGAAATATCGGCATCCTCTCGAATCCATACATACTCGCCGCGATAGTCTTAAGCGTGATAATCCAGGTCGTGGTAATCTACCTTCCCTGGTTCCAGGTCTTCCTTAATACAGTTCCACTCTCGCTCTTCGACTGGATCTGCCTAACGGCAATCGCACTGCCGCTCCTGTTTGCAGGGGAGTGGTACAAATGGATCAGGAGAAGCAACGGAAAAAAGAGTGTGTCGTGATGATGACCCGGTTTTATCTCAGACAATTGTAAAGGTCCCGGACGGAATCGGAGAAGGGGGTATTCATGTCCTTTAATTCCGTAATGTCCGGTTCAATCTTCATGACCTCATCGTCAAAGGGGATATAATGGACGGATTTGAATCCCGAGAAATTTCCGACCAATTTTTCTGCCTTTTGCACGTCGGCCTCCGATCTCACCCTGTTTATGACAAGGTGAATTTCGGGAACATCAAGCTGTCTGGCAAGTTCTGCAGAATGGAGGGCAACCGATATCGAGTTGAACGATGGCTCGGTTACAATAATCGCCTTCGAAAAGCCACCGGCCATAGACCTCCCGAAATGCTCGACACCCGCCTGGGTGTCCATGATTATTACTTCATCGTCCCGCAGGCGGATGTAGCTGACTACACTGCTTAAGAGAGCATTTTCCGGGCAGAGACAACCTGTTGCAGCAAGCGAGATGCTGCCCATCACAAGGACGCTGATTCTGTCCGAGACCTTTACGCCGAACCTGTCCACGACGTCACCGACATCGGGATTGAGTCTCAGCATCCCGCCCCAGCCTTCGCCAGGCCGGCAGCCGATCTTCTCCTCTATATAATCCGCGTTCTTCGAGAGCGGAACTATCTCAGATGCCTTCTCCGGAGGATAGCCGAGCGAGAACGGCAGGTTCTGCTGGGGATCCTCGTCGACCGCAAGGACGTTCAGGCCGTCTTCAGCGAACATTGCCGCAAGAATGGCGGAGATCGAGGTCTTCCCCACCCCTCCCTTTCCTGCGACGAAGATCCTCTTCCCGCCGTCGGGCTTTTGCTGTGAATGGTTCCGGAAGTAATTCGTTGCCTTCCGGATATTATCCGTATTTTTCGCCAAATTTACACCTGTTCAGATACCGAGCGCTTTTCTCTTTCCGTCGATGTGCTTTATGATCAGTTCTGCTGCGGCCATGGGGTCGGGCTCGACAGCGAATGATGCATTTACCACTCCGTTGAGTCCGGTTGTAAGGAGCTCAACGACATTCCCGCTTCCCGCGATCTTCGGCATTACACCAAGAACTGTGTACACACCCGATGCAACGAAGTACGAACCGATCGAGACCGCTTTCTGCGAATACCACTCGGGTGCGGCGCCTGCGGCAGGAAGCTGGTCGATCCCGACATCAAGAGTCTTTGCGAGTTCGGCGAGAAGCACGAGTATCCTCGAGCAGTCTACACAGGAGCCCATGTGAAGGACCGGGGGTATACCTAGTTTATTGCATACGCCCTTTAATCCAGGTCCGGCGAGGAATGCCGCATCGGGCATCATAAGTCCTGCCTTTCCGCAGGCAACGGCGGCGCAGCCAGTCTCGACACATAAGATATCGTTCTTTATCAGCTCCTTTGCGAGGGTGACATGGCCAAAGTCATGCTTTACCTTCGGGTTGTTGCACCCGACGATGCCGACAGCCCCGCGTATATCTCCTGATGCAATCAGGTCGACAAGGGGTTTGAATGTTCCCCCGAGCGCTGCCTGTATAGCCTCGACCGAGAATCCTGCCATCAGATCGACAGGCTTTCCGGGGATCAGCACTCTCTCCTGAACCCTGTTGGGGAAGTTGGCGACAGCCATCCTGACGATAGCCTTTGCAGTATCATACGCGTTCTCCGGGTGGAAATCAAAGTAGTATGATCCGACTATCTTCGATTTTTCGCTTGTGGATATAATCTTCGTGTGGAAGCAGCTCGCCGTCCTCGGTAGCGAGGGGAATATGCACTGGTAGTCAACGACCATTGCCTCAAGTGCACCTGTGGCAATGACGAGTTCCTGGTTGAAATGGTTCCCGGCCATCGGGACGCCCTTTCTCATGAGGAGTTCATTGCCCGTGCAGCACAGCCCTACGAGATTGATCCCTTTCGCCCCCATCTTCTCTGCAAGCGCCTTCATCTCCGGGTCGCCTGCCGCCCGGACGATCATCTCGGAGAGCATCGGGTTGTGGCCGTGGAGCGAGATGTTGACATGGTCCTCCTTAAGGACGCCGAGGTTCACCTTCGACTGATTTATCTCCGGTGTTCCGAACATGACGTCCGATATGTCTGTTGCCATCATCGATCCGCCCCACCCGTCGCCGAGCGCCGTTCTTAATCCGTGGAGCAGGATGTTGGCATAGTTCGCACCGACTCCCATATGGATCCTGTGCATGGCCTCGACGATCTCGCGGTCGACGCTCCGGGGAACAATCCCGGCCTTCTTCCAGAGCTCTTTTGTCTGCCCGGGTGCACGGTCGGCAAATGTCACCTTGTTTTTGAAGGTCCCGAACTCATAGAGAAGTGAACGGCCCACATCTGTTGCGATCTCCTCTTTGGTTCTTCCCGAAGTTTCGACACCCAGTTCAGCGGCGATCTTTTGAAGCTTTACTTCATCGGTGATCTCGTACCCCTGGGCTTCACCGATTCCTGTTTTATACAGGGTTTCGACGATGTCCCGGCCGTGATCCGAGTGAGCCGCAGCACCGGTTGTGAGCGTGTCGAGGAGATTCCTCGCTACTATAAGATCCGCGTCGGCGCCGCACACACCTCTCTCACGGTGATGTTCGGGGATGATCCTGCATGGGCCCATCGCACAGCGGCTGCATGAAAGCCCGTCCGAGCAGTATTTACACTGCGGCTGCTGCATCTCGAAGCGGTCCCAGACCGTCTCGATTCCTTCTCTCATCGTGTGCTGGATCATCTTCACTGCAAGATCGTCGATAGTCCGCCCGGATGATTTTTCCTCTATCACCTTCGGATTCATCAGGGACATTTTTGCGCGATCCAGTTCGCACGTCTCCAGTTTCCTGCCTACAATGGCAGGTTTTGGGTTTTCCTCCATTTTAATTACCCTCCATAATGGCATCTTCAGGATGCCGTTAAGCGGGAATAATATCGCATGATATATATCAGTTTCCCGGACGACCGGGCTTCTTTCATATCCGGCAGGTCAAACGTAGCAAAAAAAAAAGAAGGATTTTTATGAAGATCAGGCAAAGAAAAATGCCGGGCCAAATAATTAGGTTTAAGTATTGATTTAACCAATATTTTAAGGCACAAACGATTTGCTGATATAGTGTAGTTCGGCCAATCATGCAGGACTCTCACTCCTGCGACTGGGGTTCAAATCCCCATATCAGCATGATTTTTTTTGACTTTTTTATTATCAGTAATTCACTGACACTCCAGAACCAACCCCCGGATCTTCTCTTCAAGATCCCTCTGTTTCTGTTCGTCCTTCGGATGCCATGCCCCCATGGCTGCACCTGAAGGATGAGGAAGATGATACAGGCGACCATTCTGAATTCCCTCTATTTCGGCACAGTTATTCTCAAACCACCGCTCCACATCCTTCCCGAGAGTAATTATAAATCTAATATCCTCACGGGCAGCCGCTTCGATCTCTGATTTAAGCCACCGGTCAGCACACTGCCTTGCGTTTCTCTGCCTGAAGTTCAATGAGTCTTTCTTTTGATTGTCTGTACAGCATTTGTGAAGATGCGTCCAGTATACGGAATTATAAAGAGTGTCCCTGAAGTTCCCCAGTTCTTCTTTAGAGAATAAATCATCCATATATTTCCGGTTGAACATTTCAATACGACTACATACCCACCTTGGGATTGCATCCGTTGCAAACAGATGCTCCCGCCATTTCGGAAGATCCATCTCTTTCGCTTCATTATAGAAGGGGATGAACGCCGTTGTCGGGTCTCTTGATATGATTATTCCGGCAAACGGGTGTCTTTGGGGAGGGGGAACCCAGACCGCCGGAGCCGTTGAAATGCTCTTTAATCCGCATTCGTCAGGACACGAATCTTTTTTATTCATATTCCTGCAATCTTCGAAATGTTCGCTGAAACCCATTATTCATTGATTGTTATAGCAGGACATGTAAATTTCCCATCACCGGATAATTAAACCAAAAACCACTCCGACCATGCAACCCCACCAAAAAAACACCCAAAAAAACCCCAAATCAGGCTCCTTTTCCTCATTCCAGCCCCGAACAAAACACCCCTGAAAAACAACCAGAATACACCGGTTTCAGGGCAAACAAACCCAGTATTACATCGATATAGAGGCACGTGAGAACCCGTTTTTCCCGGGCGATTGTTATATCGAAAAGAGACCGGATCGTGTAACACAGGCAATCTGTGAAGGCCAAAAAAATGAGAGTTTTATGGGATTTGGACGGATATTTAAGCTTTACTTTATCAGATTAGAATCGGCATGAACCAAAAAGATCAATCCTGCTTCCGCTTCTTATTCACCTTAACCAGGGTAACGTAACCGCCTGCAGGCTTCTTCTTTTTATCGGGAACTCTTCTGCCGGAAGCCTTCTTCAAAGGCTCTTCGCTCCTGACCGTTACCCCTCTCTCCCTGCATATCTCCTTCATCTTCGGGGGAAGCTCCTTCCAGCGCCAGAGGCCCCATCTCCTCCATTCAGGCGGAAAAGCCTTCTTTTCAGCCCAACTGTCAAGGAATTCGTCCCACCGCCCTGCAAGTCCCGGGTGCATTCTCCTGACCTCTTCATACTCGCTCTCGAGCATCGCCGGGCATAGGTAGCACCCGATCCTCTCGAGCCCCTTTTCATACAGCGGGTTTACAGGGATATCCTGCCACCAGATATACAAAAAAACCTCAAAGGCCCGCCAGCTGCGGATAGGAGACAGGTTTAACTGAAGAGGATTTGACGGGTTCTCCGCGATCTCTTCTATCTCCGCACGGCTCCACGACTCATACCACCGGTTGCCCTGGACGGTCACGCACGGACCTGTATCAGCCAGGTATTTTCCGAGCGGATCGATCTTTAAGAGCTTGCAGCACCAGCGGTCGTCCTTCGTCGGCGGCCCGGATCTCCGGACCTGCTTCCAGAAGTCGTTTCCCTCATCGACGATCTTAACACCCGAAGAACGGACGAATTCGATAGTCTCAGGAAACTCAAGACCGGTATCGACGAAAAACGCATTTTCAATCCCGGCTTTTCGTGCAAGATTGAGAACCACCGTGCTATCCTTTCCGCCTGAAAAAGAGACGTTGGCCGCCGGGCGGTCCTTCATGTGCTGCTTAATTGTCCGGACTGCATTTCGCTCCAGGTTTTTCAGGTGAGTCTTATTGGCCCGGATCACATCCTCCCAGCCGGGATCGGGGATCTGAACAGGCTCAACCTGAACAAGCTCCTTCACCTTGATCATCCCGTCCTTAACGATCCCGGTCCCGTACTTGTTCCGGAATTTAACGATTACAGAACCGTCGGGAATACTCCTCGTAAGAGAGAGTCTCTTCCCGCCGACCCTGCCCTTACTCGTCGAATAATCGGTATCGGCCTCGATATCTATGATTCCTTTCGTGACATGATCGATTATGAAAGGAAGGGCCTCGACCGCAATATCGAACCTGTACTCCCTCTCCACAGGATCGAAGATGAGCCAGCCGAGCTTTTCGCCGTTCATTAATGCAAGATCGGTCCTGTCCGCACCACCGGATTTATTGAGAAGAATTACCTTCGACAAAGGCACGGGTCCGTATTTTTCCTGTATGAGTGTTTTGATTAGAGAATAATCGGCCGAAAGTGCCGGCCTTAGCTCGTAGGGTTTTAAGAGCGGGATTCCTTTTGATTCGCCGCCGCATGAACAGGTCTTTCCTACGAGAGGGATATTGCACTTCGGACACCAGTATAGTATTTTCTTGAAAGGGGGGTCGCGGGTCACATTAATAAAAGGGGTTTTGAGGGTGATAATGGTAATGTTAACGGCTTTTTTATAAAGATTTCAGGGAAAAACCGCAGAAATAAACCGGAATCGAGGTAATGTCAATCCACCGGATCCGGTTTTGAAGATTCACGGACCTCCCCTGCAAGCAGAATCCCGGCAGTCTCTTCGGGCATCTCCTGCATGCAGTGATGTGAGGATTCAAGTTCGAAAAAGGTCCAGTTGTCACGGGCTGCGTTCTTTTTGAGCTCTTTATAGATGCACTCCCCGACCGCAAGGAACTCGCTTTTAGTACAGTGCACATAGACCTTTGGGATTAGCCTGATCAGTTCTTCGTCGTAACTGAGCGGATCTATAAAAGGCCCGGCAGGAGAAAGGCCGAACTTCCGGTATGAATAGCCGCACCTGCCCATCACGTCATAGAGCGACTCCCCGTTCTTAGGAAATGCCGAATCGAGATAGAATAGTCTTTTTATCCGCTCGGGAATCCGCGAGGCGGCACCGGTTATAACCATTGCAGCATAGCTGTGCCCGGCCAGTAAAACCCTCTCACCCGACCTAATCCCCTCTATAAGCCCGCAGACCTCCGAAATGTGGCAGTCAAGAGACGTCTCCTCCGGTTCGGCAAGTGTCGGGGCAAAGACCTTGTGGCCGGCACTCTCCAGGAAAGGTATTACATCCTGCCATACCGAACCGTCGTTGTGACCGCCGTGAACGAGGATATAGATTCCCATGATTATCTCTCGAACTTCTTCCGGCTTAAAGCATCCCCGTATATTCTCGCCCGGCCGTTAGCCATCTTTTTTCCCTTAACAGTCCTGAACTTTTCAAGAAAAACCAGCTCCGGGTCCGCCCCGTAGCATGAGGATATATCGGCGATTATCTCCTTTCTCGACGGGATCGAACCCTCGAAAGAAAGCACAAACTC
>JAFGKW010000009.1 GCA_016928355.1 Methanomicrobiaceae archaeon
ATGACCGGCATCTCAGTATCTCCTGCTTCTTGCTATCGGTTCGTTTCTCACCCAGTCGACATCGCTCTTGTATAGCTGGCGGAGGTCCTTTAAGCCCATCTTGAGCATGGCGACCCTCGATGCGCCAAGACCCCATGCCAGAACGGGATATTTTATTCCCCAGGGGGCAGTGACCTCCTCCCTGAATATACCCGATCCGCCGAGTTCGACCCACCCGAGGCCGTCGACCCACACCTCCGGCTCGATAGAGGGCTCGGTATACGGGAAGTATCCCGGCCTGAAGCGGACGTCTTCGAACCCCATCTTCTGGTAGAACTCCTTTAAAAAGCCCATCAGGTGGCGTAGGTTTACATCCTTGTCCATCACTATACCCTCGAGCTGTTCGAATTCCGGGGTATGGGTAGCGTCGATCGCCTCGCGCCTGTAGACCCTGCCGATGCAGAACGCCTTTACGGGCGGTTCCGGATTTTTCATCAGGTGCTGGATGGAGAGGCCGGTGGTATGGGTCCTGAGTACGCACTGCATTGCCTTCTTTTCTCTCCATTCGCCTCCCCAGCCGGTCGATGTGGTATCTCCCCCGTGGAGGTGCATGTCACGAATCTCTGTATAATTCGGCGGAAGCTCCTCCTCGAGGTCGAGGAAGAACGTATCCTGCATCTCCCTTGCCGGGTGGTCCTGCGGCTGGAAGAGGACATCAAAGTTCCAGAACGAGCTCTCGACGATTCCGCCGTTCATCTCGGTAAAGCCCATCTCAAAGAGGATCTGGCGCATCTCGTCGATCAGCTGCTGGTAAGGGTGGCTCTTTCCGGCATACACCCTCTTCGGTGTCTTGGTGCTGTATTTTCTGAGCCGGAGATTCTTCCATTCACCTGTCCGGATCTGCTCGGAGGTAAGTGTCATTACCTCCTGCCTCAGGTCAAGCCCGCACTCGACGAGATTTTCGCCATCAGGGGTTATCGAGATCGTGTGTGAAACACTTTCTTTCTCCTCAGCGAGTTTTCTCTTCAGGAGCTCCTTTATTCCCTGCTGACCCGGAACAGGGTTCCGCAGGGCCGATTCGTCTTCCCCTTCGGGTGCATCGCCCTTTTTGATTACGATGCCGTCTTTGATATCAGCCCAGCCCTTCTTTCTCAGCCAGCCGATGCCGAGCCTTGACTGCGGGTGCTTCTGCAGTTCGGCCATCGGGATCTCCGATTCAAAGGATTCAATCAGGTTCCTCTCTGGAAGTCCGTTCTTAAGGTATTCTAATCCTTCTTCAGTGAGTTTGTAGGAGATAACGGTCTTCTTTTCAACAATTGCAAGGCCCCTGTCCTGCAGGAGCATTGCATACTGGACGACCGCATCACCGGTCGTATCCATGATCCTTGCAAGGTATTCCGCATCAGGCTCATGCATCGGCCCGAGAGTCTCCTCGGTGGTGGTCTCGAGGATCTCGATGGCCTTTTTAATCGGCAGAAATGCGATATTCTTCGTCTCTTCAAGGATTTTGAGTGTATCTTTCAGGGGGTTTATTGTATGGGCTCTGCTCTCGCCTATTCCCTTCAGTGTTTCCCTGATCGGTTCGACTGCCTTCGAACGTGCAATCTCGGCATCCTTGAGCGGCTTTAAGACCGCAAGAAGTCTCTTTTCATTGTATGTAAGCTCCATTTCAGCTACACCTCCACCTTGTGCTCGCATTCGTCCATCTTCTCCCTGAAGTCGCTCAGGAATTCCTTAACCCTCTCGAAGGTCTCCTTCTTGCAGGTTCCGCACATCAGTTCGCCTTCTTTGCATGCACGGCACATATCCTTCAGTTCCTCGTCGTCCTCTGTCATGTGGAAGAGATTGAGGAGATAGACTGAGCATTTCTCGGGCTCTCCACCGAGCTTCTTCTGCTCTTCAAGTGTCATCCTTCCGCCGGTAAGAGCACTCATGATCTTCTTCTTCACCGACTTTTCTTCCTCGTAGAAGCCGAACAGGCTCTCGGGGACACTGCTAGACATCTTTCCTCCCTGCAGCCCCTGGAGGAATGTGTGGTATGTTGCGGAAGGCGAGATGAAGCCGTACCCGCCGTTTCGTCTCTCGACTTTACGGACTATATCTTCAATATCGTCTATATTTCCGCCTTTTAAGTCGATATGGCCCTCGTAAATCTTTGCGCCCGGAAACTCAGATGCAAGATCCTCCATCGCCTTCTCCGGTGCGTTCTTGGACCTGATGCTGATATATTTTTTATTCCCTTCGCACCTCTCCTCTACGAGGAACATCCTGAGCTTATAGGATACATCCCTCGTCAGGCGTATATGCGGGTCCTGGTCGAGCCCTACCGGGACAACGGTCGGTGCAGGTTCGTTGTCAGTCTGCGGGTAGAGGATGTCTGCGACCTGCATCGCAACGCTCATCGCCTTTGCAAGGGCTGTATCCTGCGAAAATCCGTATATCGCCTGGAGGTCCGAGAAATTGATTCTTGTCGCCGATTCGAATGCAAGATCTTTCAGGTCGTTATTTTTGCTCTGGAAGTATGTGGTTCCCTCGAAACCGAGTGAATAGAGGCATTTGAGATATTCCTTCCCGTATTCGCGGCACTTTTTCCACGAAATGTCCCTGACCGCATGAGCCTCGCGATCCGCTATCGCAACGTATCCGAGACCTCCCTGCTGAACATGCCAGGCAACCTCCTTCATGACCATAAGGTGGCCGAGGTGCGGGTGACCCGACGGCATGAATCCGGTCATGACAAAGAACTTCTCCTTCTTTGCCATGGCGTCCACCACACGGCCGTAATCCCTCTGTCCTGTAACTATATTTCTCCTGAGAAATGCCGGCGGGTTCTTTATTTTATTAAGAAACGGTTCGATCGGTTCGATCCCGAATTCGCTGAACAGCTTGCTCGTCTCGATATCCTGATTGCTTGACCACGGGTTGATTTCAGATTGCATGGGGCTCCAACTACATTTATTATTAAAGTTTTATTCTTGCAAATTCGATGTACTCAATATTATTCTGCTCTACACATGCAAAAAGCATCTTCTTGCGAACGCTGTGGGCCAGCCTGACCGACCTTGAGATCCTGCTCATCGGCATCCCGGAGCCGCCCGGAATTGCATGGACGAGCATCGCGGAATGGTTGGATCTCTCGGAGTATACCCTGAAGTGATGGCCGAATTTATAGGCGGTTCTCGGTATATAGCACGAATCGCGAAGGGTTTCGTAGACCGTCATCTTTATTGAGAGCTCGGGATCGTCTTCAGCGAGGCTTTTCTCAAGCTCTTCTTTCTGGCGGCCGCTCTTGATCTTTAAAAGTCCTTTCTTCAGCAGGTAGAGTGTCTCAAGAGGGGAGAGCACAAGGCGGGTGTCGTCGAACCATGTTCCGAACATAGAATCGTGCGGGAGTTCGTTCTTTCCGCCTTCAGGTATGACGAATACTGATTTTCCTGTCAGTATTCCCTTCACGGGTTCGACTTTTTCACAGCTCTTCCCTTTTGGAAGTTCGCTGGTCTTTATCTCGTAGTATGTTATCTCGTTTTCATCATCGACTACAGCGACTACAAACTGCTTTCTCATATTTACAGCAGAATGAGAATCTGTCGCTATTGCCGCGAAATCGATAAAATCCCTCTCTGAGAGTACTCTTATCAGGTACTGGGATCTTCCTTTGCCCGGTTTTTCACCTCTACGGAAAACCCTGAAGTCCTGCGGTCCCGATTGTATCACGAGACCTCTCTCGCGAATATCGCGGTAGACCAGGAATCGTCTCAGGAATCCGGGTTTCTCTGAGAACTTCTCTGCAAGGGCATCAAAATTAAGTTTATCAACGCTGATTTTGCCTTTTCCGGTCAGGTAGAGTGCCTCTTCGGGAAAGAGTTTCAGCCTGTTCCCGTCTGGTCTGCCGTACCCGCTGTTTTCATAGAGGGCTGTCCCGTCCTCTTCGGGACATATCCATTCTCCGTCATAAGTGGCCTTCACTTGAAAGATCAGGTTGGTTTTTATCGATAATATCATCTTGGTAGACAGGAGGTCTTCAGGCTGAGAGTTCCCTGACCTTTGCAAGATTCCCTGCATCGTCCCTGATATCATTTACAGGAGTCTCGCAGATAAAAGGCAGATGGGACAATCTCTTATCTGTCACAATATTCCTCATGCCATCTTCGCCAATCCTGCCAAGCCCTATATGCTCATGACGATCCAGATGACCGTCGAGTTCCCCTTTCGAATCGTTGAGATGGATTATCTTCAGTTTCTCAAGACCGATCAGGGAATCAAATGCTTCAAGAGTTTCATCAAGTCCTTCTTTTGTCGAAAGGTCGTACCCTGCGGCCCAGGCATGGCATGTGTCAAAGCAGACTCCTGTTCTCTTTTTTCCTGCACCCGAAAGGCGGTCAAGGATATCCGCGATGTCCCCGATTGACCCGCCGATGGAATTTTTCGACCCGCTCGTATTCTCGACCAGAATACAGGTCTTCCCGGAATCCGAATCCAGTGCCGAGTCGATCGCCCCGGCTATCCGCTCTATTCCCCTATCCCTTCCGCTGCCGAGATGACTCCCGGGGTGGGTTACAAGGTAAGGGATTCCCAGGGTTTCACACCGGCGCAGTTCGCGGAGGAGGACATCGCATGATTTTTCATAAAGTTCATTCTTTGGTGATGCAGGGTTCGGGAGATAGGGCATATGGGCGACAACAGGGTTAATTCCCGATGCGGCCACCTTCTCCCTGAATTTGTCTGTTGCATCCTCTTCAAGCGGTTTGACATTCCACCCTCTCGGGTTGCCGGTGAATACCTGAAATGTATCGCACCCGATCTCTTCTGCACGGTTCACGGCCTTATCTATTGACCCTGCGATCGATACGTGGCAGCCTACTTTTACATTCATAATCTTTGAATTTCCGTTTGTATTTTTACAGGAGCCCTTCACGCTTCAGGTATTTATCTGTCCACGGGCATACGGCGATGCAGACTCCGCAAATGCCAAATCCATCCGGGTCATTATCTCTTTTTCTGTTGTATTCAAAGCACCCGCGTATATTCAGCAGTTTTTCCCCTGGCATTCCGCGGGACCAGTTTATACCGGATACGGCACCTGCGGGACAGATGTCTCCGCATAAACTGCAGCTGCCGCAGTATGATTTTATAACAGGCTCTCCTGAAATCAGCGGGGCATCGGTGAACACTGTTATAATCCTGACTGCAGACCCGTATTTTTTTGTCACCAGAAGGGCGTTCTTCCCGATCCATCCCAGGCCTGCCGAGGTTGCGGCCGTCTTGTGTGGGAATTCTGCAGAGATTTTCTCAGGATCGATGACTTTTTTGGTGGGAGCTATGTAATTTGCATTATAACCGTTTTCTATAAGAAACCCGGAAACCTTTTCAGCAAGCTCTGACAGGCGGGTGTTGACCTTGCCATATTCACGGACATAATCCTCGCCCGGTCCTTTTTTCAGGGAGAGAACAATCTCCGGGTTGAGATTTATTCCCAGGGAGATTCCTGTTTTTAGACCCGGGAAGGGGAGGTCAGGTATGCCGGAAAGATCACAGTAACCTGATATTGCGGCCCCGATTCCGACAATATAACTGTCAAGTTTCTCTGTTATCCAGGCTGAATTGTTCTCCTGATCCTTCATTTCGACTCCGTTTTTAGGGTGAGATAATAACCGTTTTTTCCGTCATATACCGGTCGGGTGCGTAAATGCCGTTTTCACGTCCCGTGCCGCTTGCCTTCTCTCCGCCGAACGGAACTTCCGGTGGGATTTTCAGGTGCCTGTTGACCCACACGATGCCGGCCTCGATCTCCTCAGCGGCCTTTGCCGCCCGCGAGATGCTTTCGGTCCATACAGATGCCCCGAGTCCGTACCTCACGGAGTTTGCAGCTTCAATTGCCTCATTCATTCCGGAGACGATCGATACCGGAAGAACCGGGCCGAAAACCTCCTCTCTCATGAGCGGGCTCCCTGCCGGGACTCCGGTTACAATCGTAGGCTCATAGAAGTAGCCTTTTTCGTATTCGCCGCCTTTGGGGATTTCTCCGCCTGTGAGGATCGTCCCGTCGCCGGATTCCCTGATCCCTTCGACAAGCTCTTTGATCCTTTCCCTGCCGGAGCCGTTGTTCATCGGTCCCATCCTGACACCGGGTGAGAGACCGTTTCCAATCTTTATTCCTGCTACACCAGCCTCCAGGGCTGCGGTGAACTCATCCGCAATATCCTCGAATAAAAAGAGGCGTTTTACTGCAGTGCAGGTCTGCCCGCAGTTGTAGAATCTCCCTGCAACTGCACCTGCGACAGCCGCAGGGATGTCAGCATCGTCGCAGACTATCATCGGGTCGCTTCCGCCGAGTTCAAGCGTCAGGTGTTTTCCAGTTCCGCAGGCGGCCGATTCGACCTTCCTTCCTGTCTCCGTCGACCCTGTGAACGAGACAGCTCTTATCCCGGGGTGAGCGGCGATTGCAGATCCGACCTCTTCGCCGCTCCCGGGGATTATCCTTAGAATCTCCTCCGGGATTCCTGCCTGCCGGATGACGGACGCCATCTCCATGCACGTGAGCGGTGTCGATGTGGCAGGTTTTACAATCAGTGCATTTCCTGCAACAAGTGCCGGTCCGGTCTTCCATGCCATTATCAGTGCGGGCATATTCCATGGGATAATTGCACCGCAGACCCCGAGCGGCTTTTTTATTGTAATTGAGTAGCCATAATCGGATCTCGGGAATGCATCGCCTTTTATCGACCCGGAGATTGATGCATAATACTCAAAGACGTTGGCACAGCCCATGATCTCGTTCTTTGCCTCGGCGAGCGGCTTTCCCTGTTCGGATGTCAGCAGGGTCGCGAGCCTCTCCCGGTCCTGTCTTATGGCCGTGGCTGCATTGAAGAGGATTTTTCCCCTCTCCCGGGGGAGAAGCGACGACCACTTCCCGAGTGCCCCGGAGGCATTGTCGACCGCCGCACTGACATCTGCAGCTGTTCCCACAGGGACGGTCCCGACAACCGTTCCGTCGGCAGGATTTGTTACCCTGATTGTTTTCCCGTTATCTGTCTCAGCACTCACTATATTATCTCCTGATCGTCTCTTTAGGCAGTTATTTTCCTTAATCCTAATTGTTTATTCTTTTTTTATTGGAGTTATCTGTAAACAGATCTGTGACAGGAATTATTCATTGATATGGATTGCAATTTTTAAGTGAATTAAGGGGATAATTCCAAAGGATTTAATGAAAACCATTATTTATCTCAATGAATGACAGAACTAGTGTGAAAAAATACCTCTGTCGACACTTAATATTTTACTTATAACCGGATTAATCCTCTTCATTGTGGTTTCAGGATGTACTACTGAAACCCCGCTCCGTCTCTGTGTATCAGATATACAGTATGATCTAACTATTAAAGCGACCCAGCCTATAAGCAATGCAACATTCTACCTTCCTTTGCCGGTAAAAATGGAAAACCGATGATTGGAAATGTGTTGTTAATAGAGGACAAATTTTCTAAAGATGACTTTTCCATTGATTTTGTAGAGTCCCTTCCGGGAATAAATCTGACAGGGACAGATTTTATAGAGAACAATCATCCATGGTTCCTGAAGATCAGTTTTGATAATATTGATTTTGATGATCCGTGTAGTGTATCATATACAATTGTAATCAATAATCATACATCATCTACAAACCCGGATGTGTTTACTGAAACGATTTATCCTGTCGGAAATGAATCGATTTTCCTGCCAAAGACAGATTATTCTCAATTACGACGAGAAAAAATCGATTCGGGCTCTCCGGAATGGATAGAATATCTGCCTGTTGAAGTGCCTTATAAAACCCTGATATTTGCAGATTATTCAGCATCATCTGCAACCTGCGTGGAGATTTACTCCGGTATCCGCGAGAAAAATTCATGGGTTTAACCGGCAATTCTCTATACCGCGAATTACGGTATTGATGGCGGCGGGAATGAATATACAGATTCATATTCATGGACCTGCTACGGTGATTCTCACGGCTGGCAGGAGGTAAACGGCGTGATCGGTAGTTGCAAAAGTGTTTACCCAAATTTTGATAATCCCGTGTGGCAGGAGATTCTGAATGGATGATTCATAAGAATTATCCGGCATCTTTGCAATTTGTTTGAAGACGAGATTCTTAGGTTAGCTTGAAAATGCCAGGCAATAGTCATGAAAGCTTTTTTCACGATTTCTGGGATTTGGATCTTTTCCTTATAAATATTGATGTCAGATCGGTTTATTTTATTAACAAACATTCTCCAATTCTAAAAAAAGCATCCGGAGCCGTTCTGCATGATCAAAATTCTGTATGTGGATGATGAGCGTATCCTTCTCGACCTTGCAAAAATATTTATCGAAAAAAAGGGGGATTTTACTGTCGATACTGCAGAGTCTGCAGCTGATGCACTGGAGATGATGAAGACTGAGACATATGACGCCATAATCTCCGATTACCAGATGCCGGGAATGGACGGGATTGAGTTTCTCAAGGTAATCAGGGGTTCGGGAGATCTTACACCATTTATGATCTTCACGGGCAGGGGCCGCGAGGAGATTGTTATCCAGGCATTCGAGAACGGGGCAGATTTTTATATCCAAAAAGGGGGCGATCCCAACTCACAGTTCGTCGAACTTCTCCATAAAGTTAAACAGGCAATTAATCTCAGGCAGACCGGGATCGCACTTCGAGAAAGCGAGGAGAAGTACCGCCTGCTAGTCGAGAAGGCGAATGAAGCGATTCTCATTTCACAGGATAAACTTGTCCGGTTTTCAAACCCGCGTTTCTCATCTATTCTTGGAATTCCCATGGAGCAGCTTATCGGAACGCCTATTTCAGAGATTGTACACCCCGATGACCATGAACTGGTTCTCGGCCGCTATGATCAAAGGCTTTCTGGAGAGGATGTAACTGAAAATTATGAATTCAGGATTTTAGATTCTTCCGGGAATACACACTGGGTGAAGATCCATACCACCAGAATACTATGGGAGGATAAGCCGGCGCTTCTTATTCTTCTCGATGAGATTACCGCGAGAAAGGCGGCTGAAGAAGAACTTCATGCAAGCAATAAAAAACTTGTAGAACTGAATGAAGAGCTGAAAGGTCACCTGAAAACAATCGCTGACAGAAATGACGAACTCCAGGGTGCTTACAAACAACTCAAGGCAGCAGAAGAGGAACTCCGGAGTAATTATGAAGAGCTCGAAAAGAAGGAGACAATACTTAGGGAGACCGGTGAAAAGTTCCGGAGGATCGTCGAGACGGCCGAAGAGGGCATCTGGGAGATGGATGAAGAGACGAAGACAACCTTTGTCAACAGGAAGATGGCGGATATGCTGGGATATCCGGTTGAAGAAATGCTTGGAAAGGAGATCTCTTCATTCATATCAAAAGATGAATATCCTGATCATGAATCATTGATAAAACGGCGAAAGAAGGGACAGAATGATAATTACCTGCGCCATTTCATAAGGAAGGATGGAGAAGTCCGTTTGATGAAGGTAAAGGCGACCTCTCTTGTCGATGAAACCAGGAAATTCAAAGGCTCTTTTGCCATGGTCTCAGACATTACCGAACAAAAGCAGGCTGAAGATGCCCTGAATGAGAGCACGCAGCAGTTAATGGACATTATCGATTTCCTTCCTGATGCAACTCTGGTTATAGATACCGGAGGAAAAGTAATTGCCTGGAACAGGGCAATCGAGAAGATGACGGGTGTTAAAGCGGAAGATATTATTGGAAAAGGTAACTATGAATATTCTATACCCTTCTACCGGGAACGAAGGCCGATATTGGTCGATCTCGTATTAAATTCCGATCCTGATAATATCTCAAAATATCCTTTTGTCAAACGCGAAGGAAACGCTCTCCTTTCAGAGATTACCATCCCGCATTTTAATGGGGGAAAAGGAGCCCATCTCTGGTTTATCTCAACACCACTCTATAATATCGAAGGACAAATCACAGGAGCTATCGAGTCTATCCGTGATATCACCTCGAAAAAAGAGGCTGAAGAGGAGCTTAGGACTAAAAATGAAGAACTGAATGCCGCCTATGAACAACTGGCGGCAGTTGATGAAGAAATTCGCCAGAGTTTTGATGAACTGGAAAAAAGTCACAGGGATCTTGAAAACAGCGAGGAGAAGTACCGTGATCTTGTGGAAAATGCTCCAATCGGGATCTTTACCAGCACATCAGAGGGTTACTATATATCCATTAATGAAACCGGTGCAAAAATCCTTGGATACTCATCTCCGGGTGAAGTAATCCGCAGTATCAGAAATCTGAAAAACGATCTTTATTTTGATCCTAAAAGGAGAGATTTCTTCATCGACATTCTCGATAAAAAGGGATCTGTAGAAGATTTTATTATTGAAATTATATTGCCGGGAAGGGAAGAGAGACGGCATTTAAGTATAAACGCCCGTGTTTCTGAAAGGTTTTCTGCTGGTTCTTTTATCATCCAGGGATTCTTCAATGATACTACAGATCTTAAAAATGCCCATAAGGCACTAGAAAATGCAAACCATCAGCTCAAACTGCTTACAGGAATCACCCGACATGATATTTTAAATAGTGTGATGGCCGCATACTGTTATATCGACCTGCTAAAGAGTCCGGAGGATCCTGACAGGGAACAGTACCTTAAGACTCTTCATGAGATTCTGCAGAAGATCCAGAGGCAGATCGAGTTTACGAGAGAATTTGAAAACCTTGGTTCCCATGCTCCTGTCTGGCAGAATCTCTCTTGTATCCTGCATGACCTGGAAGGGCAGAGTCCGTTGCCTTTTCATATAAGTGACTGTGATATTGAGGTATTTGCCGATCCAGTACTAAAAAAAGTTTTTGATACCCTCCTCGATAACACAATACGGCACGGGGGACCCGGGGCATCCCGGATAGATATTAAATGCGGGAATTCCGGCGGGTCTGATTATTCTGTTGTATGGCAGGATGACGGTTCAGGCATTCCTTATGTAGATAAAGACAGGATATTTGAGAGGGGTTATGGCAGAAACACTGGTCTCGGTTTGTTCCTGGTCCGGGAGATTCTCGGGATTTCCGGGATCAAGATCCGTGAAACCGGCAATCCGGGAGAAGGAGCTCGTTTTGAGATATTAATACCGCCGGAAAGATATCGTATGAATTCCGCGTAATTTTTAAAAAAGGGTTGTAGATTTAATATTCATCCAGCTTCTCTACAATTTTCCCCAGAATCGATCCTCCTGAAGAGTCAGTGAATATCAGGTACTGGCCGAAGACGATCATATTTCCATGGGTCCCCGTCTTCCCGATTATATTTGTATGAAATGCTTTTATGGCAGCATCTCTGGAATCAGCACTGTCAAATGCCTGTGTTTCAATCCTTACGGTTTCAGATGGCTCATCACAGTTGTCAGAAATAATATATACCCTGCCTCCTGCAGCACCAGGTATATTCCATGTATTCTCCGTTTCACTGCAGACAGCAAGGCCAGCCTTTTCTGCGGCTGCTTCAATGGGATCTCCTGCTACAATCCGGTAGGGATCAGAGCCGTGTGTCAGGACCGCGAAGGACACAGGCAGCATGACTATTGCAATTACAAGAATCAGGCAAACCAGAATAAATTCATGCTTCTTATCCATCTTCTAAGACCTCCTTCTGTCCGCCTTTCACCCAGCCGGGCTTCTTTAACTTCAGGAATATAAGCGGAGGTACAGCCAGGACGAATGTTCCGAACAGGACTGCAGCAACGTAACCGATTGTATTGTCGTAATAGGCCGGCGGCATAAGTCCTACTATAAACGAGAATACGACTCCCACTGCACCCATACCCCCTACGATCCAGATCCCCACCATTCCTCCCGGGATTTTAAATGGTCTGGGTGTATCAGGCTGGCTGTAACGCAGTTTGATAAGTGCTGCAAAGACGAGGAAGTACACGATGCAGAGCAGCTCGACTGTCATCGCCGATAAAATCCAGTATGCCTGGTTAACAGAAGGCAGGAATACATAAAGGAGAGATATCGCCGAGCCGATAAGAGCCTGTGTCAGGAGGACTGCAACAGGTGCACCATACTTGTTCGTCTTATCAAACATTGGCGGCATGTTGCCCTCTTCTGCTATGACTCCGAGGCCTTTTGCCGGTCCAATGAGCCATGCAGCCAGATTTACCACACCTCCTATAGTAATCAAAATTGCCATCGGTCCGACAAGGCCGGAGAGCCCCGCGGAATCGAAGAAGTACTGTATCGCCTGCATGACCCCGGATGCAAGGCTCAGCTGGTTCGCCGGGATCACGAATGCAATCGCAAGCGTCGCCGCTACGGTGCAGAAGAAGATTATCACGGCCGAGATCCCGATCGCCTTCGGGAAGTCGGTCTGCGGGTTCCTGACTTCGAGTGCATGGAATCCCGCCATCTCCATTCCGGCGAATAGAAGGACGACTGTTGCGAAGAATGGGAGTGTATCGAGGCTGATCTCGGGTACCAATTGTCCTATTGAAAAGTCCGGGATGACAAGCTGCTGCCCGGTTGCAAGCCACCAGACGCCAAGGAGCGTTATCATCACTGCCGGGATGATGCTGCCCAGTATGGCTCCAAAGTTGCTGAGCTTTGTCGAAGCGTTTTCACCGAAGTAAGCAACTGCGGTCGTTCCCCAGAAAGCGATCATCATTACGGAGAACATATAGAAAGGACTCGATGTCAGTTCCGGTGTCAGTGCGAATGCAAGTGTCGCAGCGATGAAGGAAAGAACTGTCGGGAACCATACCAGATTGTTCGACCATTCGCAGAACAGTGCGATAAATCCGTCCTTCTCACCGAATGCCTGCTTTACCCATGCATAAACACCTCCTCCCTGCGGCCATCCTGTCGCAAGCTCGGCCCCGGCAAGTGAGATTGGTATCAGAAAGAGCACGGTCCCTATAACATACCACCCGATGCATGACCAGCCGTATATTGCCATTGAGGGAAAGTTCCTGATGCTGAGCACAGCCGCGACATTGATCATCGCAAGGGCGAATATGCCGAGATAGGTCTTCTTAATCCCTGTTTTGGGAGCAGTATCTTCGCTCATGCTCACTCCTTAAGACAATATATCATGTATTTTCCGTTCACGTTTTCGACACCATGGATATCATGCCCGAATCCCGGGAATTTTGCATCAAACTCCTGCAGGGCAAGGAGATAGCTGATGATCGGCCCGCTCTTCTTTCCCGCCGCCTCTCCGGGGGCGAGGACCGGGATTCCGGGAGGATAAGGGAACACTCCTGTTGCGACAACCCTGTCCTCCATATCGGCGACCGGCACCAGTTCTACCTCATCCCTGACAAGCCTCCTGTATGCCTCACCGTATATCATGACCTGTTCGGGGAGATTCTCGTAGGCCTCCTGGAGGAGACGTCCCTGTCCGGTAATCTTCATGTATTCGTGCATCTCGTCGATAAGCCCGGGCAGGGTCATTCCCCCGTATCTCTCCGGCCAGTTCCTTACAAGATCGGGGAATACTTCGTCAAGCGGAGATTCCTCTTCCCAGTGGCGTTTGAACTCGAACAACTCTGTAATAAGCGTCCCCCACTTCCCTTTGGTAATCCCCATGGAGAAGAGGAACAGTATATTATAGTCACCGGATTTCTCATTGACAATTCCCTTTGTGTCAAGGAATTTAACGACAATGGCTGCCGGTATCCCCCAGTCAGCCGGATTTCCTTCATCTTTCAGTCCCGGCATAAGGACTGTTACTTTTATCGGGTCGAGCATACAGTAGTCGTCCGGGAGTCCTTCGAAGCCGTGCCATTCGTCGCCTGGATGAAGTACCCAGCATGAAGGCTCTTCGGCAAGAAGATCTATGGGGGCATCGGCGAATTCGACCTTTATTCCGGTCTTCGGATCGCTTACCAGTTCCGGCTGCCACATACCGAACCACCAGTCATTCGGAGTCTTTTCGTGACCGATCTCCTTTTTGATTCTCGCCATCATCCGCCTGAACCTGATCGCATCTTCGATAGGCTCCTGGGTGAGCATCCGTCCGGATGCCCCGTCCATCATCTTTGCAGAGACATCGCATGAGGCTATTATCGTATACAGCGGGGATGTAGAGGTGTGCATCATAAAAGCCTCGTTGAATCTTGAATGCTCCATCGGGACTTTTCCGTTTCTGACATGAACCATCGAAGCCTGCGAGAGTGCGGCGAGAAGCTTGTGAGTCGACTGGGTCGAAAAGACAGTTGGACCATCCGGGTCTTTTGCCCCGTCCCTCATAGCGAAGCGGCCCCTGTATATCGGGTTGAACCGGGCGTAGCCGTACCATGCCTCGTCAAAGTGGATGGAATCGACGCTCTTTCCAAGCTCATTTTCGACCCATTCGGCATGATAGCAGAGTCCGTCATATGTCGAGTTTGTAATGATCGAGTGTATGGGGATCTCGCTTCCGGCCGTCTTTGTAAGAGGGGAAGCTGCGATCTTCGCTTTAATCGTTTCAGGCGCAAACTCCTCCGGGTGTATCGGGCCGATGATCCCATACCTGTTCCTTGTCGGGATCAGGTATATCGGAACTGCATGTGTCATGGTTAACGAGTGCTCGGCGGACTTGTGGCAGTTTCGGTCCACGAGGACGATGTCGTTCGGGGTCACCCTCCCGTAGAATACTATCTTGTTCGAGGTCGAGGTTCCGTTTGTCACAAAATAGGTCATGTCGGCCCCGAAGACTTTTGCTGCATATCTTTCAGCCTCCCCGACCGGACCAGAATGGTCGAGGAGCGATCCCAGTTCGCCTACGGATATGGAGAGGTCTGACCTGAAGAGTTGTTCACCGAAGAAGTTGAAGAAAGCCCTTCCGGCAGGAGACTTTCTGAATGCCGTCCCGCCTGCATGCCCGGGGGTATGCCAGGAGTACTCGAAATCACGGGAGAAGTTGACGAGTTCGCCGAAGAACGGGGGTAACAGACGTTCCCTGTACCTCCTTGCGGCCGCCCGTATCCGCCCTGCAAGGAACTCGGCTGTATCGTCCATTACCCAGACGAATTCGTTTATCTGCTTTATCATCTCAATTGGAAGGTCTTTAGGAGGTTCACGGGTAGGCTCTCCCATGAGAAATATCGGGATATCTTCGTTTCTTTTTCTTATCTCCGAGATAATAACGGCAGTATCTATTCTCTCTCCTTTCTCCGGCTCACTGTCTTCACCGAGGTTCCAGTTTACCATTATACAGTCGACTGCCGGGAGGTTCGAGAGTGCCGAACGTGCATCCTCGGTTGATGCAAGAGTCGTAACCTCTATCCCGTATTCAGAGAGATCGGAGATTATATTCCGGACCGCCCTGCCTGCAGGTGTGTCCGTATGAACTGTCGCGTCGATTATTGCGACCTGTAGTCTTTCTTCTGGATTCATCTTCTTCTTCTCCCGGGAATTATCTACCGGGGGTTCTTCAGGATAGTCTGCGATGTGCCCCTTCATCTTCCCGTTTGATATTGTGTAATCCTGTCCAGGGGTTATTTATAAATATCGGGTTGCTGGGTTGAAGATTGGGAGATGTCAGGGCGATTACTGCACCGTTCGTAAAAAGCCAGTTTAATCTTGTGCAAAGGAGAGTCCTAAAGTTTGGTTCTGAAAAAAAAGTTGAATATTATTCCTATCCACCCAGCAGACCCGTTGCATAAGTGGGTGTTGGAGTTGGCGTGAGTGTCGGAGTGGGTTTTGGTTCTTCCGGTGCCAGTTCCCCATACATAAGCTTCTCCGGGAATTTCATTTCTGTTCATCCAGCTTGCCCTGTACCTGTTTTTGTTGTAAATAACAGTATCACCTGCGGCATATGCTCTTCTTGAATCCCATTGTTTAGCCGGACCTGTTGAAGGAGTCGGGGTGGGCATATAACGACCTTCATCTGACATCCATGAATATGTATGTCCGGGAGGTTCAGCTACGTTCCACCATCTCGCAGTGTATGTATGGGCCTTGTAAAGGACCGTATCTCCGCCTTCATACTCTGTTTTAGAGTCCCATTCCATGATAAGGCCTGTTGCTGGAGTCCCGGTTGGTGTGGCCGTATAGGTAACCGGAATTTCATCTTCATCAGGTTCAATCTCTGAAACCATTTCCCATACATAGGTGTCGCCGGGCTCCTCATTCATTGTCAGCCACTTTGCGGAGTATACACCTTCGTCGTAGATGACAGTATCACCTGATAGAAAGATCTCATTTGAATTCCAATGCATGATAAGGCCTTTTGCGTGATCCGCTTTAGGTATGAGCTTTCCGGAAGTTGAGAGCCATACATATTCAACGCCGGGTTCCTCATCTATTGTCCACCATCTCGCAGCATACATACTGCCCTTGTAAAGGACAATGTCTCCGGTATCATACTCCTTATCAGCTTTCCATTCAGTGAGCAGGCCGGTTGCCCTTGTGGGTGTCGGTGTTATCAGCCCCGTAGCATGAGTTGGTTCGGGAGTTGGTTCGGGAGTGGGTTCTTCAGTGGCAGATGGACGCATGGACGGATAACCCTTGAATATATTAGTGAATTCAAACGGATCCTGTTCAACGCTGCTTCCTGTTGCGGAAGGTGGGAACTGGCCGACAGTGCCGCTGTTGTCACGTGTTAAAGACCATATCGACATCATTCCGACGCCCTTTTCTCCTGCAAACTCTGCAAGCTGTACGGCATCTTTCGGGTAAAAGACCTCAGCTTCCATGTCATTCTGGCCGATCATCGGGGTGAGCCCCATTCTCTTCCAGATCCCGGCATCGGATTTGCCGCTGTAATAACCCTGATTCAGCTGATTACGGACGGCATTTGCAGCATCTATACCGTATACTCCCATATTGTCAGGGTCTTTTACATAATAGTTGCCATAGTCCATGAGCATGATATTGACCCTGTCGAAGATGAGCACGTCTTTTCCTGTTTCTTTTTTGTATTCAGCCTCTGCATTCGCTGCATTACTGAGATAATTCAATTGATGTCCTGTGAGACCTTCAGGCATGACAGCGATGTTTGTCGATACTCTGAGATCCGGGTATTTCTCCTTGAGCTTCAATATCGCCTGGTTGCGCCTGCTATTGGCTTCGTCTTTCCCAACAGCGCCTCCTTCGATGTCGAAATCTATGTAGTTTACGCCATAGGTATCGATGACCAAACTGTATGCCTCAACGAGAGTAACCATGTCAGTTATTTTAATCGCCGGTTCGATATCTTCAGCAAATGCTCCGCCGAAGGAGATGATCACGTCGCCGTCCTTTGCACGGATTGCGTCGATCTGATCCTTGTAATAATCAGGTTCGGGATGATCTCCGAATCTGAGTTCGCCGGAATCCCTGTTCACATTTACGAAACCAAGCGAATATTACTTCACTCCGGTCGCATCGTACATATCGCTCATGATCGTGGGTTGGGCCCACAATTCGGTATTTATATACGGTGCGTAGACCTGATCAGGCCAGTTCGTGGCACCTGCGGCGGGAAGGCAGAGTGCCCCTGCCAGAACAGTAATAATTATCAATAACAGTCGATTCGGTATCATAATTTCACCAGATTTAAGTATTCCTTATTGTAAAATTAGCCATTGTTAAATTTTATGATTGTTCTAAAGATTCCAAATCCGAAAAGAAGAATAACAATATCGATGAACAGTAATCCTATTACTCTATAGATAGAGCGACGGAGGAGCTGAATATGAAAGATAAAAAATCAGGAAAAAAAGAGAAAAACAGTGAAAATAAAATCGAGATCCTGAAAGGTGTCTACATCGAACCCAAAATCATCGAAACAAAGCTGGGGCCGGTCGAGATCGAACTGACCGAAGGCGACGGGCCAGTACTGATGGGTATTCACGGGGGTCTCGGCGGAATCGACCAGTGTCGTGCGGCTATCGATTTTGGCGCAAAGGATTTCAGGCTGCTGTCGCTCTCCCGCCCCGGTTTCCTCGGGACACCTCTTGAGAGCGGAAAGTCTCTCGAAGAACAGGCGGATCTCTTCGCCGCTGTTCTCGACGAATTGGAAATAGATAAGGTCGCGGTCTTCTCGATATCCGCAGGAGGTCTTTCAGCATACACCTTTGCAGCCCGCCATCCCGACAGGATATGGGCTCTTATCACGGCCGATTCTATAAGCGGTTACTACGATCTTCCCGAGACTGCCGGACCGATAACCCAGATGATCTTCCTGTCCGATCCGGGACAGAAACTCCTTCAGAAGATGACGAAGGCAAAACCGGATGCATTCATAAAGGAGATCTTCAAAAGCGAGGCGTATTATACGAAAGATCAGTTGAAGAAGCATCTCGATTTCGTTATAAACGACTCCTATGCAAAAGATTTTGCCACGGCCTTCATGAATACGATGTATCCTTACAAACCCCGTAAAGCCGGTACGATGAACGACGTGGATATCAGCCGGACCATTCGTCATCTGCCCGTGGAGAAGATCAAATGCCCGACGCTCGTCGTCCACGGCACCCACGATGCGGATGTCAAGTTCTACGACGGCGTCTACGCGTACGAGCATATCGAAAATGCAGAGCGGATCTGGGTTGAGGAAGGATCACACCTCTGTTTCTGGATCAACCCGAAGTCAAAAGAGGTCCAGAAGCAGGCGGTTGAATTCCTGAAGAGGCATGCGCCGAAGTGACAGTACCTCAACATGGACCTATAGTCTGAATATAAGGCATTAGATTCATTTTTTCTGCTTCTTTTTCTTTAGGGGTTTGATTTCGGTAATGTTTTTCAGGATCATTCTGGAAATATAGGCCGCATGAATGTGATTTGAGAGAAACACTCCTTCATAGATTCCTTCCCTGTCAAATACAAGCAGCGACTCCCGACCGTCGGAATAGATTATCAGTTTGATCCTGCTTGCCTCCGGTTCCTGCTGGGGACGGAAAAAGGCAGCATTGACATCCTTGTCTCCAAGGTAACATTTTAAGGGGAGTTTTTCCGCGAAGCTTTCATCTTCAATGATGGGATATACGGGGATTCGTTTTTTTGCTTTTACCATGTCTGCAGCATATTTATCCATGAAAAATTCGTCATTGAGGAGAATAACGATCTCCGATTTTGCTCTTGCAAAGATAAGACGAATCTGTTTGTCGATCGCCCATATGGTCCTGAGTTCATAAGCTCCCAGCAGTACTTCGGATCTCTCTTTTTCAAGATTCTGGAGCTTTTCGCTAAGTTTATCCAGGAAGTCCAGCCTTTTGTGCTTGATCCTGTCAAATGTCCGCGAAACATCTGCCGCACTGTATCTCGCAGGATTTTCATTGGAAGAGTTGACATATCCTTTTTCGATTAATACGGTGAGAGTCTCATAGACCCTTCCCCGCGGTATCTTTGTAATTTCATGGATTTCACGTGCACTGGCGACACGCAGGGCAAGGAGCATTGAGTAGACTTTCGCTTCATATTCGCTCATGCCCAAATCCTTTAATTCGGGAATCAGAGATTCATCTATCATCTGTCAATTCTCCAAATTCCGGTAAAATTGTTTTATGCTCATTTATAGTTCGATACAATATTTTAATATATTGCTCCTGAGTTCAGGAGCATCATTTATTTACCGGAAAAATTTTGAATAAATAGGAATGCAAAACCCGATTTTCCAGTCAATATTCAAACCAACGAAATTTCAGCCCTCAAAATGGACTATGGTGTTTCTGCTTCTCTCTTCCATGCTCATTTTGATGGGCGGGGCAGCAGTTGCACCTGCACTGCCTTTGATCAGTGAGGCCTTCCCTGATTCTTCAGAGGCAATGGTCTCCCTGATAATTACGCTTCCTTCACTTGCTATCGCGTTTTCCGGGTTTTTTATCGGAATCCTGTCGGACAGGATTGGGAGAATTCCGGTACTTGCGGCTTCACTGTTGATATTTACACTGGCGGGAGTTTCAGGATTCTTTCTGTCCTCCCTTCCTGTGCTTCTTGCCGGGAGGGTAATACTTGGTGTCGGCATAGCAGGTATTACCGTAACGACGAGTGCACTGATAACAGATTATTATACAGGAATTACACGGGCCAGGGTTCTTGGATACCAGGCGGCATCGATGGGAGCTGGTGTTTTAATTCTTGAAATAAGCGGAGGAGTGCTTGCAACGATCTCATGGCGGATGTCGTTTCTAATCTATCTGATAGGGCTCGTAATTCTTGCAGGTGTTCTGGCAACGATGAGGGAGCCTGAAACACCTCCGATGATGAGTCAGGAGCAGCCGGTAAAAGCCGGGACAAATGTTTCGGGCAAAGAAACAGGGATTAACACTCCTGTTTTTGAGATTACTTTGATATACGTGACTTTGTTCCTGAGTATGGTGATGTTCTTTTTACTACCCACAAAACTCCCTTATCTCATCAATGATATCACGGAAGTGGCGGGTTTCATGCAGTCCGGGGGAATTTTTACGAACCAGGCATTGCTTAGCGGTCTCCTTTTAGGATTGATGGGACTGGTATCGGCTTTATCAGGGATTTTTTACTGGAGAGTAACCGCTAAAATGCACCGGTTTTTTGTTCTCCTATTGTCATATTTCCTGCTTTGTACCGGTTTTATACTTCTTGGACTGTCCGGTTCACTGGCACTTGCAGGAGTGGGAGTAATTATTGTTGGCATGGCAAACGGACTGATAATACCCACTCTACTAAACTGGCTGATGTCTGTTACACCAAGACCTGTTATCGGCAAAGTAATGGGTGGATGGTCCGTCTTTCTAAATACCGGTCAGTTCGTTTCGTCTTTGGCTGTTGTACCGGTATTTGCATTCGTCGGGTCATATGCCGGCCTATTTGTTTCATTTGGTATTCTGGGCGGAATTCTGGGAGCTTTTTATCTTGCAGAATACCTGAAATTAAAGGTTTCATCCACGGGAAATGCATTGCCACAGAATAATTAAAATTTTTTTGAATTTTTTTCCGGCCCTTTCTTTTTTTCCGGTTTCAACCGTTGTAGTGATGG
>JAFGKW010000038.1 GCA_016928355.1 Methanomicrobiaceae archaeon
AATGTACCCTGTTTTCATCTCATGATACCTTTATGATGAATGCTGACCTCATCATTAATGAAACATAAATGAGCTGTATAATAATAGTCGGTGGCTTTTTTGGTGATGAAGGAAAGGGCAAGATCGTTGCCCACGTTGCACACAAAGATAAACCCTCAATAATTTCCAGGGGTGGAGTAGGCCCAAACGCCGGGCATACCGTGACAGTAGGTGAGAAGGAATACGGAATCAGGATGATACCATCCGGTTTCGTGTATCCCGGCGCCAGACTCATGGTAGGAAGCGGCGTTCTCGTCGACCCGAATGTCCTTAAAAAGGAGATTGACCAGCTTGATGTCGATGACAGAGTCTTTATTGATAAAAGGTGCAGCATAATCGAGGAAGAGCACATCAAACAGGATAAGGGCAACGAGCATCTCTCAAAGACAATCGGGTCTACCGGAACCGGGTGCGGACCGGCGAATGTTGCAAGGGTGAACAGGGTTGCAAAACAGGCAAAGGATCTCCCCGAACTGCAGAAATATCTCATTGATGCATCATATGAGATTAACTCCGCTCTCGACAGGGGAGAGAACGTTATCCTTGAGGGGACACAGGGATTCGGAATATCCCTTTATTTCGGAACATACCCGTTCGTCACAAGTAAGGACACATCTGCATCGCAGATTGCCGCGGACAACGGTGTCGGCCCTACAAGGATCGATGATGTCATAGTTGTCTTTAAAGCATACCCGACAAGGGTAGGCGAAGGACCCTTCGGGACCGAGATGACGAGAGAAGAGTCGATGGACCTCGGAATTCAGGAATTTGGAACTGTTACCCACAGGGAAAGGCGCATCGGCGTCTGGGACGGCGAAATGGCGAGATATTCCGCCATGGTCAACGGGTGTACGATTGCAGCGATAACCGGTATAGACCATGTCGATCCTGCATGCTTCGGCGCGACCGATTACAGCCAGCTTACCGAGAAGGCCCTTGAGTTCATCAGGAAGGCTGAGAAGGATATCGGCGCACCTGTAAAGCTGATCTCTACAGGCCCCGAGATGACCCAGATCATCGATATCAGGTGAATAAATATATGAAGATGTCAACCTACGAGATTCTTTGCTGTCCGGTCTGCAAGGGAGAGCTTGAGCTGAAGGTTGTTGAGAAGACCGTTCTTGAGAACGGGGAAGAGGATGTCATAGAGGGCACCCTCCACTGCGAAAAGTGCGGCGTTGATTATCCGGTCTCTGAAGGGATCCCAAACCTTCTGCCGCAGGAATAAACACTGAATAAGGGGTTAATATGTCGTTACAGATCCGTCTGAACAGAAGAGGTATAAACTCTATAGAGATTCCCGCGTCTGCAGACGTTGAGGTGGGGGAGTCTCTCGTTCTGAAGATGATAAATCACGGCGCCCCGCTGCACCTGACGGTCTCAGCCATCAATGCAAAGCGTTTTACGCATTTCATTCATGAAAACCTCTATCTTGATGACACTCTTGCCCTCAGGATACCGGTTCTCTCTATGGCGCCGACCGGAAGCTTTCAGATCGAGGTAATTACGGGATACGGGACTGTCAAAAAGCAGATGACTGTCAATGTCCACGATCAGGAGATTGAGCTACCGGGTGCGATGGAGGAGATACCTGCTATAGTAGAGAAGAAGAGTCCGGTCTCCGCCCCGGATGCCCTGGTTCTCCTCTTTGTTATCCTTGCATGGGTCTCATACGGTATCGGGTTCATATATCCCGGGATAGTCCCGGTAATTGTGCCAATGCTTCTTTTAACGGCCGGTGTTGTTATCGGATGGTTCTCCCGGTCATAGTAATCTGGCTCTCACTTCTGGTGGACAGGGTTTTGGGAGATCCCTCCAACAGATACCATCCGGTGGCATGGCTTGGAAATTTTATCGGGTGGTGGGGACGCCCTTCCCTGTATCCTCCAAATCTCCGGATATTTGCCGGCGTGGTTCTGGGGCTAATCACTGTGGTTTTTTTCTCGCTGCCGTTCTTCATTCTGGATCTTTACCTGCCGGTCTGGGCAGCGATAATCGCAGCTCCCCTGCTCCTTAAGATATGCCTTGCATGGCGTTGCCTTGAGGAGCATGTCGAATCTGTCGAAGGCGCCCTCATGCAGGACGGCGGTGGAAGGAGCGAGGTTGGGATGCTCGTATCAAGAGATCCCCGGCAGCTTTCAGAAGAAGAGATTCTCTCTGCCTCATATGAATCGATGTCAGAGAACCTGACAGACTCCATAGTATCCCCGCTCTTCTACTACACTCTCTTCGGTCTGGGCGGTGCGGCCTTCTTCAGGGCGGCGAATACCATGGACGCGATGCTCGGATATAAGGATGAGAGAATAAAGATCGGTTGGTTCCCTGCAAGGCTCGACGATGTCCTTAATTTTATTCCTGCAAGGCTCGCCGGTCTCTCTCTTTTTATCTGGTTCATGGCAAAGGGCCGTGCAGGGGATGCATGGAAAATCCTCATGCGTGACAGGAAGAAGAGGCCCGGACCCAACGGCGGCGTTACAATGGCGCTTATCGCCGGGGGTTGCGGGGTTGTGTTTACAAAACCGGGTGCATATATTATCGGGGATTCAAAAAAGACCCTGAAAGAGGCGGGAAAGGACATAAAAGATGCTGTCAGGGCTGCAACCTTAATATCAGCGGCCATCCTTTCCCTCATACTTTTTGCCGCAGGCGGGCTCGTATTCCGTTTTCTTATCAGTCAATTCTGAAGAACCGGTTCTTTGACAGTCTTCCCGGCCAGCTTCCTGAACTCAGTATGATAGAGTCTTAGAACATCGACAAAGAACTCCTTTAAATCAGGGATTATTGTAATGATAGCAAGACCTACGATTATGACAGTCAGGAGCGAGAGTCCGAACTCGGATATGATATTGTGCGACCAGAAGTAGCTCTCATATCCTATCTCACCGTTTGAAGCAATCTCCGGCAGAAAAGGGAACCACTGCTCTGTATAGGCGATTATCACGAAAACGTTCCTGATGATATTCATCACAACAATAGAGGGAACAACAGCCAGGAATACAAGTGCCTTCTGCCTGGATGTAGACGGGATCGACCATGCTATCCCGAGAATAAGGGCGATCGCCTGAATACCTGTACAGCCGAGGATTATCTTAACGCTGTAGATATAATGCATGAACAGGTTCCATTCGATGAGGCTGTAGCTATATCCCAGGAGAGCGAAGATCCACTCAAGTATCATGACATTAGCCCCGATAAGCCAGTCTCCGAGAGGTTCGATATACGCGAACGGTGCGAAGATTAGAAATCCGATTGCCGCCGCTCTCGTCATGCAGAATACGACATTGTTCTCCTCGTTTAGCTTTTTTATAGTAATCCAGAGTGCAGGAAGGGCCAGAAAGGCAATCAGGGGATATATGATATTGTTCTCTGCGAAGTATTTCGGGAAATGCGCAAAGAGTATCCCTACAAGTGCAGTCCAGCCGATGGCTGCGAACCATTTTTTATATGGTACAGGCAGTAGAAATACCAGAAATCCTGCGAATGAGACTGCTGCTATGACGGCTTCCAACATATATTCTATTATCGTTGGCTTTTTTGGCAAAAATGTTTATTGCAGAAACAAACGGGTTGAACGCCCGGCCGGTTTAATTAATATCTGTTTTGATATGGTAATCGTTATTTGGTAGCAAAAGAAAAGATCAAAAGAATAATTATGGATGTTCAGGTTGAGGAGAGCAAAAGAGAACTCTCGAGGGTTCTGGATCTGCTGAAGGAGGAACCGCGGGGTCTGAGCATTACTGATATCTCCCGGGCTCTCAAACTGAATCGTAATTCGGTATCCAAATATCTGAACATGCTTCTTATATCCGGGCATGTCGAGCTCCGGAGTATAGGGGTTGCAAAGGTCTATTTTCTCTCAAAGAGGATTCCCATATCTGCAATGCTCGACTATTCATCCGATGCAATAATTGTTCTTAACCAGAACAGGGAGATCGTCGTCGCCAACGAGTCTTTCCTGAATCTTACGGGGAGTGAATTCAGGGAGATAATTAAGATAAAGATTACCGGGTCACAGATCCCGGTGATCAATGATCCCCTGGTATTGCAGGCGATCGAGAAAGGCTTTAAATCCGACAGCGTCTCTTCGGAGATGGAATGGGAGGACGGTTCGGGCGATAAATTTTACAGGATAAAGTTCATTCCTACGGTATTTGACGAAGGAAGTCCGGGGCTTACAATAATAATAGAAGATATCAGCCAGATAAAAAAGACGCTTCTGGTAAAGGAAAGAATGCTTGAGGAGGTCCACATGAGAGTCAGGAGCAATCTTGCAGTGGTCAACAGTCTCCTGAATATACAGTCGGCAAAGCTGCAAAATCCTGAATCGGTGAATGTCCTTAACTCGACACAGAGACGTATCAGGGCACTTGCACTCGTCCACGAGAATCTCAGCCTCTCCGAGTCGGGCTATATCCTTAAAATACAAAAATATATCATGGATCTCTCGGCAAATCTTGTGGATTCGCTCAGGTTTGTGGGAGGAAACATTGCTGTCATGATAGATGCAGAGGATGTGGGGCTCTGTCTTGATGAGGCTGTATACTGCGGTTTTATAATAAATGAACTGATGATGAACTCGTACATGCATGCCTTTCCTGGTGGGGCGACCGGTGAGATCGCGATCTCTTTGAAGGATAAGGGAGACGGGATTTACAGGTTCCTCTACAAAGACAACGGCCGGGGCTTTCCTGCAGGAACCAATTTTAAATCACCTGAATCTACAGGTATGATGATTGTAAAAAGGCTCGCGGAAGATCAGCTTGGCGGAACTCTTGAGATCACATCCGGCGACGGTGTGGAAATTGAGATAATTTTCAGAAAGTAGTGATGCAAATGCGCAATGATTTGGAGAAAGACGGTTGCATGCCTGTAAAAATACTAATAGTAGAGGATGATGCGATTATTGCGATGGACATGGAGCAGGTCCTGAGCAGGAAGGGCTACAATGTTATCGGAATCATCGACAGGGGCGAGAAGGTGCTGCCGGCAATTGAAAAGAAACAGCCTGACATTGTACTGATGGATATCAATATAAAAGGAAATACGGACGGTGTTGATGTAGCAAAGAAACTTCTCGACGAACTCGGGCTGAAGGTAATCTATGTAACCGCCTATTCCGATATTAACATGAAAGAGAGGGCGTTTATGACAGAGCCTGTAGGATACCTCATAAAGCCTGTAAGGGAATCCGAGCTTATCGGTATGATAGATTACGCCATGGAAAAGGCGAAGAAACCCGAACAAACTAATTATATATCAGGAAACGGCTGAATGTATCAACATTCAGGATTAAGTTTTCTTTTTTTTGTTAAATTAAAAAGGGGGCAATTTACCTTTTCAGGTCTGCCATGTTCTCTCTAAGGAATTTTTGGAGGTTTTTTAGAGGTTTTAATTTAGGTGGTTTTCTGGTTTCTGGAGGTTTGAATTGTATCAGTTGTTTTTTTGCATCAGTAGTGTTCATGGGAGGGAGTCACAGGCTCCCTCAACACTCTGATCAATAGATTGTCTGCCGGGTATATAAATGAAGAAAATACAGTGGATTATTTCATTTAACCTTCCGGTTAAATGATTGAATAAAACGGGGTCATTTATTGTCCGGTGAATCTTCACCAGATTCCAGTTCAATCAGGGGAAAAAGCCTAAAAAATAGTTCCTGAGATAAACCAGAGTCCGAAACCCACGAGGAATATTCCACATCCTGCGATGATTCCCCTGTAGACTCTTTCAGGCATCACGTTCTTTCCTTTTGATATTCCTGCCGATACGAAAGTGAACCATCCGAGATCAGAGAACCAGTGACCGATCATAAAGGCGGCTGCAAATATGACTCCCCCTTTAAGTCCTGCAAGAAGAAAACCTGCACCCGTGGTCAGCCACCAGATCCAGAAGTAGGGGTTTGTGACTGATGTTATGATTCCTGCAAGAAACGGCCCCGCTTCAATCGGTGCTCCGGTGCTGCTGATTTTGATGTTTCTGGCGGAGATGAGATTCATTATCCCGAATATAACGAGCACTGCTCCGCCAAGGACTGCAATCGTGTTGGTGTACTCAGAGAGCATCGCAGACATCCCGAATACGATGGCGATCGCTATTGCAAGTTCGATTGCGATATGGCCGGATGTGACTCTCGGTCCTGCGGTCCAGCCCGACTTCAGAGACTCGTTGATCGTTGCGATAAGGGTCGGACCGGGGACGAGGGCGCCTGTAAGTCCTATCAGGAATGAAAGAACGAAGAATTCAGGAAGTGTGAACATTATGATCCTTTTTTTTGAGAAATGTATAGAAAAAGAGTTAATAAAGATTCAGGATGAAGTAAATCTTCACACCGGAATGACAAACGGACTGTTGTTAAACGTCTCCACGTGGACATCGACGCCGTAAACGTCTCTTATTGACTCCGGGGTTATAACTTCGTGACCGCCTGCCGCGTAAATTTTCCCTTCCTTTAAGAGAACGAACTTGTCCGAGAAACGGAGAGCCGTGTTGATGTCGTGCATTGTCATGACCGCAGATACAGAATGCACCTTTACGACCTCCCTGATAATCCTGAGTATCTCCTGCTGGTTTTTGAGATCGAGACTGCTCGTCGGCTCGTCGAGGAGCATCAGTTTCGGCTCCTGGACGAGTGCACGGGCGACGCTGACCTTCTGCAGCTCTCCGCCACTCATCTCGTCGATATACCTCATCGAGAGGTCATCCATCTGGAGGCGCTTGATCGCTGCATTCACGATTTTAAGATCATTATCACTTGTGTTCCAGGTGATATGGGGCCTTCTTCCGAGAAGGATTGCGTCATAGGCTGTAAGCCGCCCTTTTTCGCAGTTTTGCGGGACATAGCCGACCCTTTTTGCGACTTCGAGAAGATCCATCTTCATGATGTCCTCCTCTTCAATAAGGATCGAACCCGCTCTCGGGTGGTGTATCCTGTTTATGCATTTCAGAAGTGTCGTCTTCCCGACCCCGTTGGGGCCCAGGATCGTCAGGACCTCATTTGGAAGCACATCGAAGGAGATGTCGTTTAAGACATCCCTGCTCCTGTAATTGAACTCGATTCCGTTTATACTCAAAATCATCGTCTGTACCCCACTATTAGCAGGTAGATGAATACCGGCGCCCCAAGGAATGCGGTGAGAATCGCCACCGGTAGGATATGTGGTGCAAGGATCAGTCTTGCCGCTGTATCGGATGCCAGAAGCAGCACTCCGCCGAATACGAGTGTTGCAGGTATCAGGAACCTGTGGTCGTCTCCTACGATTCTTCTTGCCATATGCGGGCATACAAGGCCGACGAAACCGATTACACCAAGGAAGGAGATGATGATAGCGGAGAGGAACGAAGCAATCACCATCCCGACAAGGCGGACTCTCTGGACATTCACACCGAGACCCTTTGCGGTCTCGTCCCCTGCATCGATTGCATTGTAATTCCACATGTTCATGACAAAATAGATCGAGCAGATGATCGTCGCCACACCCATGAGGATCAGTTCGGTTCCGTGGGCCCTTGCCACGTCCCCGAAACTCCAGAATACAACTGCTGCAAGCTGTGTATCGTCTGCGAAGTACTGCAGGAACATTGTTCCGGCTGTAAAGAGCGAGCCGATTGCAACACCAGCGAGGACCATGACTTCCGGTGATGCCCCTCTTATCCTCGATATGATGAGGATGACGCCTGTTGCGATCATCGCGAAGATGAACGCGATTATTGTTGTAATATAGGGGTTATCGATAACGACGGCATCCGCACCGCTGCTGTGCATAGTTCCGGTACCGAGCACGATTACGGCAAACGCGGCACCGAATGCAGCCGCGTGGGATATACCCAGGGTGAAAGGGGATCCCAGCGGGTTCCGGAGAATGGATTGCATCGCGACACCCGCAACTGCAAGGCCTGCACCGGCGATTATTGCCGATATCGCCTGTGGAAATCTGATATTCCATATGATAGTATCCCACTGTGTGCTGACACCTGCCCCGAGGAGGGTCTGTGCAACCTCAAGAGGAGGGATGCCTACGGCACCGACCGATATTGAGATTATAAGAAGGATGAAAAGGAGGACAATCCCTGCTATGATGAATGTTATCTTTCTTCCGATGTATTTACTGTAGTTTTCGGGGATTTCGCCGTCGTTAAGATGTATCCTTATCACCCTCTAAAAAATTGGATTTAATTTAAAGTTGGATCTTGGTAAATGCCGTATCGGCGAAGGCCGCATTCATCTTGTCGAATACGGGCTCTCCGACAAGGTACACATAGATCTCGTCAGCCTTTGCAGCCGGGTCAACATCCGCGAACTGTTCCGGATAGAGGACGGTGCCTATATAGTAAGCATCTGCAAGGACAGATCCGTGATTGGATGTATACCAGTTGTAAGGGAGAACACCGTAGACCTCACCGGCTTTTACGGCGTCAAGGGTCTGGTATGACTCGTCGGTCTTCAGCTCGTCAACTGCCGAGGGTGTCGTCTGGAGTGTCGAGAGGTCGACAAAGAGAACATCAGGGTTCCACTCGACGATCTTCTCTTTTGCGACATCCGCATGCTCGGTTCCAAGATCACCTGCAACATCAAATGCATTTACAAACATGAACGGTGCATATGACGGTTCTGTAGACTGGAAGCCATGTGGCCCCTTGTGGGCGATTCCGCCTATGTATGCACTCTTCTTGTCTTCATCAGTGACTGATTCGGTTCTCGTATTCAGGTCTGCGATGTTGCTGTCAAAGAATGCAATAACATCCTCTGCACGATCCTCTTTGCCCATGACCTCTCCCATGATGCGGAGTGACTGGTACATGTCATCCCTGTATACGCCGAGGTTGCCGTAGTTCAGTGCAACTACCGGTATTCCGGTCTTCTCCTGGAGTTCATCGATCTCACTTCCCGTGGTTGAGTATGTTTTGAAGATAACATCAGGGTTGCATGCGATAATCTTTTCGGGGTCGTCATTTCCGCGGAACTCACCGATAAGCGGGTAGTCCTTGAACTGCGGGTTTGCAAGAGCATAGGGCCTTGCATCGAACTGTGTCTCCTTGATCTCGATGTCGTCGACACCCACAATCTTATCCTCTGCCTGGAGGTATGTCAGGTACCTGAGACACCCGGAGCCCGAACAGACCACCGAATCGGGGTTTTTCGGAACAGTAACTTCTCTTCCGAGCGAGTCCGTGATCGTAATCATTTCCACTGTTCCCGAAGTCTCCGCGGTCCCTGCCGCTGTGTTTTCAGCACCTGTGCACCCTGCAAAGAGCGCTGTTGCTGCCATTAAAACCAGTAATATTGAAATAGCTGCAGTTTTTTTATTCATAACCAATACGCCTCACAATATCTTTAGAGTTAAATACTTGTGTCCGGTAGTAATAAAAATTTTTTATTGTGTCTGAAAAAGTTATCAGTTTCCAGCAAGGCCTTTTAATAATTAGACTCGTTCATAAAAATCAGCATAATTAATAATCCTGATTTAATATTTTTATGATTCATTAAAATTGATATCAGGTTATCTGATAATACCGGATGAAATCGGGAAAAAAGAATATTCAGTCTTAAGGTTTCTTCCCGGAGAGATCGCTCGCACCGGGGATGCAGTCGATCGACGGGGTGTAGGGTTTGATATCGATTACAGGCGTTCCCTCGAGTGCGTCCATGCCTGCAACCCTGATAATACCGTCCTTTACAGAGAGAACTTCGGCGATATCAAGACCTATTGGGTTAGGGCGTGAAGGGGACCTCGTGCAGAAGACCGGCCTCTTCTCCCCCCCGAGGCGTGGTGGTCTTGCCTCAAGAGTATCTCTCTCTGCCCTGTCGAACCAGAGTAGCACATATATATGGCTGATGCCGGAGAGGTCCCCGAGCCCGTCCCGGAACTCTTTGAATATCTCGATCTCAGCCACCTTCTCAGGCTCAAGCCTGCCCTGTCTGGGGGCGTCTCCGCGAACTTTATATGGGGATTTGATGACCCTTCCTATGGGCCTGACTTCAAAAATATCCATTTTATTCTGTCTTTTTATCAGCGGTTGATTCCGCCATATTCGTTGCTGCAGGGTATGCAGACAAACTTTCCTTCTTTAACCCTTGCACGGGATTCGGATACCGTCTCACCGCATTCGGCACACCGGACGGAGTTGAAGAGCCTGGCTTTCTCCGGGATCTCGGGTTTGACATGCCTTATCTCAAAGACTTCATCTGCAGGGCTGGTCAGGTACTTGTCTATCATATCGCTTCTCTGCTTATGATAGAGCTCTTCCTCCTCAGCTGTCGCCTCACCGGAGAAGAACTTCTTCATTAGCTCTGATGCCCCCGGTGCCGAGTTCATTGCAAATTCGGGCTTCTGAGAGACTCTCACTGCGTCGGATCCGTCGCGGAGGATGAAGGTGTATACCTGTTTACCGTGATCCCTGAAGAGAAGATTCCCCTTTCCGATTGTACAGCCCGCGACGACCTGGATGCCGTCGATACTGCAGGCATCGTTTTCGACTATACAAACAATCTCCTCGTCATCTGATCTTTTCGAGAAGAGTTCATCGAGGGCTACTTCAGCCGCCCTGTATCCTATTGCAAGTCCGGGGCATACATGACCGTGGAATTCTGCTGCCTCTTCGAATGATTTGATATTTTTCTTCATTATTCACCTGATATTATTACTTTTGCAATATAATGTATTACTCATGACTGATATATAACCGGTTTTATCCGGTCCGGAACTCATCATCGTTTTCTGAGCCCGTCCTCAAGAACGGGATATGCAAGTTCGAATATCTCATTCGCATCACAACAGGGCCCCTGCCTTATAATGTAGCTGATAACTCCGTTGAGGAATTCTGCCGCCATTTTTATTGCCAATTCTACCGGAAGGGGCTTAATTTCTCCTGATGTAATACCCTTTTCAAATAATCCGGCGAGAAAGAGAAAGTTTGAGACTCCCTCCTCACGGGTTTCATCCGGGACGAATGGCGAGAGGCAGAACTGCTCCATGAATTTGATCTTCGCAGGGTTTCTTATGCCCCATGAGACATAATTTGAAGCGATTCTCCTGAGTCCTGAAGTAGTGTCATCTCCGGTATCTGTTCCCTCACTCATAACCTTTCCTGCCTCACGCTTGATTTCCAGGTACAGATCGCTGATGAGATTCTCCTTAGTGCCGAAGTAGTGAAAGAGTGTCCCGGTTGCAACACCCGCCTCCCGGGCGATAAGCGATGTCGGCGTCCCGTGAAAACCCCTTTCTGTAAAGAGCAAAAGTGCCGATTTTAGTATGGCCTTTCTTTTGTCGGTCATTTCCTTCTTCTCCATACTCACCTGTTCCTGAGAATATCAAGCCTTTTTCTTATGGGCAGGTAGATCTTCGATACAGGCACCATAATCTTCATTGCAGGTCCTTCCATATCGTTCTTCACGTTCTTCAGTTCTGCAGGGATATCGATATGCTGCGGGCATGCCTTTACGCATTTACCGCAGTTTCTGCAGAGCGATGCGGCTGATTTGTCATTCAGGAGTCCTCCGAGTCTTGATATGTACATGAACTTCTCGTGCTTTTTGTCGTCGAACATATGGTAGCTGTTGTAGAGCTCAAAGCAGGCAGGGATATTTACCCCAAACGGGCAGGGCATGCAGTATCCGCAGCCCGTGCAGCCGACCTTCATTATCTCTTTGTACTTCTCTCCTGCCCTCTCTGCAAGCCGGACTTCATCCTCTGTGAGAGATCCGGGATATGCAGCGGACGCTGTATTAAGATTCTCCTCCAGGGCCGTCATATCCGTCATTCCCGAGAGAACGACTGTTATCTCCGGCCTGTTCCAGAGCCACCTGAGCGCCCATCCTGCAGGAGTCCTTTTTGTCTCGGCCTCGTCCCAGATCGCCTGAACCTCAGCCGGCTGGGTCCGTGCAAGGCTCCCTCCCCGGAGCGGCTCCATGATGATTACTGCAAGGTTCTTTGAGGCTGCGTATTCGAGCCCTTCAGTTCCTGCCTGGTTTGTGGTATCGATAATATTATACTGGATCTGGCAGAAGTCCCAGTCATAGCCGTCCACGATTTCCTTAAATGTTGCCGTATCGTCGTGGAACGAGAATCCGGCGTTGATAATCCGGCCGTCCTTTCTGGCAGCATCGAGGAAATCCGCAAAACCAAGGGCCTTAATCTTCTCCCATCCGCCCCTTGTCAGGTCGTGGATGAGGTAGTATTCGATATGATCCGTTCTCAGCTTTTTGAGCTGGATCCCGAGATATTTGTCCATATCCTCCCGTGAGGAGGTGAGCCAGTGCGGGAGTTTTGTCGCAATCTTCACTTTATCCCGCAGACCTTCCTCTTCAAGCATCTTTCCAACGAACTCCTCGCTCTGTCCGTTATGGTAACCCCATGCGGTATCGAGATAGTTCACTCCCGATTCTATCGCTTTTACGAGGAGCTTCCTTGCATTTTCCTCGTCAATCTTTCCTTTTTTTTCCGGAAACCGCATACAGCCGTAGCTGAGGACGGACAGTTCATCCCCGGTTTTCGGCACTTTTCTATAAAGCATAAGACCTTCACCTATATTGACTGATTAGTCAATCTAAAGATCTTGCATACATATGCTATAAACCTGACTCTCCTGTTTTGTGTATGCAGGCTTTGGCAAAGAATATATAAAAATCGCGCCATAAAATAAAATGCGAAAGATGCAATGGGGGCAAATATGGGCAAATACGTCATTATAATATTTTTTATTCTGTTTTCTGCAATATCCGGGCTTGTGTTCTGCACGGGCTGTATTGATCAGCCACAGGAGATTGTTCCGGAGAGTATTACCATCAACGAGACAGCTGAAGAGGATTATGCAGTACAATCCGCGAATCCGACCATCTCCCCTGCCGTAACTCTCAACCTCTCTGAGGGGGGAAGACAGGGGCAGGGAAAACGGTATATTCTGGATACAGTCCGCGCCAGCCCTATGACTATATACGGCCTGGTTCCGGATCAGAGCATGAGGGAGATACAGGTGTGGATGCTGGACGGCAATATCTCGGCCTCACTGGTGCCGGTACTGGAAAACGGAACTTTCAGGATAGTTTTCGGGGCGAATCAGACCGCTGCCCTTAACTGGGGCACGAGACAGGCAATGGTCGCTCATTACCCGTCAACCGGGGGTAATTTCTCCATCCGGCCCGAACCCTTCACGGGGAAGGTTGCCGGAAATGAGGGAGGGATCTCTGATAAAACCCTGTCAATACTCAACAATAAAGACTACAACCCGCCGGAGACGGGTAAATATCTCTGCCGGGCGATAACCGTATCGAATATTGGGGATTCATGTGATCTGATATATCTCGAAGGGCTTGATACGTGGATAGAGATAACATCCATATCTTATCCTTTCCCGGGAAAGATCCTCTTATCAGGGATTACCGGGCTTCCGGAAGGCTCAAAGCTATCTGTCGGGATCGCCACCGTTAATACGCATCCGACACCGATGAGGTATGATTTCACTCATGAAACTGCGAACGGAGAGGCCGTCGTCGTCCCCGGGAAGAAGGGTTTCAACGCCTTCTCATGTGAGATCGACATCTCGCGGCTCTATACAAGGACATATTTTATTGAAGTCGTCCACAGGGGCGGCTCTTTCCCGGAGGCCCGGGATGTTGTTAATACTGAAATAATCGCCGAACCTTTGGACACCGGTAAATATAACTACATCAACTGGTCGCTTCTTGATCTGCCGCCTCTCGTTCCTGACTACACAATAATCCCGGAGATGCCTGAATCGGAGGTCGAACTCGTCGCTCCAGGGACAGGGAGCCTGAACAGCGAGATCCCTTACGGTTCGGTCATGTACTGTGCAAAAGACGGGGTCTGCAGGGTATTCAACGAATCGGGTGTTCATTTCCGTTCCCTCTACGATTCGAACGCCGCGAGAATTACACAGGTTCCGAATGGAGCATTTGTTGATACCCGGAGTGTCGGGAATGTCACCTTCATCTATTCCGGCGGTGAGTTGATCCTGACCAGAATTAATGAAAACATCTTTGGTGACCGGGGTGACTGCCTGTAACATTTATTGCGAACAACAGTGTACATTGATGCACAGGTATGGCCGAAAAAAGATACATCCATGGTTACTCCGAGACAGAATCGGCGAGGCTCTCCGTCCAGGCGGAAACACTGAACGAACTCCTCTACGGGGATACGTTCTACCCGCCGGGATCGCTTATCCTGGAGGCGGGATGCGGTACCGGGGCCCAGACCCCGGTTATCGCGAAGAACAGCCCCGGTGCGGAGATTATATCTGTAGATATATCGCCTGAGTCCCTTGCGATCGCGAAGGATAGGGCGCTTTCAGGAGAAATCCATACAGCTCATCTAAACTGCGATATATTCCATCTCCCGTTTGAAGCGGAAT
>JAFGKW010000039.1 GCA_016928355.1 Methanomicrobiaceae archaeon
AACCGGTCTGGGTCTTCAAGGGAAATGTGATGGTCGACGGCAAAGCGGTGATGGCGGTTGAGGAATACATCCCGGCACTTGAGGAGGAGCCGGCTGAACTGATCTCAAAATAATTTTTTAGAGTTTGCTTAGAATTATCAAACTGTGCATAAGCCCCTGTCGGGGAAGCCCAGACTCAGTTCGCTACGCGAACTTTCGCTATCGTGATAACCCGGTCTGGACGCTACCCTTTCGGGTAGCCTCGACCGGGAGAAAAGCACTGTTTATTGAGGAAAAATAGAGTAATTGGGGAGGTTTGTCCATCCCTAATTGTGACCTGTCACAATTAAGGTTATGGAAAATTCAACAACCATGTATAAACAAATAATCGTTTCTCAGGGAAAGGTAACCGAAGTCTGCCCTCGGGTTTCGAAAGGGGCGTTAGCCCCTTCGGTAGACAAAATCTTTTAAATAATTTCAGGTAATATTCTGAACTGCCTCATGAATCAGAAATTTCATTTATTTGAATTATTCACAGCATTACAGCATTACAGGAGGAATTATTATTGTACATACCTGAAACAACAAAATATCAGGTTCACCTTGGATTTGAGATCGAGGGGGTGGTCGAGAAGTCTGATGTAATCGGTGCCATATTCGGGCAGACCGAGGGACTTCTCGGCGAAGATCTGGACCTTCGCGATCTTCAGAGATCAGGGAGAATCGGGCGGATAGACGTCAGTAGTGAGAGCAAAAAGGGCGAGACCAGGGGTGAGATTATAATCTCATCCTCTCTTGATAAGGCAGAGACAGCAGTACTTGCGGCTTCCCTTGAGACGATAGAGAGGGTCGGGCCATGTAGCGGACGATTCAAGGTAAAAAAGATCGAGGATATCAGGATTGCCAAAAGAAAGCAGATCGTCGTAAGGGCCAAGGAGATCCTGATCGAATCCTTTGATGAAGGAGTAATCGATACAAACGAAATTCTTGACCAGGTGCGGGAGTATACACGTATTGAGAAAGTCGTCGAGATCGGGGATGAAAATCTCCCTGCCGGACCCAATGTAGAGAGTTCTGATGCGATAATTATCGTCGAAGGCAGGGCTGATGTCATTAACCTTCTCAGGTATGGCATAAAGAATGCCATTGCAGTTGAGGGGACAAAGATACCTGCGTCGATCAGCCGGTTATGTGAACAGAAGACAGCAACCGCCTTTCCCGACGGCGACCGCGGTGGGGATCTAATCCTCAAAGAACTCCTCCAGGTGGCCGAGATCGACTATGTTGCACTATGTCCAAGGGGGAGAAGTGTCGAGGAGATGTCCAGAAAGGAGATAATCAAATCCATGAGAAACAAAATTCCCGCCGAGCAGATTACCGGTGCCGGAGGGGATGTAAATATTGCTGCATATGCTCATGCCCAGGAGGAGATGAATAAAACTCCTGACAACAGTGATACAGGACCCGGGCCAGTCCCTGTCGATGATAACCTCCAGAGACATATGGAGGAGATGCGTGGAGAAAGCAGCGTAAGGTTTCTTTCTGAAGATTATGAAACCACGGTTGAAATCCCTTTCTCTGACATCGAGGCAGGTCTGAAAAAGAGCGGTCCCTCAGTATCAGGAATAATTACAGACCAGACTGTCAATCAGGCGATAGTAGACATAGTGTCGGCTAAAAACCTTGATTTTATCGCTGCTCCTGATTTCAGGGGGATAATAAAGAAACCGGTAAATATCAGACTTCTGAAGATACCTTAAATTGTTTGAAGATCAACATTACCTTTACTTTTTGATAGTTTTCAGAGTGGTCTTTATGCATAAGGAAGAATTAATTGCATTGCATCAGTTCATGTTCTCGATTAAGGAGAATATTGAAAATGAGAATCCCGATATAACCTTCGAGCAGTATAACGCGTTAAAAATTAATCCGAACCAGGTCCATAAAAGTAAAATGGAGCATAAACATGCAATATTTGTTCTTGGAGAGGAGATCGCCGAAGCAATGAAGGATATTGAGCCTTCGGCCTCGAAGAGGATAGCTGCGAGGATGAGCGAACTAGCCAAAAGAACCGAGAAAGAGATCGACGAGCAGCCTGACAATAAGTACTGAGATTAGACCCTCATCGATTTTTCTTTTTCAGCAAGGTATTGTGCAATATATTCGGGTATAGGGACACCCATACAGTGCCAGTTGGGAGTGCCGTTAACTTCCAGTACCAGGTATGAATCTTCCCACGGGAGAAGATCAACACCGCAGTAATCTATACCGACTGATTTCGCAGCATCAGCTGCGATCTCAGCCATATTTTCAGGAATGTCGAAGACAGGCTCCCCGTGTCCGCCCTGGTGAATATTGTGGGCAAACGAATCCGAGCTTCTTCTTATGGCCCCGACTGCCTCTTCGTCTATGACAAATACACGGTAATCACAGTTGTTTTTTATAAACTCCTGGATGTAGTATGGCTCTTCTCCGAGTTCGCCGATCTCCGTCATGGGATAGATGCCGTTTCCGTCAAACCCGTATACTGGTTTATAGACTACTTTTCCGTGTTTTTCAAGGAATCTTTCAACATCCTGTCTTGAATTGGTAAAGATAGTCTCAGGTGTGGGCACACCAGCACCTATCAGCCTGGCGGTTGTCTGAACTTTGCTTGCACATATTGCGATAGCTTCAGGACTGTTGATCACGGTGTTGGATATGTCAAGAACAGATATTTTTTCAAACTGTGTGCCTTCCTGTCGTATTCCGCATACCCAGATGAGTTCCCCCTCTATTCCGGGACTGAAAGGATTGATAAGATCAAGATCCAGAAATTTAAAGGGTACATTTAATTTTTCCAGGGCAGACACAACCATGGCGGTTGAATTGTCATCTGGAGTATCTGTTGGTTTTTTGATAATATGTATCATAAAAAAAGTTTAATCGATTTGTTCAAGGGGATCAAGTTCTTTTATTTCCTTTCCATATTTCTTCCAGACTTTTTCCCTGAATACAGGGCCTGAATTATATGTACAGAACGGAATCAGGCGCCCGTCCGGGGTGGCATAATGGATACAGCATCTCTGCACACGACTGACATCGTAGTTGTAGTTATCCATAAAATGCATGGTTCCGATGAAGAGGGCATTCCAGTGGAACTCCTTTAATGCCTCAAAATCATGTTTAACAAGTGCGTGATAGAGCATCTTCCAGAACTGGGTCGAGTTTGAATATTCTCCTTTCTTAAGGGATGTATGTACTCCTTTAAGACTTTCAACCATGGTTTTGTATTTGTTAATTACAGATGGATCGTCTATCTTGTTTGACATCTTCTCCATAACTTCAAAGAACTCGTCAACATCGATCATCTTGTTGATGGGGACGAGTCCCTCATCTGTAACAAATGCATACGTTGCGGCACCACAGTGATGATGTGCTGTAAAGGCGATCTGTGATTTTCCTGAATATTTCTCTATCAGCCTGGATATCGGCACAACTGAGGGGATCGGATAGAAAAAGTCCTTCTTTATAACTCCGTCTGTCTGGTTCTCGATCCTCTGGAGGAGATCGGGAATTGTAACGCGCTCTTTGTGAATGTCGTCTTCGGATGCGGCTCCTGTGAATGCAATCGGCTGGAAATTGATTCCTCTCACAACATCAATGTTATCAGCTGCAAACCTGATGATCTCTCCGACTTCGTGATCGTTCTTCCCGTTAATCACCGTGGGCACTAAAACAATCCCCTGTCCACAGACTGAGCAGTTTTCAATGACTTTTTTGCTCAGGTTTATGAAAGGATTTGTCTCTTTTGTCACACCGTCAAAATGGAGATATACTGTTGAAAGCCCTGCTTTCTTGAGTTTATTTACATATTCTGGATCACGAGCAAGCTTAATTCCGTTTGTTGCAAGCTGAACCTGGTTGAAACCCATGTCCCTGGCCTTTTTTATAAGTTCAACCAGGTCGTCGCGCATTGTGGGTTCTCCACCTGAAAACTGCACTGCCGGTGCGGGGCAGGGTTTTTCATTCCTGAGCATCTCAAGCATGCCGACAATCTCATCGAATGTCGGTTCATATACATACCCGCATGCCCTTGCGTTTGCAAAGCAGAACTCACAGTTCAGATTACACCTGTTTGTAAGATCGATATTGGCAAGAAGTGTCGTTGATTTATGATTATTGCAAAGTCCGCATGCTGTAGGACATTCCTCAATTGAGGCTGTTTTCTGTGGATTTTCAACTCCTGCGCCTTCGCTGTTGTATTGTTCATAGCGCCTGTACATGTCAGCATCGGACCAGTAAAGAGCTTTATACGGGCCGTGTTCCGGACATGTTCTGACTATCCAGATTTTATTATCTTCCTCGATAATTTCTGCCGGCAGAACCGCACCACATTCCGGGCAGAGACTTTTGGTTGTTTTGATTACCATGGTTACTCACTTATTTTTTCTGATCTGATATTAACCCATTTATAGCAAACTGTTTTTGTTATAATCCTATAATTTCAGTGATTTTGATACATTATATATTTTATTAATTCTTTATTATTAGTCATATTGTTGCTGAATGATTTAGATTTATGGAGTTTAATATATCCGTTTCTCCTTGCTTTCTGGATTATGGTTCCCGCATATGTTCCAAATTCCGCTGCTGCCGTATTCGGCGGCGGAAAACCCCTTGATTCGGGTAAAAACTGGAGTGACGGGAGACGTATATTCGGGGAAGGGAAGACCTGGAGAGGCTTTATTGGAGGAGTATCTTCAGGAATAATTGTCGGGATACTGCTGATATTTATTGAAGGTTCGGCAGGATGGTCCATTCACACCTTTCTATCCGTAGTCCTTCTTTCATCCGGAGCACTCCTGGGGGATCTTGTCAAGAGCTTCTTTAAAAGAAGACTGGACAAGAAGCGCGGAGATGAATGGCTGATCGCCGACCAGTATGATCTTGTCGCAGGTTCAATGTTCATGGTATTCGTTTTTGATTACGGCTGGGCGATAGAACATATTACCATCCCGGTTGCAATATGTATCATCATCATCACCCCTCTTCTTCACAGGGGTGTAAATATAATTGGTTATATGATTGGAGTAAAGGATGTCCCATGGTAAACAAAGTGGCGGAAATTCTGATAAAATATGGTGCAATCGAGTTTGGAGACTTCACCCTGGCCTCGGGTGCCAAAAGCAGATATTATATCGATATCAAGACTGCAGCTACAAACCCTGAACTGCTGGCAATTATCGGCAGGGAGATCGCTGAAAACTTTGATTTTGAAGTAGTCGCCGGTGTTGCAGTTGGAGCAGTCCCGATAGCCGTTGCTGTATCACTTGCATCCGGCAAACCCTATTGTATTATCCGAAAAGAGGAAAAGAGTCATGGTAAGTCGGGAAAACTTGTTGGTGATGTCAGGGATAAGAAAGTCCTGCTCGTCGAGGATGTTACAACCTCGGGGGGGAGCGTCATCTTTGGGCTTGATGTTCTCAGGGAAAACGCTGCCAAAGTGGATGAGGTTGTGACTATCGTAGATCGCGAACAGGGTGCATATGAAAAGCTTAAGTCTGCAGGAGTCAGACTATCGGCACTTGTGAAGGCTTCAGAGATCGTTGAAGAGGAATCTTAATCTTTTTTGTTTGTTACGGTGATATAGATGGATATGAAAATACTTGTTGTGGGCGGCGGCGGAAGAGAACATGCAATAGTATCGGCATTATCCCGCAACAGTGATGCTGAAATCTATTCTGTAATGTCTGTCCGGAATCCCGGAATAGAGAAATTATCAGAGAGAGTTTACATTGCAAAAGAGACGGATGTTTCAGCAATTATACGTTTTGCAGAATCTGTGGGTGTTCAATATGCGGTTATAGGTCCGGAAGCACCTCTTGAAGCAGGGCTTGCGGATTTCCTTGAAGAGAAAGGTATCGGGTGTGTAGGTCCCGGAAGAGCGGCTGCAAGACTTGAGACTGATAAGGGATTCTGCCGTGAGATGATGCAGAAGCACGGCGTTGCCGGCTGTCCCTTTTACCGCCTTTTCAACAATACTGAAGATGCCTGTGAATTTGTCCTGGAATATGACGGAGATCTTGCCATTAAGCCTGTCGGGCTTACCGGTGGAAAAGGCGTCAAGATAATGGGGGAGCATTTTGAAAAAGAGGGAGCTGTCGAATATATACGAAGCCTTTCAGGCGGAGTTGTTCTTGAAGAACGCCTGATCGGAGAGGAGTTTACTCTCATGGCCTTTGTGGACGGTAGAAATCTCGTCCCTATGCCACTTGTCCAGGATCACAAGAGGGCATTTACAGGCGATGTAGGTCCTAATACCGGAGGTATGGGTTCGTATACAATGGCCGATCATATGCTCCCGTTCGTAACCCCCGGGGATTATGAAAAGGCTTTTGAAATAATGAAGGATTCTGTTGCACTGATGGAGAAGGAGGGGCATCTCTATAAAGGAATCCTCTATGGTCAGTTCATGAATACTGCCGAAGGGCCGAAGGTAATCGAGTTCAATGCAAGATTCGGCGATCCGGAAGCGATGAACGTTTTAACCCTGCTTTCTTCGGATTTCACTGATATTGTGAAGGCAATCGTAGAAGGGACCCTCCATGAATGCAATGTAACTTTCCATGAGATGGCTACGGTATGTAAATATCTGGTCCCCGAAGGCTATCCTGAAAATCCGAAATCAGGAGATCCTCTATTCTTAAATAACCCGGGTGAGGCTCATATGTATTATGCAAATGTCATTGAAGAGGACGGGCGGCTCTATACAGGAAAGTCGAGGACGCTTGCATTTGTCGGGATGGCTGAATCCCTCACAAGGGCCGAAGAGATTGCAGAGAGTGCAGCGGCTTCGGTCGAAGGTGCTGTCAGGTACAGAAAGGATATTGGAACTGAAGAGGTCCTCAGGAAGAGGATACTTCACATGAAGGAGATCAGATGAAGAAGGACGTCCTTTCAGTCCTGGACTTAAGCCGGGAAGAGCTTTTTGAAATTCTGGCTCTCGCGGATAAACTCAAAAGTGACAGGAAGGCCGGCGTATTTCCTGATCTTCTTCATAAAAAATCTCTCGGGATGATCTTTGAAAAGGCATCAACGAGAACCAGGATCTCTTTTGAAACCGGGATTTTTGAACTTGGAGGTCATCCCCTTTTCTTAAACCCGGGCGATATGCAGCTTGGAAGGGGCGAGGTTATTGCCGATACGGCAAAAGTCCTTTCAAGATATCTCTCTGCAATAATGATGAGATCTTACAGGCATAGCACAGTCGAAGAACTTGCCTCACACTCAACTATACCTGTAATAAACGGCCTCTCTGATGAGGAGCATCCCTGCCAGATTCTTGCAGATATTATGACAATAAGGGAGCATTTCGGGAACGATAAGGAAGACCTTACCATTGCATGGGTAGGAGACGGAAACAATGTCTGCAACTCTCTCATGCTCTCTTCAGCACTTACGGGATACAGAATTAATGTCGCTACACCGCCGGAATATGCACCCTCCGGAAAATATATTGAAATGGCGATAAGGGCAGGGGCGATGGTAAACCTCTTTAATAATCCTGAAGAGGCCATAAGTGATGCCGATGTAATATATACTGATACGTGGATCTCGATGGGATGTGAGGATGAAAAAGAGGCCCGTATTAGTGCATTTAAAAATTATATGGTAAATGATTCTCTTCTTGGAAACTGCGGGAAGGATGCGATAATACTGCACTGCCTTCCTGCACACAGGGGCGAGGAGATCTCTGACGAGGTTATCGACGGCCCGATGAGCAGGGTATGGGACCAGGCGGAAAACAGGCTTCATGCACAAAAAGCCCTTCTTGTAAAATTGCTGGAATAGGTCACTCAGTTAAGTAATGAGCTGAAATCCAGAATTTTTGAACCATTCCCTTCTTTTGATCTTTCAATATGTGATATCATCTCTTCGATCACTTCATTGTTGGTCTTCGGCCTGTCTCCTGCAAGGATATTGTCGAGGGCCCTGATTTGAAAGATCTTATGCTGGAGACGGATGTCTTTATAGCCTACAACCGCCACAAATGAATTGCATTTTTTATCAAATGTAATTGAAATGATGCTGTCCACATTGATGTAGCTTCCTTCAAGGGACTTGATCCATACCATGATTATTATTATGTAAAATTGTAATAATGAGTTTTATCATCTGAATTTTAGTCTTCGTCTTCGCCGATGAACTTTTTCAGTTCGTCCATCATATAGTCCTGGACCTGTGGGGCGACATCTCTTTTGCACCTGAATGCAAGAAGATTTCTCACATCCCCGTCCATATTTGCATATTTTAACGGCTGCTGTCTGGTTACAACCTCTACGTCGAATTTATCTGCAATTTCAATTATTATTGTTCTTGGGACTCCCGGAGGGACAATTACGTCATAATATTTCTCTTCAGTATCACTCATTTAAATCACCATTTTATTTTCCAATCTTCATGCGGCGGTTGATAATACAGGGCCCGCCTCTTACACCACCGATTGGATCTTTTGGTTTTCCAAGGGAACACATGCACCGGCCCATCAGTGCCGCTCCCCTGGCAAGCCCGTCGTCAACGAATATCACGTGTTTATATGGGTCCTCAAAAAATCCTCTCTCCTCAATACCATCCATGATATATCCAGGTTTGCAGCCGGATATCGCAGCTCTTCCTGTAAAACCTATGGATGAGTTTGGATGAAGAAGACCGTTTTCATTCGCAACATCTATAAGACGAAGGGCCATCCTGGCGCATACATGATCGATTATCTCGGTCATGATGCCCATTCCATGTTTCTTATATATTTCTGCTCCAATTGCGTTTAAATCCTCTTCTCCACTAAAATCGTTTCCGCAGTCGCACCCGATAAGTGCAATTCCGGATTCCATGGCCAGGTCGGCGCATACAGGGACTTTTCCAAACCTCTTCCTCTCAGGAGGAACAATCCGTATATCTATAAGATCATGCACCATTTCCTCGTATTCAAGTACCGTTTTGCTCTTTTTCCT
>JAFGKW010000040.1 GCA_016928355.1 Methanomicrobiaceae archaeon
AAACTCTATGAAAAATGGTGACCGGGGTTTCGAAAAAATGGGCCCGGGAAAACAAAATTAATTCAAACTCTATGAAAAATGGTGACCCGGGTTTCGAAAGGGGCGGAGCCCCTTCGGTCAGCAACCCTTGCGCAAGTTTCGCTTCGCGAACACACCCTGACTTCTCAGTGCTTTGCGCTTTTGTGATAACCGGCCTGCGGCCGGGAGAGGTGAAATAAGAGAGAGAATGAAAAATCTTTTCGGAGTTTTTGGAAGTAATACGCCACCTAAATCCATAAAAGAACAGATTATAAAATTATTTTAAATAAGGAAAGAAGAAAGGTCAGTTACTGCTTCCATAATAATATCCAATGCCTGGAAATTCCTTTATTGACTCAAATATTTTGTAGTTATCCTGTGCCTTTACAGTCAGGTTTGGAATCCCGGTTTTAAATACCCTCTCGGGGAACCAATATGTTCCATCACCATTATTGTATGAATGTATCTCTGAAGAAAACCTTGCATGATTCATATCCACAGTCTCGAACCTGCAGGTTTCAAGAGCAAATACCTCACACAGTTTCTGCTTAAGGTCATTTTTTCCAAGGAGAAGAACAAGAAAGTTAACATTTTCATCAACCTGATAATCCACTTCGAACATGGCTTTATTCAGGTCAATAACATCAATTACAACAGATTCAACCTGAATATAGCTATAGCGGCCTTCAGGACTGCCTGCCATTCCCGGAGGTATAATAAGGGCAAAAGCGAATATAACAACCAGAACCAGAGGCAGTTTTTTCATTAATAAATGTAATCGATGAATCGATATATCCTTTATGGTTAAAAGAGGAATTTGTTATATTTTTTTTAATGTAATTTCAATACTTGAAACATTTGTTTTTCCACTCTCGGTATCGACAATCTCAGTAGATGTCAGAATATCTGACTTCTGGACATTTTCGAGAAAACGGTTTAGCGCGATCTCTGTCGTATCCACAGCCCTTGAGATTGCTTTTCCTCTTGCCTTTACCGACACTTCCTCTGCACCCTGATTGAACTGTGTCACCACTGCAAGAACATAGTTCATCACAGGTTTATTTCCTACGAACACTGTATTGTCTGACACTGAAACACCCTCTCCTTTAGAGAATTTTTTTGCTGGCTGCCAGTTCCGCATTCATAACCGAAGCGCCGGCTGCTCCACGTATGGTATTATGGCCCATTGCTATAAATCTTAATCCCTCGCGCACCCGGCCGACCGATACCGTCATACCCCCGCCCCGGTTCCTGTCGAGTCTCGGCTGGGGCCTGTTTTTCTCATCGTCAAAGAAATGAATGGATTCTTCCGGCTGGGTTGGAAGCCCTGTAAAAGGTGCCCTATAATTCCTGAAGTCTTCACGGATCAGTTCAGGATCATCCTTTGCATCGACCCATAATGCCATAGTATGACCATCGATCACGGGAACCCTGTGACAGCTTGCACTAACCGAAAACCCTGCATTTTCTATAACAGAACCATCAAGACGACCCATGATCTTCAGGGTTTCGCTCTCCATCTTCTCTTCCTCCGAGCCTATGTATGGAACAATATTGTCATAAATCTCCATAGCAGATACTCCCTGAAAACCCGCCCCGGAGATCGCCTGCATTGTGGCTACACGAATATCGCTGAAATTGCGATTCCTGATTGGATTCAGTGCCATAACCATAACAATTGTTGAACAATTGGGATTGGTCACTATAAAACCATCCCGCCCCCTGTCACGCTGAACGTCTATTAGGCCCAGATGGTCAGAGTTTACCTCAGGAACCACAAGAGGGACATCCGGATCCATCCTGTGAGAAGATGCATTGCTGAAAACACCCACCCCTGCATCTGCGATGGCGGTTTCAAGACTACCAGCAAGGTCGGCCGGGAGTGCAGAAAAGACCAGATCGAGATCCCTTACACTATCGACAGTTGTATCGCTGACAATCAGATCCCCGGCATTTTCAGGAAAAGGTTCATCGAGACGCCAGTTCACAGCGTCACTGTACATCTTACCCGCACTCCTCTCAGAGGCGGTAAGGGTCTGCAGGTTAAACCAGGGATGATCTGAAAGAAGCTGAACAAACCTCTGTCCTACCGCTCCGGTTGCACCAAGTACTCCTACATTAATCATGGATAAGAAGAGGATACGTTAACTTAAGTATAAAAGGATTATTTTTCCTTTTTACTCCATGTGGATTGCTTCGGCAGGGCATTCATCCACACATGCTTCACAGTCTACACATAAGTCCTCATCAACAACGGCTATACCGTCTTCCATTTTAATTGCTTCAGAAGGACAAACATCAACGCAGGTTTCACATCCTGTGCATTTATCGGCAATTACAACTGCTACCATTTCTAAAACCTCAAAATTAGTTTACCTATTAAAGAAAAATAAAGTTTCGATTAAGATCCATTGAAAAATCGTATTATTTTAGGAGTCCGAGTACATCATCCATAGAGTATATTGCAGAATCTTTCCCGTAAACCCACCGGATCGCCCTAATTACACCATGCGCAAATACCGCGCGATCGTAGGCCCTGTGGGAGAGCTCTATGACTTCACTGTTACCGGCAAAAAGAACAGAGTGATCTCCAACGATATCCCCGCCACGGATCACATGAACTCCGATCTCATTTCCTCTCTCCCCGACCATTCCCTTTCGGCCGTAGACTTCCTCCCTTTCACCGACCTCAGCTTTGATTATCTGAACTATTGTGGCCGCGGTTCCGCTGGGTGCATCTTTTTTAAAGTGATGATGGGCCTCCACGACCTCAATATCGTAATCCCCAAGCCTCTTTGCGGCCTCTTGCACCAGTTTCCAGAAGATGTTGACGCCAACGCTGAAATTGCTGGATATGACCGCTGCTACATTGCCGTTGATCATTGATTCAATATCAGTGCGCTGTTCAGGAGTGAAACCCGTAGTGCCGACTACAAGCGAAACCTTATGCTTCGATGCCGCACGGATGTTTTCAACAGCGGCTGACGCAATTGTGAAATCTACAAGGACATCCGGCTTTTTTTCCTGAAGGAACTTATCAATATCCACGGACTCGACAACCTCCGCACCATAGATACTGCCTGCTTTGATATCGATCCCGCCTACCAGTTCAAGGTCTTCGGATTCATCGACCATCTTCCCGATGGTCTGGCCCATTCTTCCAAGAGCACCACAGATTGCGACTTTAATCATAAAGATTCAGCACCTCCTTCAACGAAACAATGTTCTTTTGTTCAAGATCATCAAGCGGAAGCCTCAAAGGACCCGCAGCCATCCCCCTCAGACCAACAGCCTTCTTTACAGGTATCGGATTTGTTTCGATGAACATCCCCCTGAAAAGAGGACCCATCTCATAATGAAGTATCCCTGCACCAGCAAGGTCACCGGCCCTGAATTTTTCGTACATGGACACCATACGTGCAGGCTCAACGTTCGCGGCGACGCTGATAACCCCTGATCCGCCTATTGCAAGAAGCGGGAGTGTCAGCATGTCATCGCCTGAGATCAAATCAAAGTCCATATCGAGGGTCCCCTCAATAATCCGGGACATCTGCGAGAGGTCGCCCGAAGCCTCCTTTATACCAACGATGTTCGGATGCTCAGCAAGCTCAATAATTAGATCGGGAGGAAGATTCTGCCCGGTCCTTCCAGGGACATTATAGATCACTACCGGAACATCAAGATCCGCGAGTATCGTATAATGCTTCAGGAGTCCGGACCGGTTTGGTTTATTGTAATATGGGCTCAGGACAAGAACACCGTCGGCTCCCTGGTCTCTTGCCGCCTTTGTAAACCTTACCGCCTCTGCGGTGTTATTGGAACCAGTCCCTGCAAGCACAGGCACCCTGCCGTCGGAGGTTTCGATCGCCTTTGAGATTACCTCTTCGTGCTCTTCAAAAGTAAGCGTGGCCGATTCCCCGGTGGAACCGCACGGTACAATACCGTGCACACCCTCTGAAATGAGAAATTCGATATTGGAAGATAACCCCTCAAGATCAACGTCCCTGTTCTGGTTATCCTTAAAAGGAGTAATTAGTGCCGGATATACACCCTCAAACATGAGGTTTTATATGTTTTTCCTTCTATTTACCTTTCTTGTCACAGCGCCTGCGATTCTGTTGCGGACACGCTTTGAGTTGATTATTGCAACTTCAGATACTACCTGTTTATTCTCGTCGAAACTTCCTGTAAACTTCTCTCCGTGCTTTTCAAGAAGTTCCTGGCTTGTCGCTTTGATGTATGTCGGTTTAATTGCCATTTTTCATTACCTACAATATTTTATCATTTATGCGCTCTGAGAGCATAAGAATATTATTGACAACAGAGGCTGGATCTTCACCCAGAATCCTTATCATAGGCTCTTTTCCAACTGCACCCAGGTCATAAATTATATCCGGAACATCATCCTCCCTGCAGCATGAAGCAACACCCCAGTCCATCGTACTGACACCCGCAGGCTCTTTGTCTCTGTCAAATGAGCAAATCTCAAGCGGCATTTCATTGAGAATTTCAATAATTTTCTCAGAATACCGGATGTTTGCAGCAGCCCTCATCTCAGGATCATACTTCATTGCAGTCAGGACAATCCGCGCCACATGATCGCTTGCACCGGGCATTACATCCCCCACAGGAAATACTTCATTACCTTTCCTCACAATCCTGCCCTCGACCGCAAAAACCTCCACAGGAGATGTCGCATCAGGCAGTGCAAAAGCAATATTCATCCCGACTTCCGGAATGAGTACCGGGTTCATGAATTCGGCAATCCTGTTTACCGCACCCCGGACAGCTTCAGCAATTCTATCTTTTCCGGCTGAATCCATGATGATTATATGTTCATAATACTTTATCTGATGTAGGATTCCCTTCTTTGAATTTCAATGCAGGAATATGTTCCCGCCCCCACTCTTAATAAAGAATAATTCCCCAATATATATTTATGAATTCAGTGATACTGGACGTATCTGTTGCAGTTTTAAGTCTTATTGTATTAATAATTTCGATATTTGCACTGCCTGTGGTGCTTCCTGCAGGATATGCAATAATTCTGGCCCTCGTACTTTTCATAATCTGCATGAGCGGCGGCGGATATATAATAAGCAACAACCATAAAACAGAGTAAACGAAAATCAGGGGTTTTTTTCATCGACCTTATCAGGAATATCCTTTTTAGTCGACGGGACAGGGGCTTCATCCCCCTTCATCATCTTCTTTTTAATTTTGTAATAGGACAGCGGGTGACTGATCTTTTTGCAATATGAATCCCTGTTTACGCATAGACCATAGGTTTTCATGGTGGCGCATGCCGGCGGAGTGTATTCAGTTCCACCCCGGCCGGATATATGTTCTACCTGATACATCGTTTTTTCAACATCAAAATCAGGAGCGCGGGTATATATCCCGACAATCTGGTGAACGTCCATTCCGATGATATGCATAAACGCGGTAAGGGAAAAACGGGCAGTATGCGGGATGTTCGTCCCATCGGTAACGGCATTAATTATCGCCTTCATGCAAGGGGGAAAAGATCCTTCGTCAACCTCCCCGAACTGCTCCATAAGCATCTCCTGGTAACCCGAAGATATTCCTTCAGTAAGGGAACTGAGCAGACTGCATATACCTTCGCCAACACGAAGCGGGAGCTGGTCATCAAGCATCGAACGGATCTTCTCCTTTATCAGCTCATCATATTCGTTTTTCTCAATCCTAACCAGTCCCGAATTTATATCCCTGTTTATGAGCCTCCATTTTGAATCATGAAGCGCCGGACAAAGGCCGACATATTCAACGACAGGAATCTCCTCGATCCCCGGATTTATACCAACGATCGAGGTGACATAGTCTTTTTTTTCAGGATCTTCGGTCTGAAGAAAATAAGAGGCTCTTTCAGCCTCATAGCGACACAGACGATCCGTCAGGTTTCTCTCGTTTAAGCAGGATATCAGAATTCTTGCAAATGCATATGACAATATCTCCCATTCGGCCATCTCAAGCCTGATATCGTCAAAGAAGTAATCAAATTTTATTGCCTTTTCGACCCTCTCGGCGCCCTTTTTAACAATGAAGTGTTTTTTATTGATAAGAGAGTCTATGGAATAGCCGCTCGCGCTAACAAGATGCTGGGCTTCTTTTAAAAAAGGATATTTTGCAAGGTCTTTCTTATCCAGCTCGACCGGCATCTTCAGTCAGCTTCAATACGTGGTGCAAGAAGGTATTCAACATTTCCTTTGCCGTCTGCAATGCTGAATGCAAACTTTACAGGATGATCCATACCTATGTGAATCTCAACCTGATCTGATTTGCTCATGACCCTGCCGAGATCCTTGAGGTAATCAAGCGAGAATAATGACCTTGCCTCTGCAGGAACAAATGATACGAGATCATCCTTTGGAAGTTCATAATAGATGTGATCCATATCTCCATCGGCTTCCATGTAGAAGATGCCCTTTTCAGGATCAATTCCAAATGCGATTTTGTCCGAGACAAGTGCGGCGGCTTTTATTGAATTATAGAGAACCGACCCTGAAATTACAACCTTACCTGGAAGATTTATTGTCGGGGGGTTCGGGTCTTTGCGTACGGTATTCACATCAAGAAGAGCGATGGAGTATTTGTATCCCGAAAATGACATCTCGATCTTATGTCCTCCCTCGGGGAGATCAAGTGAGAGTGTATCATCCTTTTCCATCATCGCAACGATGTTCTTCATCTTATTGATGTCCAGACCAATATCGCTCTCAGTTGCATCAAATGAAGAGAATGCACCGGCTGACAGTTCAAGCGAGACCATTGCAACATTTGCAGTGTCGACAGCCCGGGTGCTAAAACCTCCCGGACTGATGTGCATCCGGCATTCGGTAACCATTGCTGCCATAACGTCGATTGATTCCTTAAATATATCAGTATTAATTGCTGCTTTTAACATGTTATACCCCGTAATCCTGATTGATAAGATTAAACAATATAATGTTTATCCGTACATTAATTATATTATTCTTAAATTAATCAGAGAACAGAAATATATTTTGATTGGTTTATGCCGGTAAAACCACCCGGCCCATGAAGTGTAATTGATTGATTTGTAATGCACTATTATTATGCATATATTGAATGATTTATATGAACTGCAGACAAACCTCTAAAAACAGATAATTCATTCAGGTTAAATATGGGATCTCAGTGGGGAAAGGACAAATACTATAGTAAATCCAAATCGGAAGGCTACCGCTCAAGAGCAGCTTATAAACTCCTGGATATTCAGAAGCGATTCAATATTATCAGGGAGGATGACAATGTAATCGATCTCGGTGCAGCACCGGGGAGCTGGATGCAGGTACTGCGTGATATTACTTCAGGCTGCATAGTCGGCGTTGACCTGAATCCCGTTGCCCCTCTCGAAGATACAATCATGATAACAGGTGATTTTACAAGTGAAAAGATCCAGGAAAGGATCATTTCCACCATTCATGAAGTAAATGTCATCGTGTGCGATGCCTCGCCCAAGTTTTCAGGCAATAAAACCTACGATCAGGCAAGAGCAATCGGGCTCAATGAAGATGCCTTCGGATTTGTCCTGAAAGTTCTCAAACCGGGCGGAAATTTTGTCATCAAATCCTTCCAGGGAGAGATGTTTACCGAATTGCTTGAAGATATCAGGAATTCATTCTACTCGGTGAAAGTCTACAGGACAAAAGCATCCAGAAGAGGAAGTACAGAAACTTACATAATTGCCAAAAATTTCAGAGGAAACCATGCAGCATCTGATTGACCGTTTCAACAGACCGGTAACAAATCTCAGAATAAGCCTTACTCCCAGGTGTAACCTCAAATGTGCATACTGCCACAGGGAGGGAGAAAAAAATCCTGGAAAAGAGATATCATTTGAAGAACTAAGGGAGATATTCAGGGTTGCAGAGCTCTTCAATATGAACAGCGTGAAGCTTACCGGGGGAGAACCGCTCCTGAGAAAAGATCTCTGCGATATCATATCTGCAATTCCGGACAGTATGCAGTCCTCGCTTACAACCAACGGAACACTTCTCGCTGATTGTGCACATGACTTAAAGGAAGCGGGACTATCGAGGGTCAATATCAGCATTGACAGTCTTAAACCGGACAGGTACAGGGAGATCAGCGGAATGGACTACCTCGACAGGGTTCTTGACGGGATAGACTCCGCACTTCATGAAGGCCTCACCCCCGTTAAACTTAATGTAGTAATGCTTGCAGGCGTGAACGACGATGAGGTTGAAGACTTCATAGAATTTGCTAAATCAAGAAAAGATCTGATACTGCAATTCATAGAACTCATGGATTTCAGCAAAGATGACTGCGGCGGATTTGACATAAACCGGCTTGAAGAAGATCTTAAAAGCAGATCGAAGACAATCATAACACGGAGGATGCATCATCGTAAAAAATACTGCCTTGATGGAGCAGAGATAGAGATTGTAAGACCGATGCACAACAATGAATTCTGTGCACACTGCAACCGCCTTAGAATAACATCTGACGGTCTGCTCAAGCCGTGCCTGCTCAGAAACGACAATCACATTGATATCAGAGGGAAGACAGGAGAAGAACTCGAAAACCTCTTTAAAAAGGCAGTCGATTCGAGGGAACCGTTTTTTAAATAATATGCTCTTTTGCAAAAATATTTTTGATCGCCAGTTAAACTGGTAAACATGCTTATCGAAAAAAATGAATATCATCATGTTCTGGAAACTCTTTACAGCAAATCACTGGTTCTTGAATCCGTGGGTGATTTCAACCAGGTATTATACTTCTATTTCATGGACGCAATAGCCCATATCGATTTTTCCACATGTATTCTGGCATATAACTACCACAATGTGAGAAATAAGATGAATATGGAATACATGAGATGGAGAATTGATGAAGAGAAGAAAGGCGACAGGGTTTATTTCCCTGAATTCATAAACTGGATCAAGGAGAATCATCCGGAAAAATTCGGATCCCTCCCCTCACTATGGAGAGATATTTATGACAATTCCAAACCTGCAGGATACAGGAGTTTCAGGATCTCCATCAATCCTGACAGCAACCAGCCGACTGCCGTAAATCAGCTTCTCACCTGGATTGAAGAGTTTTTTTCGCCGGACTTCATTAAAAGTATGTACACGGATGCCTCACTTGACAAACTCTTCAATGAATTTATGGCGACAAAAAGATGAATGAAAGACCCGATGTTGTAGAGATCTGTTCCGATCTAATCAGGATCAACAGTGAAAACCCGCCCGGAAAGACATCAGATGTAATAGATTATATTCAAAATATTTTTGATAAATTCAACATCCCTTACAAAAGAACAAATCTTGAGGGGGGAAAGTGCAACATTTTTACAGGTTTTGGCAACCTTCCGCTTCTTCTTCTCGGACATGTCGATGTCGTCCCTGCAATCGCTGAAGGATGGCAGTATGATCCATTCTCAGGCAAAATTTCTGAAGGTTATATATTTGGGAGGGGTGCTGCAGATATGAAAGGAGGTTGTGCCGCAATACTGACTGCCTTTATTGAAGAAATGATTGAAAATCCGGATATTTCTGCAAATCTATGTTTTGTCTGCGATGAAGAAACCGGCGGTCCGGCAGGAATCAGGCACCTTATTGAAGAAGGATTCATGCAGCCCTGCGACTGTATTATTGCAGAATGTACTCCTGTCAGTCATCCTTCCATAGGACAGAAAGGGATAATGAGGCTTAAAATTGAATTCAGCGGAGAACCCGGTCACGGCTCCCTTTACCCCGAAATAGGAATCAGCTCAATCGAAAAGGCCCTTGACTTCATCAGCCATGTAAAAGAGATAAACAAGAGAACCTATTCATATACAACCGAATTTGATCTGATCATCAATGAATCAGAAAAGGTTATAGAGAAGATAATGGACTTCAGGAAAGTGGGAAATGTCCTGAAAAAAGTAACCTACAACCCGGGAATCATCAGGGGAGGAGAGAAGGTCAATATAATCGCCCAGAAATGCTGTCTCGAACTTGAAATGAGAATCCCCTGGGGCTGTAATCCGGATGATATTCTTGAAGAGCTTCGTTCTGTTGCCAGTAATGATAAAATAAGTGTAAAGGAATTTTTTGAACCGACCTATACAGACCGAAATTCGAGGATCGTCGATACGGCGCTGGAAAATATCCGGCAGGTATACGGGGTCATCCCTACCCCATTCTTACAGTGGGCCGCCACTGATGCAAGATTTTTAAGAAAAAAAGGATTTAATGTAATTGAATACGGCCCAGGTGAGATCGAGACTCTTCACGGGGTTGATGAAAGAGTCTCTGTAAATGATTTAAAAAAATCAGTTGAAGTATACAGGGGAATTATAAGATCTTATTCAATGAATCAATAATTGAATCTCCTTTGCAACTGAATATCTAAAAAATAATTAATCTAACCTCTATAATTTTTTTACAGTTCACTTCATCTTTTTAATTATATTTCTATCAATTGCCCCATGCGATAATTATATGTGTTAACAGCGTTAACTAAGTATCATGGTAGCTGTTAACGCCGTGAACAGATCCGGTTTGCCACCATCTGCAAGAACACTGATGAGACTGCTTGATGATGGAAGACCGAGAACGTTTAAAGACATGACAAACGAAGCAGAGATTGCCCCCCGCACAATTCGCTATGCACTGAAGCGATTAAAAGAGAAGGGCCTAATCATTGAGAAGTTCAATTTCCGGGACGCCAGACAGGTTCTTTACCAAAAGAAGGAAGCCGCCGGATTGAAAGATTCTCCGGATGTGGCTGCGGTATGAACATTCCCGTATGCGACATAATGACATGTGATGAAATTGTCAGAAATTACCTTCCGCAGCTTCGTGCAGAGCTTGTCTGCCGACTGGTAGAAGATAAAGGGATCCCGCAGGCAAAGGTGGCAAAATGGATGGGATTATCCAGGGCTGCAGTATCCCAGTACATGAGCAGAAAACGGGGATCAGGGCTAATATATATAACAACAGATCTGGATGATATAATTGAATCCTGGGCAGACGGGGTTATTACAGGAGAAGGATCGGTAACAATTTGTGATATCTGCCGCTGCATCCAGGAATTAAATAGAAGAAAAACAGCTGTAAAAAACGAATCATTTTATAATGCAGGATGAATTGAGGATCCTGTTTAATCGAAAAATCGAATAAAACAAATAATTTATCAATCAATCCCATCATTTTTTCATGAAGTATGCGATAGTTACTGAAAAAAAACTAAATTTTTTTCCAAATCTCTGTCAAAACATCTGGCAGAATTGATAGTTTTATAGATTCTGAATTAAAAATTCTTTAATTATTCTGAACAATGGAGTAACAAATAATGGCAGAAAAAAAAGAACAATCAGCATGCGACGGCCAGTGTTCATCATGTCCGTCAGCGACAACCTGCAATGATCCACAGAAGACAGCCTCAGGTCTGCAGTCAAAAGTGCAGATGAATGTTAAGAACGTAATTCTGGTTCTCAGTGGCAAAGGCGGTGTTGGAAAGAGCACAGTTGCAACAAATCTTGCTATGGCACTCTCAAATAAAGGATTCAATACAGGCCTTGCAGACATGGACATTCATGGCCCGAATATACCAAAAATGCTCGGGATCGAGGACCAGAAACTTGGATCCTACGACGGTAAGACCATCGAGCCGGTAAAGATATCCGGCAAACTGGGTGTCGTCTCAATGGCCTTCCTGCTTCCCGACACCTCAAGCCCCGTCATCTGGAGAGGCGCAATGAAAAATACTGCAATAAAGCAGTTCCTTGAAGAGGTTAACTGGGGAGAACTTGACTTTCTGGTTGTCGACCTCCCGCCCGGCACAGGCGATGAGGCATTGTCGGTAGCTCAGCTCGCACCAAATATTGCAGGTGCGGTCATTGTAACAACACCACAGGACGTCGCAATTCTTGATTCCTCCAAATCAGTAAAATTCATTGAAAAACTTGGATTAAAGGTCCTTGGCATTGTCGAGAACATGAGTGGACTCGTGTGCCCAAAATGTGGAGAAGTTATCGATCTATTCGGAAGAGGCGGAGGAGAAAAGGCTGCAAAAGAGCTTGGAGTACCATACCTCGGCAGAATTCCCATCGACCAGGAAATGAGAATAGCCGGTGACGAGGGGAGACCCTTTATTCTTAAAAGAGACGGCGGAAGTGACCAGAATAAGATTACATGGGAACATGTTGACGAAGTTATGGAAAATATCCTGAAACAGATAGATCACTAATTTTTTTTTCTAACCTGCTGATAATATTCTCGAAATTCAGGAACTAAAGCTTTTTACTAACAAATTACGATAAAAAGTGTTATTGGTTCTGGTAGAGCATAAGCCCCTCCGGGGCAGCCCTGTGCTAAATTCGCTACGCGAATTTGCGCAATTATGATAAACAGGCTTTACGATGAAGGAGTAATAATCGTTGCAGAAAATAAAGGAGCCGGAGGGATGCCTGCCAATTCCAAAAGTGACCTGTCACTATAAATAAGGCAGGCCCGGGCTTCGCTATTCTCTCAAATCAAATATGATAAATCTTATCATATTGTCAAATACAACCATATTCAGGAATTATCATGAAGATAGGCATTATCGGAGGTACGGGTGATATAGGGGAAGGACTGGCCCACAGGCTTTCACACAACCACGAGATCTATATCGGCTCTCGTGATAAAGACAAGGCATGTGAAACCAGCGAATGTATGATTAAGGCCCTTTCAGAGAGAGGAATATCAGCCCGGTGCTCAGGAGTTACAAATCAGGAGGCAGTTGATCTTGGTGATATTGTCGTCCTTTCGATAAATTATAAACACCTCGAATCAACAATCAGTTCTCTATCAGGATTTGAGGATAAAATTATCATTACACCGGTAAACCCGATCGGAAAATCAGATCATTTCTTCTATGATCCGCCTGTTGAAGGATCGGCAGCCCTTGCCATTAAAAGGATGCTGCCTGAAAGTGCGAAAATAGTTGCCGCATTCAATAATATCTCAGCACAAAAATGGAAGAACCTTGATGAGAGACTGGATTATTCTGTTGCTGTCTGCGGTGACGACCCCTCTGCAAAAAAGATTGTTATAGACCTTGTGCAGGAGGTTTCGGAACTAAGGGCCTACGATGCCGGACCTCTTGATGTATCTCCAATAATTGAGAGTATCACACCCCTGATTCTAAATATTGCCAAATTTAACAATATGAAAGATGTAGGCATCAAATTCTACTGATATCTCTTTTTTTTAATTTTTTTTAACTCTATAATTATATTTTGGATTTGCCCGAATACAATAGAATATATAGAAAACATTATAAGCATTAGAAAGAAGATGTTTGTAGGCACTCATAGAAAAGTGGGTGATCACGGCATGTCTGAAACATGCTTTTTTCAGGAAATTCCTAATTCCTGGAATTTCTATGGTATTATTATCGCAGGTCCATTTCTACAGCAGAGAATCTGTCCTGCAATACCAAAATCTGGAGGTAAAATATGGTAAACCTGAAGACCCCAAATGCAAATGAGGCTGTACACACATCAAACCGTTCAAAGAATGTCGTTCCGATGTCAGGTCTCTGTTCAAGATGTGTAGACGGATGCAAAGGAAACTGTGACATATGGCTCTCTTCATTCAGAGGACGTGAGGTATTGTACCCCGGCCCCTTCGGAGAAGTAACCGCAGGAGCAGACAAGGACTACCCGATCGACTACTCGCACCTGAACATTCACGGATATGCAGTAGGAGCACGTGGACTTCCCGCAGGTGTTAAAGCAGACCCCGACACTGCAGTATTTGAGGACGTCGATACACAGACCGAATACGGATGGGACATTAAAGTGCCGATGAAGGTCCCGATCTTCACCGGAGCACTCGGTTCAACAGATATTGCCCGTACAAACTGGGAACACTTCGCAGTCGGAGCGGCAATTGCAGGTATCACACTTGTATGTGGAGAAAATGTCTGTGGTGTCGACCCCGAACTCAAGCTCGACAACAAAGGCAAGGTGATTGAATCCCCCGAGATGGACAGAAGGATCGAGACCTATAAGAAATTCCACGAGGGATTCGGAGAAATTCTCGTCCAGATGAACGTTGAGGACACAAGGCTCGGAACAGCAGAATACGTATCCAGCAAGCACAACCTCGAAACCCTTGAACTCAAGTGGGGACAGGGAGCAAAGTGCATCGGCGGAGAGATCAAGGTCCGCTCGCTTTCACGTGCAACAGAACTCAAAGAGCGTGGATACATCGTCCTTCCGGACCCCACACGCCACGACATCCAGAAGGCCTTCGAAGACGGAGCGATCAAGGAATTCGAGCGCCACTCACGACTTGGATTTGTTACCAAAGAAGGATTCCTCGAGGAAGTCGACCGTCTCCGCGACATCGGTTTCAAGCGTGTAACACTCAAGACCGGTGCATATTCAATGAAAGAGCTTGCAATGGCAATCCGCTATTCATCAGAGGCAAAGATCGACCTGCTAACAATCGACGGAGCACCGGGCGGAACAGGAATGAGCCCCTGGCCTATGATGAACGAATGGGGTATCCCGACATTCTATCTCCAGTCACTTGCATACGAATTTGCAACAAAACTCGAGAAGAAGGGCTACCGCGTACCTGACCTCGCAATCGCCGGCGGATTCGCAGACGAAGCAAACGCCTTCAAGGCTCTCTGCATGGGTGCACCTTACTTCAAGGCTGTCTGCATGGGCCGCGGCCTTATGATCCCGGGAATGGTCGGAAAGAACATCGGAAAGTGGCTCGATAAAGGCGAACTTCCAAAGACTGTATCCAAATACGGTTCAAGGATCGAGGAGATCTTTGTCTCATACGAAGAACTCAAGGAAAAATACGACGGAAGAATCAACGAGATCCCGCTCGGCGCTATCGGAATATACACATATGCACAGCGCTTCAGAACCGGAATGCAGCAGATCATGGCAGGAAGCCGCAACTTCAGCCTTGACTCCATCTCAAGAAACGATCTCATGTCACTGACTCCGGAAGCCACCGAAGTTTCGGGCATCCCGTATGTAATGGAATCATACAGGGACGAAGCCCTCGACATTCTTCTTGAATAATCTAATTTTTCTCAACATTTTTCTTCTTTCAATACAATTTTTTAACAGTAGTTTCAGGCAATTTTATCATGTTTCTTCCGACCTCAAAACAGGATATGCAGGAGCAGGGCATCGAACAACCGGACGTTGTCATAGTCACACCCGATGCATACGTGGACCATCCATCATTTGCAATGGCAATTCTCGGCAGGTTCCTTGAAAAGAACGGTTATAAGGTTGGCATTATATCACAACCCGACTGGAAGAATCCAAAAAGCTTCCTTGAACTTGGAATCCCCCGGATTGCATTTGCAGTATCCGGCGGACAGGCAGACTCCATGGTCATCAACTATACCGCCAAAAAAATCCCAAGGAAAGAGGATCGGTTCTGTGAAGACGGGAATCCATTTTTTTCCAGAAAAGGGGAAGGTAAAAAGTACAGGATCAGGCCTGACCGGACCATCCCCGTATACTGCAACCAGATAAAAACTGCGTGTAAAGATGTTCCCATTATAATCGGCGGAATAGAGGCATCCCTGAGAAGGATCGCACATTATGATTTCTGGTCGGATAAGATCAGGAGGAGTATTTTATTCGATTCAAAAGCGGATATCCTCATATACGGAATGGGAGAGTTTCCGCTCCTCGAAACGGTACAGGCGCTTGAAAAGGGAGTGCTGCCCGAAGACATTCAGATCCCCAATACCGCAGTAATACGAAAGGACTGCACCGGATATGAAGATGCAGTATTTCTGCCTTCTTTCGATGAGGTCGAGGCTTCCAAGGACAGTTTTGCTGAAACCTGGAACATATTTGAAGATAATGACGATCGAAATGTCCTTATCCAGAAATATGATACAAGATATTATATCCAGCAGCCGAAAAGATTGATAACGCCTGAAGAGCTGGATTATATCTACGATCTTGATTTTGAAAGAAAGCCGCACCCGAAGTACAAAAGGATTCCCGCATTCGATATGATCGAAACCTCGGTTACATCCCACAGGGGCTGTTATGGCAACTGCTCCTTCTGTGCAATCTCCGCACACCAGGGAAGGGAGATTGTCTCGAGGAGTAGAGAATCGGTACTGAAAGAGATCGAAAAAATTGCAGGAAAAAAAAAGTTCCGGGGGACAATAAGCGACATAGGTGGCCCTACAGCCAACATGTACGGATCGGCGTGCAAATCCGGGGGATGCACAACTCACGACTGCCTTAAATCCGGAGACGGCTGCAGGAATCTTGTTCCGGGAACAAAAGAGTATATATCAATCCTTGATGATGCGCTGAAAGTCAGTAATGTTAAAAGAGTGCAGATTAATTCGGGGATAAGGTACGAACACTGCATACTTGAAGATGATTCACTGAAGGCGTTAATTGAGAGATATATCTCCGGGAGGATGAAGGTTGCACCGGAATCCGGAAGTGACAGGATACTTGAACTTATGAACAAGCCGGGAACAAAAATTTTCGATGAATTCTACAGGAGATTTTTAAGTGCCTGCAGTGAGACAGGGAAAAAAATCATTCTGACCCCGTATATTATTGCCGGCCATCCGGGAGAAGGACAACAGGAGATCCGTGAGACTATGGGATTTTTAAACAAATACCGGCTTTCAGGAGCGCAGTCACAGATCTTTACACCGACTCCGACGACAAGATCCACAGCCATGTATTATCTCGGATACGATCCCGTAACCGGAAAGAAAACACCATCAGAAAAGGATAGAAAGAAACTTGAAAAGCGAAAGACAGAACTGTTGAACAGTCACTGAACAAAAAATAGGATAAATCAGGTGAAAAGATGAAAAAAGAGCATATTCTAGGTTTTGGAGCTGCAATAGCAATTGTATTTTTTATTTCCGCAGCAGTTGTTTCATTAAGTCCGGCAGAGGTACAGGCTGAAGACACCGTTTACCAGTCTGCACCTTTCGAATGGCTGATGGAAGGCGGATATAACGGAACAATATCATACGAAGAGGTCCTGAAATACGGAGACACGGGGCTTGGAACCTTCGACAGACTGAACGGAGAGATGGTTCTTGTCGACGGAACTGCCTACAGGATCGACAATGAAGGAGCCGTAAGCACCGTTAAAGGTGAAATGATCACCCCATTTGCTGAGGTCACTTTTTTTGAGCCCGATATAGTAATAAAAATCGAACAGCCCATAAACTATTCGGACATACAGGACTTTATAGTTGAAAAGCTGCCTTCTGCTACCACAATCAATACAATAAGACTCGACGGGAGATTCAGCGAGATACTTACAAGGAGTATCCCTGCACAGGAGTGCCCATATAGACCGCTTAACGATGTGATCCCCGCTGAACAGACCACCTTCCCGGGCACAGACATTGAAGGAACAGCTGTCGGATTCTGGCATCCTGCATATATGAACGGTGTTAATGCAAAAGGATTCCACCTGCACTTCATCAGTGGCGACAGGGATTACGGAGGACATCTTCTGGATTTCACGATAGAATCGGGAATACTATCAATCGATACGGAAGATTCGTTTGCCATGATAATTCCATGGAATGAAGATGATTGATTCATGAAACTGGGCGTTCTTTTTTCCGGAGGAAAGGATTCGGTATTTGCATGCCACCTGGCGATGAAGTCAGAGGAGGTCGTATGCCTGATATCAATTCTTTCAAAGAACGATCACAGTTATATGTTCCACACCCCGAATGTCAGTCTCTCCGCTCTTCAGGCTGAGGCTGCAGGAATCCCACAGATACGGATCGAGTCGCAGGGAGAAGAAGAGAAGGAGCTTGATGATTTAAAAGCCGGAATTGCGGCAGCGATTGAGAGATATGATATTGAGGGGATAGTAACCGGAGCTGTAATGTCAGTCTACCAGGCTTCAAGGATTCAGCGAATCTGCCGTGAGCTGAACATATGGTGTTTTTCGCCTCTCTGGTACACAAACCAGGAAGAATATATGCAGAAGATTATCTCCTCGGGTTTTAAGGTCATAATCGCAGGGGTTTTCTCATACCCTTTCGAAAAAGAATGGCTTGGACGGGAGATCGACAGCCAGCTGGTGAACGAATTAAAATTATTATCAGAGAAATATTCCATCACCCTCTCAGGAGAGGGCGGCGAATATGAATCCTTTGTCCTCGATGCCCCATTCTTCTCCAAAAGAATCGTTATCGACGAGTCTGAATCCTTCTGCAAAAATTACAACGGCCGCTATATAATAAAAGAGGCGCACCTGGAGGAGAAATGATACTGATAATCGATCTCTGCTGGAAAGAAGACTCGCTCTCGCATCCGGAGTTTGTCGACCCGATTGTAAATATTGTAAAATCTGCAGGAGAAGATTTCAGGATCGTACATCATCTCTTACCAGACCTGGAGAAACAGGATGATTTCAACGCCATCATCCTCTGCGGAACTGCACTTAAGGATAACGGGTTCAGGGAAAACGAACGGCTGATTGAACTGATAAAAAATACCGGAGTCCCTGTTCTGGGAGTTTGTGCAGGCATGCAGGTTGTCGCTCTTGCATACGGAGGAGAACTGACGGAATCACTGGAAATCGGGATGAAAAATATTGTCCCGGTAAAAAATGATGAAATATTCAATGCAACAGAAATTTTTGAAGCTTATAAACTGCACGGAATGCGGATACAACCAAATGGAAACTTTACATTACTGGCCGAATCAGTTACAGGACCGGAGGTCGTAAAGCATATCTCAAAACAGGTCTGGGGAGTTCTATTTCATCCCGAAGTAAGAAATGAATGGGTGATCGGCAATTTTGTCAGGTACTGCTGCAGATAATATCTGGCAGTCCGGCAACAGAATCAATTACCCTGTAAGGTTTAACCCCTGATTCTACCAGCTTTTTTTCATCGAACTTGCCTGTCCTGACAAGAACTCCCTTTATACCGGCATTCTGGGACCCGCCGACATCACTATTAATATCATCTCCGACCATTACAGCCCCGGAAGGATCAATATTCATCGAATCAAGAGCCTTTTCAAAGAATGCAGCCGAAGGTTTTCCAACCAGGCAGGCGGACCTGCCGGTCGCATATTCGAGCCCGTATACAAAAGGACCGGCAGAAAGCGAAAGCCCGTCATTATCCATCCAGTACCTGTCTTTTTCAAGAGCGTAAAACGAAGCACCTCCATCAATTAGCCTGAATGCCTTATTCATTGATTCATAGTTGAAGTTTTCACCCGCATCCCCGACAACAACAGCCTGTGCATCGTGTTCGCTCCCGGTTATTCCGTCCTCTAAAAGATCATCAAGTACGTCGCCGCAGGTGAGAAAGAAACATCGCCGGATTCCGCTCTTTTTTAATAAGGAGACAACAACCGAAGCAGGAGTGATTATATATTCTTCAGGAATGCAAAGCCCGTAACTTTTCAGCCTCTTTGAGATTGATGCCCGTGATTTCCTTGTGGTATTTGAAAGGCACCTGAATTGAATATCATTTTCTTCCAGAAAACAAATCGTATCCGATGCACCGGGAACGGAATTGTCTCCTGAATATAAGACACCATCGATATCGAGTAAAACACCTTTTATTTCTTTCATAAAACATCATCCGCAGAGAAAATAAACCAGGGATAAAAATTGATTTAGAAATTTATGAAATCTTCTCTCCATGCTGGGATATATCAAGGCCAACATACTCTTCATCTTCAGATACCCTGAGACCTATGAATTTATCAATAATTTTTGCAAGAGCATAGGTTCCGGCAAAAGCATAGATAACCGCAGCAGCGGCGGCTATAATCTGAACCAGAATAAGATTGAAATTTCCGGATAAAACTCCGGCTACCCCGCCGATTACAGGAACAGCAAATATTCCCAGTGCCAGTGTCCCCCACAGACCTCCAACTCCATGAATTGCCCATGCATCAAGCGACTCATCCCAGTTCTTTTTCAGCCTCAGGAGCATTGCACCATAACATATGAGACCTGCAATTGTACCAATGCATATCGCAGCGGCCGGCCCTACAAAACCGGCTGCAGGAGTTATTGCCCCAAGACCCGCAATCGCCCCGGAGATCATACCCATTGAACTGGGTTTTCCGTTGATCCATGATGCTGCCATCCATGAAAGGGCCCCGCATGCTGCAGATATATTTGTAACGATAAAGGCATTTATGGCAACTTCATTAACTGCAAGTGCACTACCGGCATTGAACCCGAACCAGCCGAACCAGAGCAAAGCACCGCCCAAAAGAGTCAGCGGGATATTATGAGGCTCCATATTATGATCTCCGTAACCAAATCTTGAGCCGACTGCCAGTGCAAGAGCCAGAGCACCGAATCCTGCACCAATGTGGACAACTATCCCTCCGGCGAAATCAAGTGCCCCGAGTTGTGAAGCCCAGCCGCCGCCCCACATCCAGTGGGCAAGGGGATCGTAGATCAGTGTTGTCCATAAAAGTCCGAATAAGATAAAGGCGCTGACCCTGACCCTTTCAGCAACAGCAGAAGTAATTATTGCAAGCGTTACAGCAGCAAAAACCAACTGGAATACCATGAACAGCATATCAGGAATGGGATCTCCCTGCATACCGACTCCATTCAGGAATATGTAATCCAAACCTCCGATAAAACCGGCAATATCAGGACCGAATGCAAGAGAATATCCAAAGAATGTCCATTGTACAGTAACAAGGGCTAATGAGATGAATGAAAGCATCAGCATCGAAATCAGGTTCTTTTTCCGTACAAGACCTCCATAAAAAATCCCAACCGCAGGTGTCATCAGCATTACCATTGCAGTGCATATGAGAATAAAAGATGAATTTATCATTATTTCATTAATTTCCATGTTAAACTCCTGATAGATCAAATTGTAAGAAGGAAGTTTTCTTCCTACAATTTATAATGGTTGCTATAGTTAACTAATAATAACAGGATAAAAAAATTGAAAGTTGTAAAAAAATGAAGGTGTTCCCGGATCCAGGAAGAGTTTTTTTCCTTAATCAGACCTTACACCAAGACATTTCTCTATATCATAGACAAAGATCTTACCATCACCGTTTCTGCCGGTCCGTGCATTGGCGCGAATGATACCGACAATATCATCTACAGAACCGTCACCGATCACAATCTCGATCTTTACCTTGGGAATCATGTCAACAACTATCTCCTTACCGCGAAACTGAAGAGCGATTCCCTTCTGTGCCCCACGACCCTTAACTTCAGTTACAGTCATTGCGTTGTACCCGCCTTCCAGGAGTGCCGCAGAGACCTTGTCCAGCCTTTCCGGGCGAATTATTGCTTCTACCTTCTTCATCTAAAACACCTCCTCACAGGAGCGATTCTCCAAACTGGGCGATATCTGTGCCCACGTATTCTTCATCCTCATCAACACGAAGACCGATTGTCTTGTCCACAACCAGAGCGATTATATACGTCACTATGAATGCATATCCCATTGCGACAACCGCATCGAGGAACTGTATTGCAAGCTGGCCGGGGTTCCCATATATCAGCCCGTCAACTCCGCCGATGGCGGCCATACAGAATATACCTGTTGCAAGTGCACCCCAGAAACCGCCGACACCATGGATAGCCCATGCATCAAGCGATTCGTCGAGTCCCCTCTTTACACGGAACAAAAGAGCCCCGTAACATAGAAGACCTGCAATGATACCAATTACAATGGCAGACTTAACATCAACGAATCCTGCCGCAGGAGTGATTGCAACAAGTCCTGCAATAGCTCCCGAGATCATTCCAAGGGAGCTTGGTTTGCCATGGTACCACGATGCTCCCATCCAGGCAAGAGCCCCTGCAGCTGCAGCGATGTTTGTTACAACAAAAGCATTTGCTGCAATCCCGTCTGCTGCCAGTTCACTTCCTGCATTGAACCCGAACCAGCCGAACCAGAGCAAAGCACCGCCCAACAGAGTCAGGGGAATATTTGCAGGCTTCATTGTTTCCTGGCCGAATCCAAGACGCTTACCGATTATCAGTGCCGCAGCAAGTGCCCCGAATCCTGAACTGATATGAACTACAGTTCCGCCGGCAAAATCAAGAGCTCCAAGCTGTGACGCCCAGCCGCCGCCCCATGCCCAGTGAGCAAGGGGATCATACACAAGAGTCGTCCATAATACACCGAATACGATAAATGCACTTAATTTGACACGCTCGGCAAATCCGGATGTCAGAATCGCAAGTGTCAGGCCGGCAAATACAAGCTGAAACACCATAAACAGCATATCAGGTATACCATCACCATCAAGACCTACACCATTCAGTCCTACATAATCAAGACCACCAATAAATCCACCTACATCAGTACCAAATGCAAGAGAGTACCCGAAGAGAACCCACTGGATACTGACAACAGCGAATGCAACAATTGCCAGTGCAATCATCGATATTACACTCTTGTTGCGGACCATCCCACCATAGAACAGTCCGACACCAGGAGTCATTAGCATCACCATCGCTGTACAGATGATAATAAATGCCGTATCTCCACTATCTATCATTTTTCTTCTTCTCCTTCTTTTCCAGTACCGGATCAGATAAGTCCAGTAAGGGGCCGGTCATAAAATACTTTTTGACCGGCTATCAACAATTTGACAGATGGAAGTTGAGTTCTACCGAATATAAAGATTTTGTAGGTGTGGAAAATAGATTATATAGAATATATATCAGTATCTCGTAAGATAATTCTCAACTTCCCACGGATGTACAGCAGTCCTGTAGGAATCCCACTCCATTTTAGCAATAGAATCAAGCCCATCAATTATATGGCGGCCCAGCGTATCACACAGGAGGGAATCGCAGACAAGATAATCATTCGCAGAAATAAGATCTCCAGGAAGAGTATCAATCCCTGCAGCCTTTCGTTCAGCCTCAGACATTGCAAATATATTCTTATCAATACTAACCGGAGGTTCGGTCTTCTCTGTTATACCCTCAATACCTGCAGCAAGTATCGCGGCAAATGTGAGATAGGGATTGCAGGTTGGATCCGGACTTCTTAGTTCAATTCTCGTACTATTCCCTCTTGGAGCGGGAACCCTCACAAGTGCAGTCCTGTTCGAAGCACTCCAGCCGATATATACGGGTGCCTCATACCCGGGAACAAGGCGTTTGTATGAATTGACAGTAGGATTTGAGATACGCGTGATCCCACGTATATGATCAAGGACCCCCGCAATAAAATGCATAGAAGTTTTGCTCAGCTGTAATGGTGCTTCAGGATCATAGAACGCATTCTTTCCATCTTTAGAGAGAGAACAATTGATATGCATCCCGCTTCCGCAGATCCCGAATATCGGTTTTGCCATAAATGTGGCATGAAGATCATTATGAAGAGCGATAGTCTTTGTCGCAAACCTGAAGGTTATCACATTATCCGCAGTTGAAAGAGCATCCCCATATTTAAAATCTATTTCATGCTGGCTCTCTGCAACCTCGTGATGAGAGGCCTCTATATCAAAGCCCATATCAGTCAGGGCAATAACTATGTCCCTCCTGACATCCTCTGCATGATCTGTAGGGGCAAGATCGAAGTATCCACCATGATCCTTGAAGGTCAGACTTGGCTCACCATTTATCATTTTAAACAGGAAAAATTCCAGTTCAGGACCAGTATTAAACGTGAAACCCATCTCCTCCGCCCGTGCTATCGTCTTCTTCAGGACATATCTGGGATCTCCTTCAAACGATCTGCCATCAGGCGTACAGACATCACAAATGAAACGGGCTGTTTTTCCTTTCTCAACCCTCCATGGAAGAATAGTATATGTCCCGTGATCCGGCTTTAGGACCATATCAGACTCCTCAATGCGGGCAAATCCCTCAATTGATGACCCGTCAAAAGAAATCCCGTCAGTAAGCGCCTTTTCAGCCTGGGCAGCAGGGATTGCAACATTTTTAGCCTGCCCCTGGATATCGGAAAACTGCAACCTGACGAATTTTACACCGTCATCCTCTATACGTTTCAGGATAGCGGAAAGATCAGCATCTTTCATGGATAAAATAAAGGTTTTTGCCATTCATAATTCTATTCGTAACCAATAGAGAGATGGAAATTTCCTTCTACATATTACTATATATATTTAGTGAATCTTAATTATTACCAGATATTGATTATTACCGATATAACAGATTCCGGGTTTAGTGATTAACATGTGTGGAATTATAAGCGTCATCGATCGTCTTGGAAACAGCATGAATGGAGAGGCTATCAAGAAGGCACTATCATTGATGAATGAAAGAGGAAGCGGAGAAGGTGCAGGATATGCAGTATACGGAGCATACCCGGATTTTGCCGATTATTACGCACTCCACCTGTTCTATGATAACCTTGTTGAACCAAAGGTTGCAGTAGAAGAACTTCTGGAAAAATGGGGCAAAATAGAACATTCGGAGGAGATCCCTACATACAGTAAAGGCAGGATGTTAAAGAAACATATCCCGTGGAGGTATTTTTTTAAACCTGACACATCACTCTTTGCCAGCAGCGAATCACTGGAAGAGGATATAATTATCAGCCTCATAACAAGAATCAATACCAAAGTCAACGGAGCTCTCGTATATTCATCAGGCAAAAATATCGGAGTATTCAAGGCATCGGGATGGCCGGAAGAGGTTGCAGACTTCTACAGGATTCAGGACTATGAAGGATATCTCTGGCTTGCACACAACCGCTACCCGACGAATACCTCCGGGTGGTGGGGGGGCGCACATCCCTTCAACCTTCTCGACTGGAGTGTAATACACAACGGAGAGATTACATCATACGGAACCAATAAAAGATATCTCGAAAGTTTCGGTTACAAATGCACCATGCTGACAGATACCGAAGTCGTTGCATATCTTGCAGATCTGCTCGGACGAAGGCATGAACTCCCGCCGGAGATGATGGTCAAAGCCCTGGCACCCCCTTTCTGGGATGAGATCGATGAGATGTCAGGAAAAGACAGGGACATCTATACCGCACTCAGGATGGCATATGGCCCTGCGATGATGAACGGACCGTTTGCAATTGTGGTTGCAAGACCGGATTATATTGCCGGATTCACAGATCGCATCAAATTACGACCCATGGTAGCTGCAGAATCAGGAGACCGGCTGTATATTTCGAGTGAAGAGGCCGCTATACGAACAATGGAGCCAAACCTCGAAAATATCTGGATGCCGGATGCAGGAGAACCGGTAATCGGGAGGCTTCGCAGATGAGCACAGGCGCCACACCATCAAAGTACAGGATCAAAGTTGACCACGACCAGTGCATGCTTTGTGAGAGATGTATCGACAACTGCTCATACGGCGTCTTCAGGCGGGAAGGCCAGAAGATAGCTGTTGATTCGCATAAATGTACAGCCTGCCACAGGTGCATCGCAATGTGCCCAAGAGATGCAATTGAACTGGAAGAGAAGCCGAACGACTACAGGAGCCACCCGGTATGGACCCGCGAGGCGAGGGAGGCAATATACAAACAGGCGAATTCAGGACAGATAATCCTCTCAGGCATGGGCAATGCACTCGACTACCCGATAATATTCGACCGCCTGGTCCTTGATGCCTGCCAGGTTACAAATCCCAGCATAGATCCGTTAAGAGAACCAATGGAGCTCAGGACATATCTGGGAAAGAAACCACGGCAGATTGTTCTTGATAGAACTAAAAAGGGAGATTACGACCTGAAGACAAAATTATCCCCCAATCTCATGCTGGAGACCCCGGTCATGATAGGCCACATGAGTTACGGTGCAATTTCACTGAATGCACAACTCTCAATGGCAAAAGCAGTATCAGAACTTGGAACATTCATGGGGACTGGAGAAGGGGGACTGCACAAGGATCTCTATCCCTACCAGAACCACATGATAGTGCAGGTGGCATCAGGGAGGTTCGGAGTTGATATAAATTATCTCGAACGGGGATCAGCAATCGAGATAAAGATAGGACAGGGAGCAAAACCAGGTATCGGCGGACATCTTCCAGGTGAAAAAGTGGAGGAGGACGTCTCGAAAACAAGGATGATCCCACTTCACAGCGATGCGATCAGTCCTGCACCACACCACGATATATACAGCATAGAGGACCTTGCACAGCTAGTCAGGAGCTTAAAGGAAGCTACAGAATGGAAGAAGCCCGTATTTGTCAAGATAGCCGCGGTTCACAATGTTGCAGCAATTGCGGCAGGAATTGCAAGATCCTCAGCTGATGCGGTGGTAATCGACGGGTTCAGAGGAGGAACGGGAGCTGCACCCAGGGTATTCCGCGACCATGTGGGAATACCAATAGAGGCCGCAATCGCAGCCGTCGATGAAAAACTCAGGCATCAGGGGATAAGAAATGAAGTCTCGCTTATTGCAAGCGGAGGAATAAGAGACAGTGCCGATCTCACCAAGGCCATCGCACTCGGTGCGGATGCAGTTTATATAGGGACCGCTGCACTTATTGCAATGGGCTGCAGGGTCTGCGGCTCATGCTACAGGGGACTGTGCCCCTGGGGAATCGCAACCCAGAGGCCAGAACTTGTAAGCCGGATCAACCCTGACGAGGCCTCAAAGAATGTTGCAAACCTTATCAAAGGCTGGACCCTCGAGCTTGCAGAACTAATGGGCGCCGCCGGGATCAACTCACTGGAAAGCCTTAGAGGAAATCGCGACAGGCTGAGAGGATATATGCTTGATGAAGAGATGATGAAAGTTCTTGATGTTAAGATGATAGGAGCGTGAATTGATGGAAACAATAACAATAGATGCAGCAAATCTCCATTACACCCCCCTAAATATAAAGATAAGGGAACTCATCAGGCAGGGAAAAAAGAGAATCGTTCTCAACAATATATGCGGCCAGAGGTTTATCGGAAACGGAATAAGAGGAGACGATATTGAGATAGTTATCAACGGAGTTCCCGGAGGCGACCTCGGGATGTTCATGAGTGGTCCAACACTGATAGTGCATGGAAACTGCGACCATGCCCCGGGAAATACGATGGACTCCGGAAAGATAGTCATCCACGGAAGTGCAGGCGATGCAACCGCCCACAGCATGAGGGGCGGCGAGGTATTTGTCAGGGATGATATAGGATACAGGGGTGGCATCCACATGAAGGAATATCACGGCAAAAGGCCGGTCCTCGTAGTCGGGGGAAAAGCCGGCTCATTCATTGGAGAATACATGGCAGGAGGGCTGCTTATCGTCCTTGGAATCGACAGGAACACACCTGTCCGTGGGAAAGGAATTGGAAGCGGGATTCATGGCGGCAAGATCATCATTCGCGGCGATGTTGATGAAAATCTGCTTGGAATCGGAGCAAAAAAAGAGCCGCTTTCCGGTGAAGACATGGAAGACCTTGAAAAATACTTAAAAGAATACTGCAGGCTCTTTGAACATGATTTTGAAGACCTCTCCGGGTCTTTCTATACCAAGATAATTCCGGCCAGTTCAAGACCGTTTGCAGGAAAATATTGTTGGGAGTGATAAAATGGGACGAAATTTTGAAGATTTGAAGAGAGAAGTATGGGACAGGGGCATCTGTTCGGGGTGCGGTGCATGCGTGGCAGTATGTCCTGCCGATGCCATCATCTTCAGGAAAGGAAATGATTCCGAAGCACCTGTAAATACCGGATACTGCAAGGACTTAACCGATCACGTGGAATGCGGCGCATGCTACTCTGCATGCCCACGTACTGAAGAAGCCGTCTCTGCAAAAAAAATGCTGGGCGATCATATCAGTATAGGTTCTGCAAAATCAGGTTTTGAAGTATCCGGAAAACAAAGCGGTGGGGCAATCACCGCCATCCTTGCAAATGCATTTGAAGAAGGGCTGATTGATGCAGTAGTTACAGTATCAGAGGATAAGTGGACACATGAACCATTCTCGGCCCTCATCACATCAAAAGAGGCCATAATTTCAACTGCCGGCAGTCGCTATAACTGGTGGGTCCCGACACTTGCTGCACTGAAAGAGGCTGTTGTAACAAAAAAATACAACAGGATTGCAGTTGTTGCAACACCCTGCGCAGCACAGGCCTTAAGGAGAATGAAAGAGAGTGAAAATGACCTCATAAAACCGTTCGGAAATGCAATAAGGCTGATAATCGGCCTCTTCTGCACTGAGACATTTGATTACGGGAAACTGGTCGAAGGTAAACTAAGATCAGAGCTTGAAATCGAGCCATGGAATATCAGGGGTTTTGATGTGAAAGGCCGGCTTGAAATCAGGATGAACGACGATAAAACAGAATCGATATCACTGAAAGATATTGAAGACTGTATCAGGCCCGGATGTATTCACTGTACCGAGTTCACTGCAGTAGATTCGGATATCTCTGCAGGTTCCATCGGAAGCGGAGAGGGCTTTACTACAATCATTATCAGGAATCAGGAAGGCCAGGGTTTTGTGGACTCTGCAGTCAGGAAAGGCAGACTCATATTTATGAATGAATATGACCCCGCATCGATAGAGAAACTTGCTGAAAAGAAATCTAAGAGAAAATGATTTTTTTTCATTGTTGCACCTGATTGAACGATTGAAGAACCTTAGTTTAGAAAAAGGGCATAAGCCCCTTTCGGGGAAGCCCCATGCTGAATTCGCTACGCGAATTTGCGCAATTATGATAACTAGGTCTTCTAGTGAAGAAATTTAAAACTAATTCGAGAAATTTTGAAAAATGTTTATACACTTCTTTAAAACCAGAACCATAATTAAAAAAACTACTTTTTAAGATTCCCGATAATATTTCTCATAAAACGGTAGTGCATCGCAAGATGAACCACCATTAAAATCAAGAAAATAAGGGCCGACCAATCATGAACCAGAACCCACTGCTGGTGGGTAAGCCCTACAAATTCACTGACATAAAGAAGATTTTTTCCCTGCCCCCCACTGCCTGTCGGCCAGAACAGGTATAACACCAGTCCCGAACCGGCCATGACCACAAGTGTAACAAGCGCCAGCAGATCCACCAGTGCGAGGGACTGTACCTTCTTCATATGAATTACTTCGAACCGGGAGCACCCACGACTACCGGAAGAGCATCTGCAACATCCTGCAGCATCTCTGCCGGAATACCCATGACCATGTATTCATCATCGATTCCGGAGAACTTCCTCGAACCGTCGCATCCAAGTGAGAAGTTCGCTTTCCCTGTCAGATACGGATATGCACCAGTGTCGGCACAAACAGACTGGATTCCGGCAAATTCCGAAAAAAGCCTTCCGCCACCCTTGTAAAGACAGGCCTGCGCCAGTTTCAGCATCGATATCGGTTTTGCAATTATTAAAACGACATTAGGATCGAAAGGAGTCTTTTCAAGAGGCGCATACACCGTTGCATAGGTTACCGGCCTGTCGCTTCCCCCCGGTGCTTCGATGTGGGGCACCCTGCTTATCGTCCTCATACATGCCGCCCAGGAATTGAATTTCCCGAGTTTATAATAGAACTCCCCGGACTTAAGGGATTCCGATAGTTCCTTTAAACCGAGCGCCCAGGCCCCGCCCATACACTGGTGTTTTTCGGCCGTGGCATAGAATATTTTTCCATCTCTTGCCGCTATGGAAACCATTCCACAGTGTCTCATCGATTCCCCGATCTCAGTTACACCTTCAGGTATCCCTTCAGGAGATTTGGCAAATTTCAATGCCACAGGAGATTGTGGGAGTCCAAGGATTTCAACCATATTGCGGGAAATTTCCGCATAATTCATTTCGTTTCTGATCTCTTTCATTTCAGTCACAATCCATAAGTTTTGCAATCTTCAATTGCCTGATAAATAACAATGCAGTACCGATGATATAAAAGGTACTATAGCCCAGAATATGACTGGATGAAGGTTAAAAGTATGTATAACAACAGTTCAAAGGATTAAAACACCTGCACTCCTTCAAAATCAGGTTATAAATACATAGTTTTTTTTTCTTTTCATAAGAATATCTAAAAACAGAATCACAGGGAGAGCAATGACCGGACAACTGAAATTTATTAATAACCGGATAGAGGAAAATGCATTAAAAGTGACTTATGACCCCACAGAAAATACAGGGAAGGTCATCTACAATATTTCCTTAATCAAATCAGAAGACCTCGACTATGCAATAGATATCTACAATGAAGTCTTTCACGCAGGACTATGCCTGGGGGACCGGGTCAGATTTGCCGAATCCGGAAATACATTTGGAGATTATACCATCCCGGATGGCCATACGGGCATTATTACTATCTGCAGCCTCACCCTGGATGCACTCCTGTACAGGAAAGGGGTCCCCCTAAACCCGATAGGGGGCGGACTTGTGGAAGTAATTGATATGACCCCAAGAAGATTCACAGCAATGATAAGGTATGAATCCACAACAATCGATCCCATCTCCGTAATGATATCACATGGCTCTACATCGGTACAGGAGGTCATCCATAATGGAAACGGTACAATTACTGCAAACCTGAGGGAATGTCACATGGAAGCGGAATCCGGTATATTCGGCGTTCTGGATGACTTAAATGACAACGGCATCACCGGCGTTCTGGACATCGGAGTTCCAAATACTGCCCTTCTCGGAGTACCGGTTACACCCAACTACATTGGCATAGCAATGGTTGGTGGAACAAATCCTGCTGCCGCAATTATGGAGACTGGAAGATGGGTGGAGATAAACTCAATGAAAGGTCTTATCGACATATCCGAATTCGGTTACCTCAGCGATTACTGATCAAATGAATTAAAGGGCATATTGCCTGCCCCAATCTCATTTTTAAGATTAAACCCCTTCTCAACCGCATTCCCAATGAGATTCATGCCGCTGTAAGCTACAAGAGATATCCTGCATGAATCAACGGGAGTGTTCAATACACCGCTTCCGGTAGCGACAGGAAACAGGAACCCGCACTCACGCATCAGCCTTGATCCTTCTGTAACCAGTTCTGCTGCATCTTGCGGAACCTGGCGAACATTGGCAAGAACAGATCCATTCTTCTCAATGCATGCCTGCCCGATGGAGGTATTCTTCGAACTGATGAACAGGGAGAGAGGATCGATTGTCGTCCCCCTGTAACCGATAAGATTGGAGAAACCCAGAGGAATTCCATTCTCAACATCGATAACCCCCCCATATGCCATTCGCACGGGAACGCCCATCTTCTGGAGAACACCGTCCATTGTTATGCTGCATATCGTCAGAAAACCTACGTGGCCGGAAGCGATGCGGGAGTCGGAATCGACCATTTTATATCCTGAAAAAAAGCTGTATCCTGATTCGATAACTTCATCAAAGGCCTTTGAAACCCCATCAGCCTGCTCTTCAGGAACAACGGAGAGGTTATACCCCACATTTCCCCGGCCGGTCTCGGGGTTGAAATCGCTTTTAAATGCGAGTCTTTCAAGACGGGAAATTATAAACCCGGTTCGTTCATCGACAAGCGCCCTTTCAGTCTCAGCAATTCCTTTTGATGTCAGGAGACGGCCCCTGTTGCCCACCTTTCTTGTAAATCCCATATCATCAAGGTAACTGAGATAATACTGAACGGCCCTGTCGGTCAGGACAAAACCCCTGTCACCCATTAGTTCTGAGAGTCTCTTGGCACCGACCGGTTCATGGTGTTCCTTAAGAATTCTGAGAATTTCAATGCATTTTCGTTCAGATCTAATAAAACTCATTGGAAGCGGCAGTCTCCTATATTTTCTCAGTCAGGATCCTGAATATATGTAATTCAGGAACAATATAGAAAATATAGATTATTATTGCACTTAACCGCTTTGATTGGCAGAAGTAATGAAAAAAAAATTAATATTTTGTAAGATATCTTTCGACTTCCCACGGGTGAACATTTGTCCTGAAGGAATCCCATTCGATCCTGGCAATCGTGTTGAGTCCGTCAACGATATGACCTCCAAGAGCCTTGCAGATAATATCATCATCAACAAGGGACTTGTTCGAGGCGAAGAGATCCCCGGGCAGGGTATCAATGTGCTCCTTCATACGCTGGTCTTCAGACATCTCGAAGATGTTCCTGTTCGAACCTGCCGGAGGCTCCATATCCTTTTCTATACCATCAAGACCTGCTGCAAGGATTGCTGCAAAGGTCAGGTAGGGATTGCAGGTAGGATCAGGACTCCTGAGTTCAATACGGGTTGAGTTGCCTCTGGGTGCAGGAACCCTTATGAGCGCAGTCCTGTTTGAAGCGCTCCATGCTACATAGACCGGTGCCTCATAACCGGGAACAAGTCTCTTATAGGAGTTTATAGTAGGGTTTGCAATACGGGTTATACCCTTTACATGACTAAGAACCCCTGCAATGAACTGCATCGAAGTCTTTGAAAGCTGGAGAGGGGCTTCAGAGTCATAAAATGCGTTTTTCCCATCTTTGAAGAGTGAACAGTTGATGTGCATACCGCTGCCGTTTATCCCATAGACAGGTTTTGCCATGAAGGTTGCATGTAGACCGTTCATAAGCGCAATCGTTTTTGTAACGAACCTGAATGTCACAACATTGTCAGCCGTTTTGAGAGCGTCTGCATATTTGAAATCAATCTCATGCTGGCTCTCTGCAACCTCATGGTGGGAAGCTTCGATATCAAAGCCCATATCCATCAGATTGATGATAATATCACGACGAACATCCTCTGCAAGATCTGTTGGTGCAAGATCGAAATACCCTCCATAATCCTGGAACTGCACTGATGGTTCACCATTGATCATCTTAAAGAGGAAAAACTCCATCTCAGGACCCGTATTGAATACGTAACCCATCTCAGCGGCACGTGCAAGAGTTTTTTTCAGAATGTACCTGGGATCACCCTCAAAAGGAGTTCCGTCCGGTTTGTGTACATCGCATATGAACCTTGCAACCTTAGCATTGTCAGGCCTCCATGGAAGGAGCGAGTATGTACCCATATCCGGCTTAAGAACCATGTCGGACTCCTCAATACGTGCAAATCCTTCAATCGAAGAGCCGTCAAAACCAATCCCGTCAGTAAGGGCTTTTTCAGCCTGACTTACAGGAATTGCGACATTTTTGATCTGCCCCTCGATGTCTGAAAACTGGAGGCGGATGAACTTTACATTATCCGCTTCAATCTTTTCAAGCATCTTCGAAACATCTGTCATAGTCATAAATCGAGTATCCAATGATTTATAGTTTACCCAAATTGCAATTTATCCTATCTATATTTTATATATATCTATATAGCAAAAAAGAGAGATATGAACCTGGATTGGTCACTCGCTTGTCATCACATAGAAATTGATTGAAGTTTCGCAGATCACTCCTGAATACTCGGCCACACGTTTGAGGTTCTCAATTATATATCCCACGTGTACGATGCCCGGCCTTTCGACATCAAACAGCTCATGGCTGGCCTGGTTGCACTTCTCACTAAACTTCCTAACCCTCTCCAGGGTATCGTTTGTCACCTTCATATCCCTTTCAAAGAAGGATCTGACCGAAGATTCGAATATTGACATGGCCTCAACGGAGAGCGACTGAATGATGTCAAGCATCTTCCTCTCCATCGAAATAAACATAAGAGTTAGCACATTTTCAGCTATTTTTACAATCTGATCCCCGGCCCTTTCCATAACCCTTGCAACCTGGAGATAATTGAGCGCCATCTCCACATTCGTCCCCATCTCCCGTGAGAGCGAAATGTTTCTCAACAGAAGATTATACTGGCGTGATATCAGCCAGTAGAGCCGGTTTACATCACGATCCCTGGACACCACATCCTCGGCAAGCTCCCTGTCGCGGGACTTCAGAGCAAAGACAGAATCTCTCAGCATCTCCTCAACAATTACCTGCATTCTTGAGATTACATTGTCAAAAGGCATCTCCCCGGGATTTAGCAGATCTTTTATTACAATCAGTCGATCAGTCTGTTCAGAGACCTCCTGACCGATAGACACCTGGATAAACATCCTTACAGCCCTATGTGCAAAGGCAGGAATTCGCGAGCTGGATGTCAGCCGGATAGTATTGAACCCGGTTACATATGCACCGATAAGCAGACGATATAAATGTTCAGGATCCTCTATATTTTTCAGATCAATAGTCTTCACTCTTTCAGTAGCCTGACCGCTAATCCGCGGAGTTATCGTGAGAGAACCATCAGGCTGAGTGATGAGACCGACAGGATCATTTTTTTTGATTCCCGAATCCCTCACCCAGTCTTTGGGCAGAGAGACAATAAATGATGAACCGCCGGTAATCTGCACCTTTCTGATTTCCATATCATACCACCCTGGCCGGAGTAAACAAACCGGATCCGGCACGCATTATCTATATATTAGATCTTGAGAAATATATAGCTATTCTGAGTTGATAAATAAATATAAATATTGATAAGAATATTTCCTCTCCAGGGAATCAAAATTATTTGCCAGATGATTTTTGAAGAATTCTCACATTAGGGGACTCTTTGCGGATGTAATTGTAAAAAAATACGGAGAAATTCTCATCCCAAATCTCTTCATTCCGGTGTACGGAATAATGATCCTCCATTGAGATTTTTACATTTTTTCCAAGACCGGATAAAAAAATTTCAGGTGATTTGAGAAGAGTCATTGCATTCAGGTATTTCCTCTCAATTTCAACTATATATCTCTCACCTTCAATATATGGTCCGGAATAGGTCAAACCAAGGTGTTTTTTTAGGAATTTCTCGGCATTGCTCCGGTTCCATACAGGAGGGCCGGCCCTCCTCACAACAGGAGGAAGAGACTCGTCAAGGAGTTCAAATAAGAGAACAGATCGCCCTGAGCCCATATAACAGTCACTCCTCATCACTCGAAAGTCATTCTTTTCAAGAAGATTCTCCAGGCTTCTCAGGCTCCTCCTGAGCTGCGGTACAAGGATGTCGGGGATCGAATACGGGTTTTCAAAAACAATTGTATATAGAGATGTTCCGCGTTTCCGTATCTCATCATTGAACTCCTCTCTTGAGAGCCCTGGCTGTTTATGGATGATGAAATAATCCCCGGATGGAGAGGTGAGATAATCCCTGCAAAAGACCGAGAATTCAAACATCTTTGTGGATGAAAGAGATGATGCCACATTCCGCCCGGGATCGACGGGGTCAATCACGACAAGGGGCTCGTCAAAATCCTTTGTCCGGTGATCTTCTATATCAATTATCGTCCCAGGTGTCCAGACTGCCGCATTTTGAAGAACTCCTTCAAAACTCCCGTAATTCAGGACGAGGAGCTCGCAGAGATAACCTGCAAAACCTTCGGTCATATGATCTGACCCGTAAACACCACATGACTTGGCAAACTGCTTCAGTAGAAGAATGTCACCTGTCAGGTTGTCGACACGCTCACGGATATACCGCGTATGAAACGGAGTCCTGTCGACTGCGCTCTGGATCTTTGATGCACTCTCAACATCATAACACGGAACAAGATCCACATCGAATCCGTTTATATGGGTGTTTACATATGGATGTTCGGCATATTTCTCAATAATATCGCCCCCGAAACGGGTTGCGATATCCCTTCCAAGAGCCATTCCCATCTGTTCAAGATCTTCTCTTGCCACAGAGGGATCGAAGAGCATGAATACATCCAGATCCCTGTCACCAGATATCCAGGTATCACGTGCAACAGAGCCCACCACCATACCTTTTGCAAAGCCGCTGTCGTCGATCTCACGCACAAGAGCCGAAGCCATATCCCAAATCAGGCGTCTCTCCTCATCGCCGGGCCTGATCTTCTCAAGACACCCGGATTCAATTGAAGACATATTCAAAATTTCACCTCCGTCAAATCATCATATACAGGGCCTGAAGGCTTTAAAATACTGCTTTTTAAGTACAGCGAGCCAACGTCAAATGACCCGAAATCAAAATCCTGAACCGATGCTACATACTCTGCCAGAGAAGGATGAAATTTTTTAATCCTTGCCAAGGTCACATGCGGCCTGAATTTTCTTTTTTCCCGTAATATTCCCTCCGGCTCAAGAAGGTCTTCAATCTGTGCCTTCAGATCAGATGATCTGCCCCCGTCGTTTCCCGAAGTCCAGATCACGCGGGGCCTCGAAGGGTTATTGAAGAAAACGCCCCGGAAATGTATCTCATAAGGGCTGAATTCAATCTTTTCAAGAGCTTCTTTTATCGATTTCACCTTTTCCGGTGAAACTTCCCCTATAAATTTTATTGTGATATGGGCAAGTCCAGGATCCACAAAACTCAGGCGTGACTTTGAGAATTTAAGTTCATTCTGGACTTCCCCAAGACATTGTCGAAATTCATCCGGGATTTCGGCAGCGATGAAAACCCTTACCATTGATTATATTCTAATCCAAAACTTAATCAAATCATCTCAAAAATATGAAGTAAATAATAAGATAAATAATTCATATAAGAGAGATCATAGAATGAATCAGGTAAAGAACGATAGGGTTTTTACTCATTTTAAACAATTTACATACAACCACCTGAAGGGGGAATTTTTTAGTGTCCGATAATCTGCAAATAACTGTATACTCGCTTGAAATCTGCCCAAACTGCGAAATATTAAAGAATTTTCTGAAAGCAAATGGTCTTGAATATAAAGAACTTGACCTCTCGCTTCCGGAAAATATGACAGAACTCCGGCTAAACAATGTATTTGTAAGAGAAGCGCCGGTCCTCCAAATCGGCGAAACTTTCCTGACCTCAGCAGATTTATTTAAAAGCGGGGCAGTCATTGAAGAGAAAGTACTTCCTCTGTGCAAGGGGGAGTAAAGAATGGTGAGGGACCAGCATAAACAATCCCTTCAGCGCACACTTGACGGATTTACTGTACCGACACTGCCGAAGGTCAGAACCTCAAGAGGACTTATCCTTGACTGGGACAGGGAGAGGATCGTTCAGCAGCTCATAAAAGAATCAAAGCTGGTCGAGGAATTCTATAACGGAAGTTCTGCAGACGAGGAGCTTGCACGCGAGATTGCACTTAGTGTTGAGAACAAAATCCAGAAACTCGGACTTAAATTTCTCAGCGGGCCGCTAATCAGGGAGATAATGAACATTACCCTGCTTGAAAGGGACCTCCAGCAGTTCAGGAATGTCAGCACCAGGGTCGGAACTCCTGTTTTTGATGCGCACCTTATCGACGTAGGCAGAGGATTTGAAGCGCATGATAATGCAAATCTCCAGGAGAATGCAGAGACATCCCATAAAAAGAAGGCCGACAAGATCAGCAAAGAGCAGTACCTTCTCCAGCTTCCCCCGGACCTCGCGGACTTCCACCTCTCAGGAGACCTTCATATACACGACCTCGAATATTTCGGGACCAGACCTTTCTGCCAGGACTGGGATCTACGTTATTTCTTCTATTACGGCCTTATGCCCGATGGAAACGGAACAAAGGCGTCAGTAGCAGGACCTGCAAAACGTGCAGAGGTCGCCATTCTTCATGCAGTTAAGGCTCTCGGGAGTGCACAGACAAACTTCGCCGGCGGACAGGGCTACTATAATTTCCTGACCTTCATCGCACCCTACTTTGAGGGCATGGACTATGACGGAATAAAGCAGCATATGCAGATGTTTGTCTACGAAATGACACAGATGATGGTTGCAAGAGGCGGACAGGTTGTATTCTCCTCTGTCCAGCTAAGTCCCGGCGTGCCGAAACTCTGGAAGGACAAGCCCTGCGTCTACAAAGGTAAAGTGTGGGATGGCGAACAGGCATCACTAAGGACCTATTCAGAGTTTGAAAGAGAGGTCAGGCTTCTGTTCAAGGCACTGATGGAGGTCATGTACGAAGGAGATTACTGGGGAAAGCCTTTCAACTTTCCCAAACCGGAGATCAGCATTGAACCTGATTTCATGGATGAAGATGAGGAGTTCAACTCCCAGAATCCTGATCTCCCTTCATATCAGGACCTCTACCTTATGACATTTGAACTCGCCTCAAAATTCGGAACACCGTATTACGACAACCAGATACCTGCATACAGGGGAGCAGGAGAAGGGATATCATGCTACCAGTGCTGTGCCTACCAGTTCTCATCTATCGCCGACGAAGACGACCTCTTTGACGACAAGATGTATTTCAAAGAGGGAAGGCACTTCTCGATGGGGTCATGGCAGGTCATTTCAGTCAACTGTCCGAGAGCGGCATATAAAGCTGAAGGGGATGACGAACGCCTTTTTGCCGAACTTAAAAAACTGATGGACGTCGCAACCGAGGTCTTTAAGATCAAAAGAAGGTGGATGAACAACATCAGGGCAAGGGGACGAATGCCTTTTGCAATGCAGCGGCCCAAAGATCCAAACGATCCCGAGGGAGAGACCCGGGGGCCTGTCGGAGTTGACCTCGAAGGGCTCGTCTATACAATAGGAATCGTTGGTGTAAACGAGATGATCCAGCACCATACGGGTTCACAGCTCCACGAGAGCAAAGAGGCGTTCAGGCTTGCCGTAAGGGCCATGACAGAACTCGAGATGTATGCAAAGGAAATATCAAAACAGCACAATATGACAATCGCCCTTGCAAGAACCCCTGCAGAGACTACAGGGCAGAGGTTTAGTGTCGCCGATCTTATTGACAGCCGATTCCGTGAACATGCGAAAAAAGTAACCAAAGGTGATCTTGAAACCGCACTTGAACAGCTTGGAACTTCATTTGATCTGCCGATATACTATACAAACGGGACACACGTAACTCCCGGAGCAGATGTACCCCTCACAAAGAGGATGGAGATCGAACATGTCTTCTTCCCAATCGTTGACGGAGGGAATATATTCCACATATGGCTCGGCGAAGCAAGACCCGATCCGCGTGGACTTATGGACATGGCGATGAATCTCTGCAGGAATACACAGATCGGTTACTTCGCATTTACAAGAGATCTTACGGTAGCCCTGAAACAGTTTAAGGAATATAAACACGATAAATCACCCGAACCCGTACTATCCCCATACGATACGGGAGCAAGGGTTTGAATTTTCTTTTTTTACCTGAAACATAGTCGCTGAAAATCAGGATTATTTTTAATTCGTGCAAAAAAAATAATCATTTTTTCCTTTTGATCGAAAATACCCAAAAACTTACCTATAAATAGCATTATTAGTCAAAAATATATTGATATGCAAAAGCAGGACCTTGTGGTTTTTATTATGGCCATTGTTATTGTATTAGTTCTGGCTTTTGTCGTAAAACCGATGATGGACGGAAAATCTATTCTCCCGTCACAGGAATCAGGGACCGCGACTCTTCCCCAGGTGCTTCCCCTTCCGGAAGGGTCATCTGAAAATCCCTATACTCCCTCTGTTATAATGGTAACAACCCCCACACCGACACCTGCATGGGACGGTACAGCATATAATGTCCAGTTTGTTGATCCCTCAACATACAATATTCAGTGGGAGGGCCATGTGAAGGATTTCGGCTTTTCAATCCCGGCATATACTGAGCCCGAAGCAAAGGAAAGAGTTCTTTATGCAACAATAAACGGCCAGTGGGACGCCACAACACAGATTATCAATATACCTTTCCCCATGTGGGAAATGGAGACCAGAATTGAACCGATTGGTGATGTGGGAGGTGCAGACGACATAACCGGGGGTGACGATGAGGCAGGCGGTGTAGAAGGTCTGAGGGCCAGTGAAGGAGCAAGTCTCGGTGTTGAGGTAAGCAGGATGCACTACATAACCCCATGGGTCAATGTCCAGGTTATCAATGCCGACAGTCCTGACGGGGAGACATATATCCTGAACACTATGACAGAAGGACCCCTTCCACTCGAATTCGATAAAACCGGTGCTTCAGCAAGCGAAGATTTCTTCGCAGAACCATCTGACGTATCTTCAGGGGAGGAAGATAACGAGGTCTCAGGAGATGTCCCTTCGAGAGACACTCTCGGAGACTATAAATGGGTACACAAATTTTACGAGGGTTACGGCAATTATTATATGATCATCAACCCGAATATGCTCAAATCCTACACAATCGACATATACGTTCCAAAAAAGTATCTTGAACCCTAAAAAGGGATTTCAGTCTTTATTTTTCAGACCAATAAATTCACGAATAATCTTTGCCGCAACTGCTGCCGTCTGGCCGTTGTCGACAGGGCACACTTCAACATAATCAAAACCACAACATCCGGGTCCGAACCTGTCAACAATCGCCCGTATATCTTCCGGGCGCAGGCCAAAGGGTTCGGGAGTTCCGAGGCCCGGAGTTAAACAGCAGTCGATGGCATCAGCGTCGATTGACAAGTACGTCTTTTTTCCGGAGATCTTTCCTTCAATCTCGTCCAGGACTGAATCCATACCCATGATTCCGATATCCTCCGGAGAATATATGGTAATCTTAGAATTGTTCCGGACGAATTCATACTCCTCCCCCGTACCACTTCTTGCACCGATAATGAAGATCTCTTCGACACCGAGATCAAGTACCCTTCTTGTAACGCATGCATGGTTGTAGGCGCTGCCTCCGAACTCATCCCTGAGATCGAGATGGGCATCGCAGACAATATAGCATTCAGGAGAAAGAGCACGCACTGCTCCGACAGTCACTGAATGCTCACCACCGATCAATAGGGGGAATTTCCCATCGGCTGCAATGTCACGGACTGTCCCTTCAACCTGCCCTATGACAAGATCTGGCAGACAGTCGATCTCAAGGTTGCCGAGGTCGCACACCGGAAGCCCCGACAGGTCCACGTCAATTCGGGGGAGATAAGTCTCAAAATTATATGTCATTTCCCTTATGGCGTCGGGACCGCGACGCGCTCCGGCCTTATACGACGTAGTGCCGTCGTATGGAACCCCAAAGATAATTATATCCGATTCCTCATAGGAAAAGGAGGCATCGGCAAAAAGTGGATGGTAAAAATTTTCCATGATTATTTAATTGTCAAGTTTGCGCTTCCCCATTGAGGAGATATACGGGATTTCAGATCCCGCTTCGAGGGCGGATGCCTTATCTGCTCCGATATTGAGCTCAAACATCTCAAAATCCTTAATATCCATAAGCTGGACAGTATCGCCTGCAACAGAGATTACCTGTGCCGTTCTTCTCTCGACTATTGGAACATATGTCTTTGCAGACACTGGCTGGACTATAGAGCGTTTGACACCGTCAAAAATTCCTATTACATCGATCCTCGATTTTGCTGCACCGTGCTTCCCGGGTTTAGAAGTTGCAATCGACAAAATCTTGCACGGTTCATCCTCAACAACGACATACCGGCCTTCCTTTAATTTTCCTATTTCAGTCTGCTCTTTCATAATAACCAAACTCTACTTATTATATCTCAATCAACTTAAATAAACTCAACGAATATTCCATCGGGATGCAGGATGTTTACAAATGAAATTCAGGGAACATTGTTCGGAGATTGCTGACGAGATTATTTCGGCAATAAAACCTCTCAGGGAATCGGGAGAAGGGGCCAGGGTTGTAATGCAGGGTGCAGACGGGACACCGACAAAACTCATAGATAAAGTGGCAGAGGATATTGCAGTCGGATATATCATTCAGAACGGACTTTGCAGCAGGATAATCAGCGAAGAAGCCGGGATAATAGAGACTGAGGGAAAGCCAGGCACAATATATATCGATCCGATAGACGGAACACATAATGCTATAACAGGAAATCCTTTCTTTGGACTCTCGATGGCCTATTCCGATGGCGAAAGGATTACCGAAGGATTTGTCAGGGATCTTGTTCACGGGGAAACATTTTATTCATCATATGGCAAAGGAGCATATCTCGACGGAAAACGGGTCTTTGTTTCAGATACTGAAAGTCTTGAAAAGAGCACCATAAGCATCTACGGCAGGAAGTTCCATCCCGAAACCATTATAGGAGTCGGACACCGGATCAGGAGAATGAGGCTCTTTGGTGCATCTTCACTAGAGATCTGCTATGTTGGCTGCGGGCGTCTCGACGGCTTCATCGATATCAGGCAGACACTCAGGACCACTGATGCAGTTGCCGGAGTTCTTTTCTGCAGTGAAGGAGGCGGCAGTATTACAGACATTACAGGAAATCCTGTGGAATTTCCGGATGATGTGAGAGAGGGGCGCAGCCTTATTGCAACAAACGGCCATATCCATGATAAAGTACTTGAATATCTTTGAAAAAGGGCTGATCTGAATGAAAATAGGTATTGCTTCAAGACCGGACGATCCCAAATCCCTTGAATATGCAAAAGAGCTTGCCGCTTTTATTGAGGAGAGAGGGCACGAGATAATCTTTGAAGAGTCTACTTCAAAAGCACTCGGGATCTCCGGCGGGGAACCTGCCGGTGAGATCCATGCAGACATGATAATCGTATTCGGTGGCGACGGTACCGTCCTGAGGACGGTCAGGCAGATGAAAAAACAGCTGCCTATACTTGGCGTCAACATGGGCCACGTAGGATTCCTGGCAGAAATCGAGCCTGAAGAGATGAGGGAAGTTTTCGAAAAGATCGAGAAGGGAAGCTATACCATAGAAAAAAGGATGCGGCTTTCCCTCAAAGTTGACGGAGAATATATCGGCGAGGCCCTGAATGAAGCGGTGATCGTCACTTCAAGACCTGCCAAGATAATTGAGCTGACAATAAACATCGACCACATCCCTGCAGAGAGATTCAGGGCTGACGGGGTCCTTATCAGTACGCCTACGGGATCAACCGGTTATGCCATGAGCGCAGGCGGCCCGATAGTCGACCCGTGGATCGAGAGTTTTCTTATCGTTCCCATTGCACCGTATTATCTGTCTTCCCGCCCTCATGTCGTCAGCAGCCAAAGAAGAATTAGTGTAGAACTTGACAGCACCAAACCGGCAGATCTCGTAACCGACGGACTGTATATCACCGAACTTTACAACGGGAATGTCCTATCGGTTGAGATGTCAAAAGAGCCCGCCCTCTTTGTAAATGCAGGCAGAAACTTCTTTGCAAAGGTTGACAAGAAGCTGAAAAGGCTTTGATCGGGTGTTTTCAGGGATTTTGAACTGAGGGGGTCATGAACAACAACATTTTTAATTCCACAAGTGACCTAAGATCGCCGGTGGAATTGATTAAGACGGAGCCTCTTCAGAGGCAACCCTTGCTCAGTTCGCTTTGCAGGCTCCGCTAACACGCCCTGGCCCCAGTGCTTGCGCTTTTGCGACAATACTGCCCCTGGGCAGCCTCATCAGTTAAAATTATATGATTATAGGAGCAGGAGGGATGCCTGCCCATCCCGACGGCGACTTATCATAATCAGGGAGAGGAGCCTGATAAAAGTAAAAAAATCTCCCTGCATATGATTCATCAGGGCCTGAACCATCCCGGCAAGGAGAAGGACAGAAGCAAAAGTGTCCGTTCTTCTCTTTACATTGGATTTATAATCCATAAGATAATCAAAAAAAACTCCCGATTATGAATGTAAAACACTTATGAGCAATAGAGTTCAATTCAAAAGCAAGGGTGATACGTAATCATGCAGGTTTCAATGAAACTTGAAATAAGGGACACACCGGGACAGTTAGTTGCCGCATTAAAGCCGATATCGGACCTCGGGGGGAACATAAAATCCGTAATCCACGAGAGGGATCCCCTGAACGACTCGGGTTTTCTTGACGTAAGAATTCTGCTTGAAATGCCTGAAGGAAAGATCCGGACCCTGACCGACTCCCTGAAGGAACAGGGTGTAAATGTACTTAGGATCAACGAAGAAAGACTCCTGATAAGGAAATCTGTAATTCTGATAGGCCATCTCCTGCATACTGACCTTAGTGATACGGTCGATAAGATCGACAACACGGGTTTTGCCGAAGTCGGCGAGTTATCAATGATAATGCCTTCGTTAAACGAACCTACTTCAGCAAAGATGACAATAATCTCGGAGAATCTCACAAACCTGGAAAGAGCAATGAATATTCTGAAGGATATTGCAGAGGAAAAAAATATCCTGATAGTGGAACCGCTGGAGGATTTCTAATGAAAATTGCAATTCTTGGATTCGGATCTGTTGGCAGGGGAATAGCCAGGATAGTTGCGGAAAGGGAGACAGGTCTTGTAATAACCGCAGTGGCAGATTCAAAAAGCGGCTGTATTGATAATAACGGACTTAACCCTCTTGAGGTAATCAGGGCCAAAGAAGAGACCGGTCTTTGCGGTAAAAAAGGTGTCACACCGGAATATATAATAAAAAATGCAGACTATGACGCTCTCGTAGAAGTTACCCCAACAAACGCGGAAACAGGAGAGCCTTCTCTCGGCTTCATTAAGCTCGCCCTTTCGACAGGAAAACACGTGGTAACATCAAACAAAGGGCCTGTCGCACTGAATTACGATGAACTCAGCCATATCGCCAGAGAGAAAGAAGTACAGTTCAAATATGAGGCAACTGTCTGCGGAGCGATTCCGATCATACAGACCCTCCAGTACGGGCTTGCCGGGAACAAGGTAAAAAAACTCTACGGGGTCTTCAACGGGACATGCAATTATATTCTTACGAGGATGGCGGATGAAAGACTGACCTATAAACAGGCACTTCTTGAGGCCCGCGAACTCGGGTATGCCGAGGCTGATCCCAAATACGATGTCGAAGGGATCGATGCGGCAATCAAACTTGTCATTCTTGCAAACACTATATTCGGTATGAAAAAAAGACTGGAGGATGTCGAGATTACAGGAATCTGCTCCCTCACCTCTGAGGCGATCGAGCTTGCCGAAGCAGACGAACTGACTATACGGCTTATTGGGGAGATAGACAATGAAAGAGGCACGCTCAGGGTCTCTCCAAGAGTGATTCCAAAGGACCACACTCTTGTCGTCCAGGATACGCTGAATGCAGTCACAATAGAGACGGATCTAGCCGGCGAGGTTACCCTGATCGGAAGAGGGGCCGGATCAATCGAGACAGCAAGTGCGATAATATCAGATCTTTCATTCATTTCAAACTGCCATGACAGGAGTTCTTGAAAAAAGACGGGAGTTACTGAGGCTCATGAGGGAATGCACCCTCGAAAAAGGATTTTTCACAACCGTAGAAATAGCCGAAAGCTACTCGATTCCACGAAGCACGATGCAGGACTGGATCAACCGCCTGATCGAGGAGAAATGTGTTGTTCTTAAAGAGGAGCAGAGAGGACGGACCCCGGCCAGGTACATAACATCGACAGCACTTCTCCAGTCAGCATGCAAGAGGATATTTACGACTGTCGACGGAAACAGGGTCGCCATATTTCATCACTGCATGAGCAGCGGCTGTGCAGGCTTCTGCAGGTATCATCACAGTATTGCAGGAGGTATCATCAATACGGTACAGAGGGATGGCACAATCCTTATTGAATATGCAGAACTTGGCAGGGATAATCCTGAGAATGACCTGAATATTGGCCTCTATCCACACCCTGCAGTGGGTGTCGCAGCAATCAGAAGGTCAGGAGAATTTATCATCCAGACCATAAAGAGCACCGGGGGACCCGCTTACTCACTTACAGACATGATGGGGACGGCAAAAGGGGTTGAAAAGATTGATATCTCCTTCGAGGGGAACCTGGTCACCGGAGAAGTATATACAAAGGCGCTGACCCATGTCATAATCGGGATAGACGATACAGATTCAAAAGAGGGAGGTGCGACATTCGCGCTTACACTGGGGCTTCTCCAGTACCTGTCAAAATTTGAAGGAGTGATCCCGATCAGCCACAGGGTCGTTATGCTGAATCCAGAAATAAAAAACTCAACTGCAGGTAACTTCGCAAGTTTCATTGAACTTGCTGTCGAGCAGGACGATTTGGAGCATATTAAGGAGATTTCGCGCCGTTTTATAGAAGAAGAGAGTATTTCTGATGATTACGGGTTTGCTCTCAAGACGGGTTTTCTTATTCCCGATTCACTGAGAGGATACGGGAATGAAGTCAGGTTCGGGGAGACAGATGTCTCTTTCGCCATGAAAACTGCAGAAGAACACGGAATTTACCTGACAGGAAAAAGAGGGAGGATAGGTGCGCTTGCTGCAATATCATTCCGTGGACTGGACAATGACATCCTGATCAATCCTTCGGCTGCTATCCTTTAACTCCATTACCTCATATTTTCAAACATTATAAATTCACCCACATGTTAAAATTAATAGAGATTTTATCATGAATAAAAAATATTTATCGCTGATAACTTTGTTTACGGCACTGGCACTTTTCCTCGCCTGCGGGTGCACCGGCAGTTCTGCGCAGACGGCTGAAACAGGCGACACAGTATATATCCAGTATAAAGGAACATACAACAACGGCACGGTCTTCGACGAATCAGATCCCGGTGACCCGATTGTATTTACACTCGGGCAGAATTCGATGATTAAAGGGTTTGAAGATGCAGTATACGGCATGAAGGTCGGGGATAAAAAGAATATCCACCTGTCACCCGAGGAGGCATATGGAAATTTCAATCCGGATTATGTCTTCAATATAAGCAGAGATATGATTCCTGAAGATGTTGAAATATATGAAGGAGCCCAGCTAATAATGTCCGGGGTCCAGGGAGATGTCTATTCGGTCGTCATAACCGGTATAACAAATGACACGGTAGAGATCGATGCAAATCACCCGATGGCCGGAAAAGAACTCAATTTCGAGATTAACCTTGTTAATATCGAATAAAAAAATTCTTTTCTCTTTATTTTGGAATTCTTAACAACCCTGAAAAAAAATTAAATCCTTTGTAATTAACCCGCTTACTGTGCCGAGGATTCTACGGCAAGATCACTCTCATATTTAACGAATTTCTCCCCGTCCATACGAATCAGGTAGACTATGACATGGTCTGTGCCTTCCCCTGGCGCAGATCCTTCCGCGCTTAATTTTGTACCTTCAGGTATTCGGGATTCGTCTCCTTCAATCTCACGCAGTGCAGTTTTTACCGTACCGTCCGGCTCAGTGACAACTATCTCTATTCCCCTGACAACTGCTGCATCACTACCTCCTGAAAAAACTGCCTCGATATTCCCGGTGGACGGGCTCTTTTTCACTGATACGTCTGCTCTAAGGTATGAGAGATGCCAGTATACCTCACCATCATCGCCAAAATTCATCTTCAGGTATGTATCCTTGTCCGGCTTGAAAGATTCAGGAACTTCAAATACAAGCCAGCCGGTTTGTTCTCCCACCCTGACACCGGAACCTGAGAAAAGTGTGCCGTATATTGTCCGGCCACTATAAACATCCCCGACATTTTCAACAATATATTCGCCCTCTATCAATCCATCTGCATTAACGGATGCACCCATAGCAGCAGATACTTTGGTTTTCGGGTTATATGTTTCAGAACCGTCAATCAAAAGGAAATCCGATATGGCAGGCGGGTCTAATGTCTCGGCAGTGTCTCCCACGGGTGCCATTTTAACAGCCTGCAACATATATTTCTTCCCTGGATCAACCTTTTCAATTACCGATTTGCCTGTGCCCATGTCAACAACGACATATTGGTTTTTAGTAGCCATGTCTCCAGGCTCAGCTGAAAAGAGTGCATTAAAACTGTTTTTGGTCGAATGTCTGCCTGAAGTTTTATCAAAATAGATTATATCAAATTTTTCATAGGCCTCAGGGTACAAATAATAGTCACTTGATCTGGCGGGAGAAAACAGCGATTCCACGACTGGTTCTTCAGTTAACGTCTGCGATGACTCGGCAGCCGTTTCAACAGGAGCAATAACCGGTTCAGAGGGCTTTTCATCCGGAACTGTGACATCACCCACATCCGGAGAGGCGGACTCGGGCATAAAAGAGTCGGTTGAACATCCACATATCGCAACCGATACCAGCAATAGAACTGTTAAGCAACCATAAAGAAATGAATTTCCCATATTATCTTCATCGGTAAATTAGCCATATATAATTATTGAAATGTCATTCGGTCCATATTTGATATTGGAATATATCCTGTAATTAAAAATCAAAATATGAAAGGAATTCATAAATTAATCAGGTTCGGGCCCTGCCTGACCGGACCAGGATATGACATCCAACCACACGGACCCCCTATTCATTTATCTGCCTTTTGCCTCGCGGATTTATACTTTCATGGACAAATTATATTCTGATGAAAACAGTCGGAAAAGGCGATACGATTCTGGTGCGTTATTCAAGCAGAACAGCTGAAGGCGTCCTTTTTGAATCCCCGGATGACGGAGAGCCGGAGACTGTGACGGTCGGTCAGGGAAGGATCAATCCCGGGTTTGAAAAGGCACTTTTGGGAATGAAGCCGGGAGATAAAAAGACCGTGGAACTCCCTTGTGAGAATGCTTACGGGAAGTACAGGAAAAGTCTTGTCCTGAGGCTGAAACGCAAAAAACTTAATCTCACAGAGGAGCCCGAACCCGGGAAATACCTGAAGATATCCCTCGACGGGAGAGAAGCGGGCCTGGTAAAGGTCGTTAAGGTCGCCGGTTCATATATCGTCGTAGATGCGAACCACCCGATGGCCGGGGAGGACATGGTCTATGAACTTGAAGTAGTAGATATCATCTCAAAGGGGAGCCAGGAATGACCGGAAATGCGAGAGAGTATGTAACAGACCGCGAAGGCAACCGCTACGAGATATTTGATCCTCCGTTCTACAGGCAGGAGTTCGAGGATGCCTACCGCTATATTATCGACGAATACGAGATCCCGAAGAGGGATATAGGGATATTCATCCCCTGCGCAATCAGGAAGCCCTACAGCAAGAGCCCTTCGCACAAACTTTTCAGGAGCATAATCGACAGCGTCCTTTCGCAGGACAGCTACCACATAACAATCTTCGGCACATGCGGTACCGTTCCTGCAGAACTCGAGCTGATGTACCCGTTTGCACATTACCATTACATGCTCGGCAAGACCACGGACGAAAAGATACGGGCAGACTTCCACAGGATCGAGGTCAGAAGACTTACAGGATATCTTGAAAAAACAAGGGACAATTACAATAAAAGGATCGCCTACTGCATCGGGCCGTTCAGGAGAGCGATGGCTGAAGCATGTGAAAAGACCGGAACCGATATGAAAATACTTCCATCAGATCCTATTATTGATAAGATGTACGATATCGACTGCCCGTTTCCGGAAGGCAGCCTCTCGATGCAGGAATATATCGAAGAGTTCAGGGAATGCCTTCTCGGGCTTTAATACTATTGCTTTTTCTTCGCACCGTCTTTTTCCGTCTCTTCACGAAGCTTTCTGATCCTGTCCCTGAGGACTATCGCCCTCTCGAAATCCAGGGACTCTGCGGCCTCATCCATATCCGCCTCAAGCTCTATTATCAGGTTAGGGATCCCGGACTTCGGAATATGCTTTATATCCTTTATATCAACCTCTTTCTCCCTGACAGGCTTCTTTATCGTCACAGGAACAATCCCGTGAATCCGGTTGTACTCGATCTGCATATTCCTGCGCCGTTCTGTCTCAGAGACGGCAGATTTAATGGAGTCGGTCATCCTGTC
>JAFGKW010000041.1 GCA_016928355.1 Methanomicrobiaceae archaeon
AACATGTTTCATTATCAAAAAAATTTAAGCCCGGCTTCTTAAAAAACCGCCTTCGAGAATGCACATTCATAGGATTTCTACAAGGCCGATTTTTTGTTTTAACTTCGGGAGTTATCCGCGAGTATCATTTTGGTACCGTCGTCGAAGGTCGCTACAAGGTAGACCGTCCCTCCGTTTGCCGGCATTTTAGTAACATATTTCATAACTGGCTGGGTTTTTCCCCCCGGGTCTGTTGCATATCTTTGGAATATGCCGTAAGATGGGTTATTCTTTATCCCCTGTCTGTCATTATAACTAATATTACAGACGGAATATTAAGATTTTTTATACGGGTTTAGTTTAGAAATGTTTCGGGCAAGAAAAAAGTAATTAAAAAATATTAGGATTATTTAACGGTTGCAACAATCTTACGTGAACCGTCGTTGAATACTGCTGTGAAGGTAACTTCATCTCCCGCCTTCGGGAATCCAGTACTACCGTTTATGTAGCCGACATTGAAGGGACCCGAATTGTCTGAAGTGGTATCGGTTCCATTTGATATAATGAAATAGTCAATAGTACCTATGTCCTCTCCTGCAAATACTTTAAATGTTATAACTCCTGCATCATTAGTGCCTGTCGAAATCGTAACATCTTTCTGTGCACTACCCTCAAGGTCTCCTGCGAGCCCGAATACAAACACAGCAATAACTGCTGCGAGAATTACTGTGATTGCCACCATAAGGATAACACCAATAACCGGTGATACACCCTCTTCATCTCTCGTAAATTTCATTTATTTCACCTCATAAAAACCCGAAACCAGTTTGTCGATTTACGGATTGACAATACTAATTTTCGTTGTTGTATTTATATAGCTTTTGAGCAATTCAGGATTAAAGAACGGTTTGGATATATTGTAATAGTATGGGAAATAAAATTCGTTTTTGTGTGTATAAATAGAGTATTTATTTCTTCGACAGATCTCCTGTCACAGGATGCCGGAAACAGATTCCTAAAAAATGATGGTAATACTCTCGCTGTTTTCGAAGAACTGGGATCCGGGTATGATCGATTTGATTACACCTTTAAGATATGGATATGAGATGATATCCTGGTTTTCATGTATATTTTCCTTTGAGTTTTCCGGTTTAATTATAATTATCTCAGTCCTTTCATTATCTCTCTTTGTTGAGTAATTCTGCCCGGAGATCAATAATATCCCCTCAATCACAGTATGGATCTCCATCCGATCTCCCAGGCTTGCCTTTATCTCCCTTCCCTCCTCGCTGCCGATATCAAAAACAATAGAACTGATCTTATCATTGAGGTTCCTGTTGTTTTCATTTATCAGCCTGTCAAGAACTTCTTTGGAAAAGTCATGCGGCTTCCAGTTTCTTGAGATCTTTACAAATTGCCAGTCTCTTGCGAATGAACTGGTAATATTTTGCATCTTTTAACCCCTGAGTATGGAATATATTATGACACATATACCGATGATTGCAAGGAACCTTGAGAAGATCTCTGACCAGAATACAGCAAAAGTATCCTGAAAGAACAGGCTGACAATATCGGGGAGGACTATACCGATAATAATTGTAAATACACCGTACATCAGCAGAAGAATGCTCTGTTGTTTGACCAGTTTATATGCCTCATACATATAGACAATGAGGGCTCCTCCAAGTGCAAGTGTTATTATTGCAAGAAAACTGTTTAAAACGCTAATATCCATGTAAATCGTACTCCTCAATATTCCAGAACTGCTCTTTTACCTTCTTTACGGTTAATATCGGTTTAATCTCCCTTACGCCATGCAGTTCACTCAGCGGGATCATAATATCTCCCTTGAGTTCGGCGATCTCCGAGACCCTGACTTTTGCCAGAAAATCATTTGGTTCAAGCGTTTCGTAGACCTCGAGGACATGATCCATTCTCAGCAGGTGTTGTTCAATATTGGATTTTTCCAATGGATCAGCGGAGATTGACAGAAAAACTATGATTGAATGTTTAAAATACTCCGGATTTACGACAATAGTGAAACGCTGGATAATTCCGCTTGACTTTAACTTCTCAATTCTTTTAAAAACCGTAGATGGGGCAATATTCAGCTTTTTTCCCAAATCCGCCATGGATGTCCTGCCGTCTTTGGCAAGTTCATTTAAAATGGCATTATCTACTTTATCCAACATTTTATCAATTGATATAATTTTATGTTTATATTGATTTAATATTTATTATTATAATTTACTGCCTCATATGAGGGATTGACGCTCATTATTTTGCTCTTTCCTGAAATGCCCTGAGATATTGACCTCTCAATAAAACGCTTTGCTTGTGAACAGGCAGCTTCAGTTTTCATTCCCGCTGCAAGAAAAGAAGTTATTGCAGCCGAGAGACAGCATCCTGTCCCGTGTACTTCAAAAGGGTATCTTCTTCCGGTATATTCGGTCACGCCATAACCTGTGATGAGGGTGTCCGTAGCAAAATCTCCTGTCCCGTGACCGCCTTTGATAAGGACCGCTTTTGCACCGAGATCAAGTATTAACTCTCCTGCTTCCCTGATCTCTGCCTCTGTTTTGATACATTTCATTCCCGTGATATATTCTGCTTCAGGAATATTCGGGGTAATGAGCTCTGCTCCCGGAATGAGGAGCTCCTTAAGTCCGGACGCCGCATCTTCCTCCAAAAGACGTTCTCCGCTTGTAGATATCATCACAGGGTCAATTACAAGTTTTACCTCTTCCGGGAGGCTTTCGGATACAGTTCTGATGATGCCTCTGTTTGCAAGCATTCCTGTTTTAAAGAATGAAACTCCGTATTCTTCCAGAACCGCTTCTATCTGCATTCTGACTGCATCTTCGGGGAGCGGCCAGACTCCAGAAACTCTCTTTGGATTCTGGGCGGTTATAGCTGTTATTACTGTCAGCCCCCAAACCCCGAGGCAGGAGAACGTCTTTATGTCTGCCTGGATTCCTGCACCCCCGCCGGAATCCGAACCCCCTATCGAACAGGCACATGGGAAACCGGTATGCGCTTCATACATGTCATATTATAATAGGGCCGGATGATGTTGAATATTATCTGATTGTTTATTGTTCATTGGAACAGAATGTTGTTATGGATGTTGAACAGTTCGCACGTGACGGTATTGAATCCGGTGCGGCTAAAGATACGCTCATTGAAGCCCTTGCAGAACGGATCATAGAGATAAAAAAATGCGATCCCGGGTTCGCACATGATTTTGCTGCGGCCGTTGTCCTTGAAGTAGAGAATTCTTCTGCAATGAAGGGTGACCTGGCGGATTTTGAACCTTCAGGAGTCTCCATGGGTGAATTCGGAGTCGGTTCGAGAGGCGCAGGGGACTTCTTTGCACACAGGCAGTTCCCGAGAATAATCGGTTCGGACTCCGCTGATGTGGGCGTCGATGAGATGGACGATGCCGGAGTCGTCAGTGCCGGAGGGAAATATATTATTGCAACCGTCGACGGAATGCATTCAAGACTCTCCGATTATCCGTTTCTGGCAGGTTTCCATGTAACAAGGGCGACACTCAGGGACGTTTATGTTATGGGTGCAAAACCCGTTGCCCTGATCTCCGACATCCATGTGGCAGATGACGGTGACGTTGCCAAGATATTCGAATATACTGCCGGGATCTCCGTTGTAAGCGAGATGATGGACGTACCTCTGGTCAGTGGATCAACGCTTCGTATTGGTGGGGATATGGTAATTGGAGAACGCCTTACCGGCTGTGTCGGGGCTGTCGGTGTTGCAGATCACCTGACAGCAAGGAAATCCACAGTGCCCGGAGATGTCCTGCTTATGAGTGAGGGAGCGGGAGGAGGTACGATTGCAACAGCCGGAATTTATTCCGGTTATCCCGAAGTGGTTGACAGGACGATAAATCTCTCATTTTTAAAGGCCTGCGAAGCACTTCTAAAGAGCGATGTCCTTGGCGAAATACACTCAATGACCGATGTTACAAACGGCGGCCTGCGGGGTGATGTCTATGAGATGGCAGAGACCGCCGGATGTAGAATTGTGATAGAAGAAGAAAACCTCAGGTCCTTAATCGATCAGTCTGTCCTTGAGATGCTGGATGAACTCGAGATAGATTATCTCGGTGTATCTCTCGATGCACTTCTTGTAGTTGCTCCTCCGTCTGCGGCTGAAAGAATAATTGAGACCGTGGCGGAAGCAGGTGTCCGGATGAAAGAGATAGGTTATGTCGAGTCAGGTCCGGCAGAATCGAAACTTCTCTCTTCCGGGAAGATGCATGACTTCCTTCCGCGTTTCAGGGAGTCTGCCTATACTCCTGTGAAAAAGGTTGTAGACACCTCTCCCGGTGACTTTGAGGATATGAAAGTGAAAGTCTCAGCCGCTGCCGACAGGGCAATAGAAAAGAAGATGCGGGTTATTGAACTGCTGAATAAAAATTAATCTTTTTTATCCGGTTTTTTCCCGGAGACGCATAAGTTGAATGCAAGGTATGGCATCCTGTTCTCGATAAAGGGCTCAAATTTTTTTGAAATGTGATACATCGAAGGTCTCAGGTCCACATGGGCAAACGATCGCCTGAATACACAGGTATCTGTAAAACCAGTATCTTCAAGGAGATTCCTGATCTCATCTTCCCTGTAATAATGTTCGCTGAAATAGGCCATTCCAACCCTTTTTACATTGAATTTCTCCCCTATCCTGTATACCGCGGGGACCATCGATGTAAATATGTTCTTTCCAAGTGTGCAGATCGAAAGCGACCCGCCGGGTTTTAATATCCTGAATGATTCTTCCAGCATTGACTCCGGGTTCTGGAAATATGAAAATGCAAGGAGTGACGAGACTGCATCGAACGATTCGTCCCTGAAAGGAAGAACCTCCGCATTTCCAAGTGCAACATCCGATACATTCCTTTGTTTTGCTCTTTTTATCATCCCCATGCTTATATCGACGCCGATTGCCTCCCCGCCGTTTCGGAGGTATCGCTGCATGAAAAGACCTGTTCCACATCCGAGATCCAGTAGTCTGCCGTTTTTGGGCAATGCTGTGATTACACCTTCACATATATGGCTGTAATAGTCCCGGCCGTTATCGGCGTCATAGTGGCTGTCATAATTATCAGCCACTTTGTCATAGTGAACCGAGACTTTATTCAGAAGAACACCTCTGAAATTATTCTTGATAACGCGGCGTTCACCTGAACGAATTCATTTCCCGCATGGCATAGTCTGATATCGGCGTCTGCAAGTGCAATAGCGATTCTCATGTCGTTGTATTCACGCTTTGCTACTTTCGAGATCTCTTCTACAACCTCACTTCCTGAAAGACCGTAATCGATCATGAGCATCTCAGCGGTCTCCTTCGCCTTTGGGAAATTACAGTCTTTCAGGGATGAAAAAAGGGACTGTGCTATCAACCGGGTCTCGGAACCGGATATCTCTGCAAGATCAAGGTCTCCTTCTTTTATATGGTACAGCTGTAGGTATGTAACCGCCTTCCTGCAGTCCCCTTTTGCTGAACCTGCAATGAATTCCAGTTCCTCTTCAGATACGGGTCCATCAGACAGTTCTGTTCCGGCAGGGAGATGTCTCAGGACAGAAATGATCTCTTCATCACTGAGAGGTCTGAAAAAAAGCGGGAGGCACCGGGATGCGATTGCCGGAATTATCGAAGTCTGCTGCTGTGTCATAAAAACAAATCTGCATGTAGTGCTGTATTTTTCCATTATTCGTCTCAGTGCCGCCTGTGCATCGAAAGGGAGCATATGGGACTCTTCAAATGCGATTATCTTAAACTCTGTATTGAAAGGCTTCATCGAGGCGTACCACCTGACTATGCGCTTGAAGTTTGAGAGCACACTCTCTTCTTTTCTGTAAAGATGGGAGAACCGGTCCTCGTTTTCAAGCCATGATCTTCCATGCCGGAAAAGTGCCCCTGACTCGATTATTGTCAGATTTTCATTTGAATGATCGCCATATATCCCTCTTGCAAGACATTCGAGGGCACAGCTTTTGCCTGTACCGTGCGGACCGAAGAGAAGAAGATGGGGAAGCTTAGAACTAGAAGCAAATCCTTTCAGGTGCTCTAAAACTTCATCCTGACCCTTTATATCTGAGAATTTTTTGGGCCTGTATTTTTCAATCCATAGCATCGGCAAGATTCCCCATGATCTCCTTCACAGCTGATCTGAGGAAATATTTGTTGTCAATATCCCTTATTAACTTCTCAATCTCCTCCCCTTTCAGGTGACTGCACGAACCGGTAATATTGGGGAGGGCACGGGTGAGTTCATCGACTATCGTAAGCGATGCGCTCTTTGCCGTCCTTGAGAGGGGATTTAAGTCGATTGCGATGACTGTTTTTCCCATGGCCGAAAGCGCAGAACACCTGTCCCCGTCCTCGAGAGGAACAAGAATGACGTCGCAGGTGTATATTCCGTCGCGCAGGCAGAGCGCCCTGTCATGTGATAGCGGAAGCAGCCTCTCGAATTTACCTTTGAGGACTTCAACTCCCTCTTCTTCAAGCAGGGCGGTAATCTTTTCAACCCTTTTTTCAGTTCTGTGGAATAGGTTCACTTCAACAGCCGCTCCTGTCGCTTCCTGGAGATCGGCGATCTCCTGCGCGGCAAGTGCGGCAGTATTCCCGTTGACTGAGATTACCGGTTTTTTAGCCGAAAGGAAGAGTGCTGCTGCAGTTTTCTCGGCAAGGAGCGCACTTTCGGTTGTCTTCTCTCCAATCAGGTAATCGAATGCCTCACCTCTCCCGTGGGCACCAACACCCTCCATTGCAACGATGCCTTTCAATGCTGCATCAGCGATTCTCTCTCTTATTACAAGTGAACGGTATCTCGGATGATCTCTGGGAATCATCGTTTATCTCCTCTGGTAAAACCCTTTTTAGACACATGCATCTCTTCCGGGGTCCCGAATTCGTTTAGAATTGTAAATGCCTCATCCCCGTATGCAAAGACGCCGTTTCCAAGCATTGTCATTGATGCAGGGATTCTCTCCCGGTCGCATACAGAGAGAACCTCTCTTACTTCTGTAGTGATAAGGCCTGATCTTTCCGAAAAATCCCTTGAGATCTTAAAAAATTCCTCCGGCGTCTCCGGGCATTTTCTGGTATAGGCACTTTCAATTCTCTCAAGAGTGATTTGTTCTCCAAGTACCTCCGAGGTTGGAAGGGGTCCGAAGTTCAAAACAAATACGGGTTTATCCATATCGTATCCACGGATAATATGTCCTCCCAGCCCGGATTCTCTCCTGCATACATATCCCCCACCGGAAACTGCGGGGACATCTCCAAGGCCTGCCTTAAAATAAATCTCTGTCATATAAGCTGTTTTGAATATTTGTTCTCTGGAGATCCGAATGCCGGAGGCATCAGCACCCGCTGCAAGAGATGATATTATGGCCGCACAACTTAGGCCGAAACCTGATTCCGGCGGGAGGTCGGTTTCTGTAACTATCTCTGCAGATATGCCTGCTGTTTTCAGTGCATGCTCTACGGGCGGAGAGCCTTCGATTCTCTTTCTGACTGAGCCATCCCGTGAGGTATAGATGCAGGTGACCCTGATCTCTTTTGAGGGTGTGGCTGATGATAAAACCCCCCTGTCGATTACGATTCCGCCGCCGACACTGCCCGGGGCGTTATCTGTCTGTGAAAATTCAGGCCTGAACCAGCCGGAGATATGTCCCGGGCAGAAGGCTACAGCATCTCCTTCCATATCGCCGCGGCAACCTCCTCTTTTCTTCCCGAAACACCAGTCTCACCCCGGGAAGTCAGAAGCCTGTAATCTCCTGTATCTCCGCCCATCGATTCGGGTGTGTTTACCGCTACAAGAGAGACACCCATATCTATCATCTCTTTTGCCTTTTCATCCTCGTTCCATCCGAGTTTGAAAGCAATAACCCTGGTATTGTATCTTCCGAGGACTTCATCGACAAGTTTCGGCAGAACCCTGAGCCTGATTCCAGCCTCTGTTCCGCTCGGGATCTTTCCTTCAAATCTTTCAGGAGCAAAGTCCGAGATTGCCGCTGCACTAACGTAGTACTCCGGACTTTCCGTCTTCATGACATCAGTAACGGCCTTTTGCATCTCCGAAGCGCTTTTAATTTTAATATTTGTAACAAGCGGAATGTCTTCTCCGCCATGAACCACAAAAACATCAGCACCCAGCCTGAATGCGGCAAGCGCCATCTCGCGGCCCATCGCCCCGCTGGACCTCGTCGTCATTATACGGACGTCGTCGATCTCTTCTGCGCACGCCCCTGAAGTGATAAGGACCTTTTTTCCTGAGAGGGGTTCTCCTGAAAGTTCTCTTTCGGCCATAAGAACAATATCATGCATTGAGGGTATCTTGGCCTTATTCTCTTCCATCAATGGTGAAAGCACGGTGATATTCCAGCTTTCGAGCTTTGCAATTGCATTCCCGACTGCCGGATGGTTATACATGCTCTCGTGCATCGCCGGAACTATGACTACCGGCATTCCCCTGCCTATAGCTGTTGTTGCAAAGGTTGTAACCGGGGTGTCGTCTATTCCTGCGGCGATCTTGCATATTGTATTGGCGGTTGCCGGGGCAATCAGGAGCAGATCTGCTTCTCCTCCGATACCGCAGTATTTTACATGCTCGATCATTCCGGATATGGAGGTGATAGCAGGATAATCGCATGCGTAGGTGAGGGCGTCAGGGTGGATAATCCCGCAGGCGGCACTGCTCATAACTCCTATTACCTTTGCTCCTCTCCTCCTGAGTTCACGGGCGAGTTTAATCACCTCGACAGCGGCAATGCTCCCCGTAACCCCGAGAACTATGGTCCTATTCTCCAGTGTCTGCAGTTTTCCTGTCATTTCAGCATCACATCCTGAACCGTATGCCACCTTCCGGGAGAATACTTCTTGACTCTCCGCAGGGTAATATCCGCTGAAAAACCATATTCTCCGGCAGTGCTGATAATCTTATCATTATCCTCACCGTCGATTCCGTGCAGGTGGATCGTTCCCCCACTCTTCATATGCGGGATTATATCGCCGAACATAGAGATTGCTTCAAAATGACCCATTACCGCCCGGTCGTATTCGCCTTTAAGAAGATCCCTGCAGTCCCCTTTCTCAGCAACAACATTCTCCCTGATCCCGTTTTCGACGATATTCTCTTCAAGATATCCGAAAGATACCGGGTTAATCTCCATTGCATGAACCGATGCACCGGCTTTTGCCATTGGTACTGTAAAGTAGCCTATGCCTGCGAACATATCTGCGACTCTTTCCTTTCCCTGAACGCTGCTGACAAACTTCGCCATCCTCTTCTTTTCCTCCCTGTTGCCCTGCGCAAACATGACCTTCGAAGGGTCCAGCCGGAATGAGCATCCCTCTTCCCTGTGAAGGACGTCGCAAGGTTCGCCGAAGAGCGTTTCTGCCTGGGGAAGGCGCATAATATCCACATAATTTTTAATGTGAAGTACGGCACGCGGCTTTTTCCATTCGATAATACCCTGAACTTCTGCATCATCCGGTCTTCTACCGTGGAAGACCGCGATGTCGCCAATCATCTGGTATCCCCTTCCGGCGTAAGGCCTTCTTTCATCCAGTTCAGTCTCTGCCGGAAAACCGGATTTTACCGGGACAAATGCAATGTCGCCTGATACGTATGGCTTTCTGCTCTGGTCTACCCATTCGGCGGCCATTGCAGCCCCAAGTGAATCCAGGAGGATCTTTCTGGCACGCATTTTTACCCCAGCAGGATGATCGTATCGTTGTCCCTGTCGCGAATGAACCTGATCTCGCTGCCTTCGCTGATATTGAGCCACGGTTTTGTCAGGCATTCGATATTTTCATATGTCTTCGGGTCAAGCATCCCGAACGTGTCGTTTTCCGTGTATGCAACAAAAGATGTCTCGGAATCCAGGATATTGCCTATATGACGTGCGGGTTCATTTTCATTGACGTACTTTATCTCTCCGTTTCGGAGATCGAAGAGCCGCATATTTCCTGATTCATTAGATCGGACTTCGAAATACCCTCTGTTCATCTCCAGGATATCACCCCGCCTGAACCTGGGGAGTCTCACGAGGTATGTTATCCTGTATACTGGTTTTCCCTTCTTCTCTCCGATGAGTTTTGGGTGTCTCGTATATTTTCCGCCAAGTCTGTCTTTGATCTCCTTAGAGATCGACTCGCCAATGGAATGACTGCTGATAACAATATCAACGCCGTCTTTATTCTCCTCTGACTTTGTAATGAACGAAAGCCGGTCACCATTCATCTGGAATGATTCTTCAAGATTCGCTGCAATCTCAAGTGCTCTCTCCTTCTCCCATTCGTCGGGTTTTCTGCCTTCTGCCCTGACCTGGATGATTCCGGCATAGTAACTTCCCGAAAGCCTGCTGCACCTGTCACACTGCTCTTTTATCCAGACTATCAGGATATTGCATGACTGCTCAACATGGATTCCATATAGAGTTCCTGCAATATCCACCCGGACCATCGTCCTGTTGGGGCTGGGATCATAATGTGAAAGACTGACAATGTAATCCTCCACATCTTCATGGATCTTTACCCCGGACATCGCCTGTTCTTCGATAAGGTCCTCGCGCTGAAGATTTGTATCGGACCACATACTTCCTGTTTTAAGTGAACCGCAGGTGGGACAGTGAGTACACTGTACACGTGGCTGACAGATCATCCATTCCGTTTCTTCAACCCTGCAATTGCCGCAGAAACCTTCTTCTGTCGGTCTGCCGCATTTCGGGCAGATATTCTGTTTGATATCCATAATATTCTATAAGATCTGGACATGCGGTATGTCGCCTATCATGAGACAGGATTCCTCGTCCGCCACCCCGCAACTGATTGCGACGGAAACGACTCTTTTTCCAGTAAGATTTGCGTTTTTAGCGTCCTTTAATGCATTAATTAGTTCTTCTTCCGTTGCCGGAGTAATGCCATAGAACCTCTCATCGACAAAAAACTCGATCTCCCCGTCGGTAAGGGTCCGGTTTAGAAGTTCACGATCGCATGCAGCAACGATCTCGCCGCCTTCCGGCACTTTGTGTATTCGAAGATACATTGTATATTAATCACTTTGATTGGTTAAACTGCTTTGGGAACAGGAAAAAAGTTCAGAGTGAGATCTCGACATCGTAGATCTTTTCAGGATTGTCTTTATGTACTTTAAAGGCCGCTTCAATGTCGATTAAACCGGATTCAAGCATTTTCCGGGTATGCCGGGGGACTGATCTCGGGCCGATTACAGCGCCCGGTCTTGAATTGTCGTCCATGTAATCGCTCTCCATCGTCATGAGCCTGCCTGAGTTTGCCATTGCAGGGATGGCGTCATGTTTCGCAAGCATCGAAGGGGTAAGCGGTGTCTCAGGAATTGCAAAGTGTTTGACAACCTTAAAGACAGGCATCTTCTCTTCCTCTGCCATAATAACGACATCCTTGCACGGGCCGCTCTCTGCATGTATCTGAAGTGCACAGCCGCATTCGGCGGCAAGTCTGATGGCATGCCTGAGCACCCTGTTTGAAGATTCCATGACTTCATCTTCGACAGGATAATGCGGCCTCCCGCTCTTAAGTCCGACCGCCCTTCCTTCTTTTACATATCCGGCCGCGATTGAGAGTGCGTCGCACATCAGTGACTCAGCTTCTCCCTGTGGCATCCTCTGGCTTAGCTTTGTAAATTCTGCCGGATGGACCCCGAGGACCGGAAATGCAACTACTTCCTCCTCCCTGATCAGGGCGGCGGTTTTGATCGTTTCCTCAAAGACCTCCCTGAAGTCTTCGCCGCATGAAGGAGAGATCCCATGTGACCAGGAAGGCTTTGTAACAAGGAACATGTGTGTCCCGCCGGAACGCTTAAAGTCCTTTACCGCTTCCATCCCGCGGCCGTTTGCCCGGTCGATATGGATATGGTCGTCTGTTATTGGAATGTCCGGGGAATTCATTCTATACTTAGAATTTTCATAAGGGGATATTCGTCTTCAAGCCTGAGTTCTGCATGGCAGACTGAACTGCCGACCTTTGTGGTTATCCTGACATCAAACATCTTCCCTGCAAGTTCACTGTAGCCAAAGGAGTTGAGTGTCATAAGCTCTGTGTTTATACTGGCTCTTATATCCTCAACAAACGGCTGAAGACCAACGGCATTTTCGATTGCTGTCTCTACGGTATGCGCAGTCTCCGGTGATATGGGCGTTCCAACCCACTGGTGGTAGAGCGCCCCAAGTTTTATTCCTGCCTCAAATGCAGCCTGTATCTTATCATCCATATGATCACTTTTTGGTTTTTTCTTCAAATAAGCTTGATAATACCGTGCCTCGGCTCCATAGCCTCTCCCGTTCTCAGCATGTCGTCAATTCTCTTTCTGATATCGTCCCTGTGATAGCCTTTCTGTTCCAGGATTTCAGTGACCGCATCTATCTGTGCATAACCGGAGTCGTCGGCATTCTCCCGAATTGTCTCCTTTATCTCCCTGATGATATCACGTCTCTGCTTGGGAATCCCGGTTACGAGCTTGTCGATATCAAAGGTTCCTGTATTGGGATCATATGCGACATCCTTTAGGCACCGGTCAACTATCCTTACAACCCTCTCGGCATCCTCTTCCTCTATTGTCTCGCTGAGCCTGAGCCTTGCACTTGCCTCGCCGAGCCTTACCAGTGCTTCAAGCTGTCTTGCTGTTACCGGGACCGGCTTGTTATCATCGGCAAGACCTCTCAGGTTGAGATAGTAATTCATAATCTGCTCCTTTGCCTCATCTGTGAGGACGGGGAAGCAGTTCCTCTTGGAGTATGCAATATATTTCCTGAAAAGGCCCGGTTCGATCTCGGGAGTCACCGGCTTTAATGCCTGCTCGATGTAATCGGAGTCGACACCCTCTATCGGGGCCTTTTTTATATGCTCGATAAGCTCTCCAACCCTGTGCGACTTGAGGATATGCTCTCCGATTGCACGGTCAAGCGCTTCGTTGGGCTGATCCTTCATTACAAAGATCAGGTCGAAACGCGACAGGAGCGACGGCGGCATGTTGATCTGTTCTGCCATTGGTGCGTACTCATCGAACCTCCCCATCTTCGGGTTGGCCGCACCGAGGAGAGCACACCTTGACTTCAGTGTGGCAGTTATACCTGCCTTTGCAATGGAAATGGACTGCTGTTCCATAGCCTCGTGAAGTGCACTCCGGTCCTCCTTTGCCATCTTGTCCATCTCATCGACCGCTGCAATTCCCATGTCCGCAAGGACAAGTGCACCGGCCTCAAGCGTCCATCTGCCGTCACCAAATTCGTCCTTTACCGCCGTTGCAGTCAGACCCGCAGATGTGGAAGACTTGCCGCTCGTGTATATGCCGCGTGGCGAGAGTTTGATTACATACCTGAGCATTTGTGATTTTGCGATACCGGGATCCCCGACGAGCAGCATATGGATATCTCCTCTCAGGTGACTTCCGTCAGGCAGCTCCTTCATGATCCCGCCGAAGAGAATTAAGGATATTGCCTCCTTCACCTCTTCGTTTCCGTAGATGGAGGGCGCAATCGAGCTTGAGAACTTCCGGTACACTTCTTTGTCCCTGCTCAGCTCGACGATCGCCTTTTCATCCTCTTCGCTGATATTTACCTCTTCAAACTCTTTCTCCCCCATCTCGATTGAGTTGGCCTCGACATATATGTCAAACAGCGAACTCTTGTTGCCGTAGGAAACCCTCTGGATCGACCTCAGTATTCCGTTGATTATCAGCCTGTCTCCCGGTGCCGCAAGAGCAACGAGGTCGTCGGTTACATCGACATCCATTGTCTGCGGCTGTTCTCCACCCCTGAGACCTTCGGGAGATTCCTGTATACGGAGCTTCTGTACATCCACAAACTTCGAGAGAGAGGGGACGATCTCCATCTTGGTCGGCCTCTCACACTGTGAACACGGCCTGTATGGCTCCTGGAACTTCCCGTATCCCTGTTTTATCGGAGGAGTCAGCGTTCCGCACTGGAGGCACCTGAATACGGCATAGGTCAGTCTTGGCCTGACTTCGGTAACTTTCCTGACGATTCCTTCGACCGAGACGTATGTATTGATGTGATCCGCACGGATATCCCTTACCGCGACCTTCTTCGGCAGACCTGTAAACCTTATGTTTACATGGTCGGTCATCTCCTCCTCGTCGCGGGTGAAGATCAGGTTGTAATTCTTTATTGCGTCCTTAACATCCTCGATTACTTTACCGGGATTTCTAAGGAGTTCATCGGCAAGTTCGAGACCTTTTTTGCCATGCTTCTCAAGCTTCCGGTAATCGATGACAAGGGACTTTTTATGCGGGAATTCTCTTGTGATCTCACCGAGCTCCGCTTTGTAATGCTTCTTTAGGAAACGGTTCCAGTCTCCGGCCTTATCTGTAATCTTTACCTCTTCTTCAGGCACTGTTTTATCCCCCATAGTCACCTGCCGCTGTTCTGTGCACTGAGTATGCACCTGGCCAGGAGGGCCTCCATCTGGACATTCGGGTTTGCACCCTCGCTAATCCTGAAGTCCGCGTCACCGAGGTGGCTTATCATCTCGACCTTAAGCTGTCTGTCGATATCCCCGTTGGCGACAAGCGCCCTGTAGCACTGGTTTAAAAGTTCGCCCGGAGCGATTCCCCTTCCAATTATGAGTTCATTCAGTTTGTGCTCGGCGGCATCGAAGTTGCCCTCGAGAATTATGCCAAGAAGCTCCCTGATTTCGTCCGGTCTTGCGGTTGAGGTGATCTCATAGATCATCTCCTCTTTTATCTCCGGGCTTATTATCGCTCCTCCCTGCAGGGCGTTTATTGCCTTTCTCATATCTCCCTGTGCGACATAGATGATTGCGCTCATGGCTTCATCTGTTATATTGAGTTCCTCTGTTTTGGCGATTCTGTTGAGCTCTTCGGTTATCGCTTCCCTGTCCAGGGGCCTGAATCTGTATATTGCGCACCGGCTCTGTATTGGATCTATTATCTTCGATGAATAGTTGCATGAAAGAATGAACCTGCATGTGTACGCATAGTTCTCCATAGTCCTCCTTAGTGCTGCCTGTGCATCATTTGTAAGTGCGTCGGCCTCGTCAAGGAAGAGTATCTTGAACTCTGCACCACCCATTGGAGCGGTTCTTGCGAACTGCTTGATCTGGTTCCTGACCACATCTATTCCCCTCTCGTCGGATGCGTTCAACTCCCTGAAATTGACCTGCCAGTCGTCCCCGAAGAACTCTCTTGCAAGTGCGACCGCTGAGGTGGTCTTTCCGATTCCTGCAGGGCCGGTGAAGAGCAGATGCGGAAGACTGCCGGTCTTTACATATGATTTCAGGCGTGCCACAATCTCCTTCTGCCCCACAACATCGTCAAGAGCCCTCGGCCTGTATTTCTCAGTCCATATTGTATTGTTCCCGTCCATACCTAATGACCTCAACAGGTAATTCCTATTATTCAGTTACTGTCTTTAGAGTTTGTTTTTGATTTCTTATGGCACCATCGATCCTATTATTGCATGACGGGTGAGATTCTATTATTAATTTCGGAGAATTATTTTCAGTATGTACAGCCCGGCAAAAGGCATCTTTGCCTTTGAATTCAACGAATCGGAAAAATATGGTTCGGGGGAATATATCTCACCACTGGGTGAGGTGTTCTGCACAGTCAATATCGCCGGAGCTGTGACTGCCGTTGAATTATCTCCTCTATCAGGGAAAGTGACTGCGAGAGTATCTGATCCTACAGGTGTTTTTATTGTCTATGCCGGAAAGAAGGATTCTTCTGCAGGAAGTTCTCTTTTTAATGCCCCGGTCCCTTCTTTTATATCGGTTACCGGGGAAAGCGGATCAAAAGGCGGGATGCATATTGTCGCTGATGCCGTTGTGTCCATTGACCGTGAGATGAGGAATTCATGGATAAAGTATGTTTCACGGGAAACTATCGAAAGAATGGAGAAAAAAATCTCAGTAGCTGAAGGGGATGAATCCGGAAATTTAAAGGAAATCTGTCGTTATGCAGGTTATGTAGAGCGGGCTCTTGATGCTGTGTCGGAATATTCCGGAGGAGAGGGTGCCCCCGCCGCAACAGATGCCTCTCCGGACAATTCGGAAAAGATCCTTGAGCTGATTGGTTTGCATTCCGGGGAAAAAGGAGTCCTTATCGAAGAGCTCATCCGTATCTCTGCCTCATTTGGATTTACTGAGACGGATGTGAAAGGAGCAATCAAATCGCTTTTGGAAGACGGCGAATGCTATCTTCCTGCAGGCGGATTTATACGCCGCCTGTAACTGTCTTTTATATCAATATTATGAAGCCCGAATTCATCCCAAAAGGTCCTGCGATTGTCATTGAAGAGGACGACCGGAGGATACTTGTTGTTGCAGATACCCACTTCGGGGCGGAATCGGAGCTGAAGAGAAGGGGCGTTCATATAATGAGCAACACGCCTGAAAGACTCCTGAGGCTTCTTGAATGTATTGAGGTATCCGGGGCCGATCTCCTCCTGCTGCTTGGCGATGTGAAGCATTCTGTCCCTGTCACCTCCTGGCAGGAGATGAAGGAGATGCCGGATATCCTTACAGCCATCAGGTCGAAGATCGACCTGAAAGTACTCCCGGGGAACCATGACGCAGGAATTGAACGTTTTTTACGGGATGATGAAATCCTGCCGAGGAACGGGGTAATGATCAATAAAACCGGCTATATGCATGGGCACACTTTCCCGTCCACTGATATCACCGGCGGCCTGATTATAGCCGGGCATCATCACCCGGTCGTTAACCTGTATGACGATGTGGGCTGTTTTATGAGAGGTGCGCCTGCCTTTGTTCTTGCAGAGATCGATGATGGATCCATGAATATGAAGGACTGCCGGCCCGGGACCCGGGTACTTTTTGTTCCTGCCTTCTTTGAGCTTGCGGGAGGGATGGACGTCTGTGAACTGAAAAAGAGCGGGCTCAGTCCTCTTTCAAGGTGTATTATTGAAGATACTGCGGATGTCTTCCTCGCAGACGGGACATATATCAATACAATAGGGGGGATTTCGGCTGACAAAAGCGATTGATCTGCTTGACCCGGGGATACGCAGGCTTCTTGATGAGAGAAAATTCGACGAGCTCTCCGGCACCCAGGAGGAGGCGATACCGCCGATAATGCAGGGGAATCATACGCTCTGCATCGCGCCTACTGGTACCGGCAAGACTGAGAGCGCAATGCTTCCTGTCTTCCATAAGCTTCTCAGGGAGAAGAGAGACGGAACAGGCAGCGGGAAGGGTTTTCGGGCACTCTACATTACCCCGCTCAGGTCACTGAACCGGGATATACTGTCAAGGCTGGAATGGTGGTGCGGGAAGCTGGGTCTTACTGTCGGTGTGCGTCACGGCGATACGAAGCAGGCCGAAAGGACCCGCCAGTCGAAGAATCCCCCGGACCTTCTGATTACAACCCCTGAGACAATCCAGGCGCTATTCATGGGGAAGAACCTGAGAGAGCACCTGAAGAACGTCAGGTATGTTGTCATAGACGAGATCCACGAGCTTGCCGGAAGTAAGAGGGGCGCCCAGCTCTCCGTTGCACTTGAGCGTATAGTTGAGCAGAGCGGCGAGTTCCAGAGGATAGCTCTCTCCGCAACAGTCGGAAACCCGGACGATGTTGCCCGTTTCCTGTGCAGCCGCCGCCCGTATCATCTTGTAAACATTCCTGCCGCACCGAGACTCTCGATAGATGTGAAGTACGCGGGCGGGGAGTTCTCAAAACAGGCGAAGTTCGTATCAAAGCTGATTGATAAGAACGAATCTGTTCTGGTATTTGTGAATACACGCACAACTGCCGAGGCACTCGGGCAGCAGCTGTATGATCGCGGGGACGTGGAGGTGCACCACGGGTCGCTCTCAAGGGAGGTCCGGATAGAGGCCGAGGAAAAGTTCAAGGATCGACGGATAAAAGCGCTGATCTGCACATCCTCGATGGAGCTTGGCCTGGACATCGGGCATATCGGGCATGTTCTCCAGTTCGGATCACCCCGTGAGGTGTCGCGTCTTCTCCAGCGTGTCGGGCGTGCCGGTCACAGGCTGGATACGGTCTCGAGGGGAACAATCCTCGCAACCGGCTTCGACGATCTTGTCGAATCCCTTGTCATTGCAAAGAAGGCGACCTCGAACGAGTGCGAGGATGTGGTTATGCCGGTGAATGCCGCGGACGTTCTTGCAAACCAGGTGTCTGCGATGGCTCTTGAGTACGGGGAGATCCCTCAAGAGAGGATTGCAGAAATTGTCGGGAGATCTGCAGTCTTCAGTGACTATGATGCACTTCTCGAGAAGGTGTTCTCACAACTCGAATACCACCGGCTGATCCGCCGGGAGTCAGGGACTGTTATCCGTACCGGCCGGTGCAGGAAGTACATGTACTCCAACCTGTCGATGATCCACGACGAGAAGAAGGTGAAGATCCTTGATATCCTGACCCGGCGGATCGTGGGTACCCTCGACGAGTCCTTTGTCATAAGCTGGATACATACAGGGGCTGTCTTTGTTACCAAGGGTCAGTTGTGGCAGGTCATAACAGTCGAGGACGGAATGGTGAAGGTCGAACCGGCGGTCAGGGTGAAGGGTGAGCTTCCTTCATGGGAGGGGGAGCAGATCCCGGTCCCCTACGCGGTCGCTATTGAGAGCGGAAAAATCCGGCGAAAGAGGAAGCTTGGTAAATATCCTGCCGACAGGCTATCAGAGGATTTTATATCCGGTTTCCTGAAAGGTATGGATGACTCCCGGTCCCCCGTTGCATCTGACATGCTGATGACGATTGAGCATTATGATGAGGGTGTTGTAATAAACCTCTGCGGCGGCCACAAGGCAAACGAAGCTCTTGGAAGGCTGGTCTCTATTCTTCTCAGCGCGAGGTTCGGGACGACAGTGGGGGTCGAGATCGGTGCCTACCGGATACTTCTGAGGCTACCACGGGAGATCGGCGCAGTCGACGTGCTTGAGACACTGAATTCCATCGACCCGGAACACATCCAGGGCCTGCTTGGGATTGCCTTAAAGAGGACTGCAATATTTAAGTGGAAGATGGTCCAGACGGCAAAGAAATTCGGTGCCATCGATGCTGATGCGGATTATGAGAAATTCAGTATGCACAGGCTCATCGATCTCTTTGACGGCACGGTTATTCAGGAAGAGGCGTTCAGAGAGCTCTTCATCAATTATATGGATGTTGCATCTGCGGGAGAGATCGTCAGGAGGATCGTATCCGGAGAGCTTGATATGCAGATAGCTCCCCTTAGCTCTCTCGGTCGCGAGGGTCTTACATCCTCCAGGGATATGATCCCGCCTCCGGCAACGGATAAAGCCGTAGTCAACGCCGTGAAGAGGAGGATAGAGGATGATAACATCATTCTTTTCTGTATGAACTGCCGGAAATGGAAGAGCAAAACAGTGGTCTCAAGGGTCCCCGACGATGATATTGTATGCCCTGTCTGTGGTGCAAGGCTGATAGCCGCACTCAAACCCTATGAGGAGCATATGATTGACACGGCCCGGAAGAAGGAGAAGGGAGCTGATGAGAGAGCGATAGAGGTGCGGATGCTCAGGAATGCAAACATCGTTCTTTCAAGCGGTAAAAAGGCCGTGAGGGCATTTGCCGCAAGGGGAGTCGGACCGGATACAGCATCGAGGATAATCGGGACGTTTAAAGACGGCGATGAATTTTATCTTGAGATCCTTAAGGCCGAGAGGAATTATATCCGGACGCACCGGTTCTGGAACTAAGATTAGATCTTGTGGTCTGATATTTTTCACTGTTTCATCCGGCCTTCCGGGATATTATTATTGCTGTAGTGGATAATAATTAATCCGGGCAGAGTCTTGATGATGCCGGCAGTGAAAAATAGAAGTTCTCCGGTCCTTTGCAGTCCGGAGGAAAATCTTCAATTTTCAATAATTTTGCCCCCCAAAATTTGAATTACTGCATGATGCATTATCAGGACCTGTCCGTTCTTCTTTCTATGCGGAAATATGTTCTGTTGATTAAGCAGTCCGAAAATGCCGTGACTATGGATTAGAGGGTTTTGCTGGACACTGCAATGTCTGATTCAGGTTAAAAAATTAATAAAAAAAGCAATTTTCGCAAAAAATTATTTGGTTGGCAGGGATAATCCCGTCACAGGATATTTTCCAGTTTGTTCTCCAGCTTGTCGAGTCCGGCCCTTACATCATCGAGATTTCTTCCGCCCGTAAGGATCACCTTTCCTGATGAAAAGAGAAGTGCCACAATCTTTGGCTCATCAAGACGGTAGACAAGTCCCGGGAACTGCTCCGGTTCATATTCGATATTTTCAAGGTTTAAGGCGACTACAATCCTGTTCAGGTTGATCTGTTTCTCGGTGTCATAGGAGCAGACCATATTTGTTATTGCCACATCGGGTTTTTTCAGGGTGGTAACTCCTGCCTTCTTTAATTCTTCCATCAGGAATTTCAGGCCGGTTTCAAGGTCTTCTTCTTTCCTGATTCCCGTCATAACGATTTTCCCTGAAGAAAAGATTAAGACAGCCACTTTTGGGTCTACCATCCTGAAGACCGCACCCGGGAATTTCTTCTTGTTGAGTTCGCAGTTCTCTATCTTTTCTGCGATATCTTCGAGATTTATGGATTCGGCTATCACACCTGAGGCGACAATATTTTCGATCTTTAAAGTCCTGTATTTGTTATCAGACATCTCTTATTCATATTAGATCATTTGACCATAAGACTAACTAATGCAGCCTGAAGAACTGACCGGTAGGTGAAAGCCTGTTTGGCAATCTGAGATCTGATGATCAGGGTTTGTTTATCACTATTCAGGTACGGGCCTGCCCAAAAGCGACGGGATGTATGTCTTTGTAATCCTCAATGATAAAAAAGAATTATTGCGGATATAAACTAACATTGATGTATGAGTACGTCAAAGGGACCTGTCTTCACACCTCAGGAAGTTGCCGACAGGCTGAAGGTAGAGACCAGAACCGTGCATGCATGGCTGCGCGATGGTACGATGAAAGGGATGAAAATCGGCAGACTCTGGAGAATCCCTGAAAGTGAGATTGTTCGTGTCCGGGAAGATATCGATTCTGATTATGAAGAACCCGTATTGAAGAAGCACATTAAACAGCACAATATGATGGATTACGATGAGGCGTTCAAAAATTATAAGATCGAGGTTCCTGAAAAATTCAATTTTGGTTATGATGTTATCGATCAGTGGGCTGATAAGGAGAGAAACAAGCTTGCAATGATCTGGGTGAATACGGAAGGAGAAGAGAAGAAATATTCATTCAGGGATATGAAGAATCTCTCAAACCAGGCTGCAAATATCCTGTTGAAATACGATATCAATAAGGGAGATCGTATTCTTATGATGCTCCCCCGCATCCCTGAATGGTGGATCTTTGTTATTGGAATCATAAAGCTCGGAGCGGTAGTATGCCCCTGTCCCGTTCTTCTTACACCAAAGGATCTGAAATACAGGATAAATGCCGGGAAATTCAAGATGGTTATTACTGATCTTGAAAATGCACCGAAGATCAATGAGATATGCAGAGATTGCCCCTCGCTCAGGTCGAGATTTGTGGTTGACGGCGAACTGGAAGGATGGGCCAGCTATCCTCATGAACTATTGTATCCGGCACCGGTTTCGCATAAGTCGGTTAGCATGCCCGAAGATTTCACTACATATTCCGACGACCCGATGCTTATCTATTTCACTTCCGGTACTACCGGGGAACCGAAGATGGTTCTTCACAATAATGCATATCCTCTGGGGCATAAGGTTACAGCGGAATTATGGCATGACCTCACTCCAAATGACGTTCATTTCACCTACTCGGATACCGGATGGGCGAAATGTGCCTGGGGCAAGATATTCGGACAGTGGATTGCAGGTGCCTGCCAGCTTATAATTGATGTCAGGGGACATTTTGAGGCTACAAAACTGCTCCCGTATGTAGAAAAATATGAAGTTACAAGCTTCTGTGCACCCCCGACTGTATACCGGATGCTCATACTTGCAGATCTGAGTAAGTTTGATCTGCGTGAACTTCGTCACTGTACAAGTGCGGGTGAACCGTTAAACCCTGAGGTTATTAAGGTATGGAAGGAAGGAACAGGATGTACGATCTATGAAGGGTACGGACAGACCGAAACCTGCTGTGCAATCTCCTCATTTCCGTGTATAAAAAATAAGCCCGGTTCAATGGGAAAACCCTCTCCCGGCTGGCATATCGAACTTCATGATGATGAAGGCAGGCCGGTTGGTGTCCACGAAGAAGGAAGAATTGCCGTATCACTGAATCCAAGACCTGTCGGACTGGTGGTCGAGTATGTAGACAATCCCGAGGCGAATGCCGAATCATTCCACAATGGCTTTTATTATACCGGAGATAAGGCATACAAGGACGAGGACGGGTATTACTGGTTTGTCGGCCGTGATGATGATGTCATAAAAAGTTCGGGATACAGGATTGGACCATTTGAGGTTGAATCTGCGCTCCTTGAGCACCCTGCAGTCCAGGAATCGGCAGTCGTTGGTTCACCCGACAGATTACGCGGACTGATAGTCAAGGCATTCGTTGTCCTGAACAAAGGCTATGACCCTTCGGAGGATCTTATACGGGACATCCAGAAGTACGTTAAGAACACAACTGCACCTTACAAATATCCCCGTGACATAGAGTTTGTAGAAGATCTGCCAAAGACTCTATCGGGGAAAATAAAGAGAAATGAGCTAAGGGACAGGGAACTCAGGGCATTCAAAAAATCTGAAAAATAATAATTTTTGCCCTCGTGTGGTGCGCTCCATTGATTAAACCTAAATACTTTGCACCACGTATTTTATTTATATGGTGCGTTTCTCCGTTACGATGGATGACAGTCTTGTCAGCAAAATTGACGGATTGTCAGGGAAAAAGGGTTTGTCGCGCTCAGAATGGATTGGCCGTGCCTGTCTAAATTCGGCTGACGAGAGCATTCTGCCGGATGGCCAGGGGTTGTCCGAACTCCTTTCGCTGCGCGACAGGATACCTGCAAACATTCCCAATGTATCTGATTACGATGATCTTTATGATAATTTCCAGGTGACTTTACCAGATTTTTTCAATTTCGGATTTGATGTAATTGATGCATGGGCAAAGATCGACAGGAATAAAATTGCAATGATCTGGGCCAACCAGGCGGGCGATGAGAAGATATACACATTCCGTGATCTCATGAACCGTTCTAATGAGGCGGCCAATATGCTGCTCAAATACGGCGTGAAGAAGGGTGATCTGGTGGCAATAATGCTTCACCGCGTTCCAGAATGGTGGTTCTTCGCCGTTGCATGCATAAAACTTGGTGCGATCTTCGTCCCCTGTCCCACAATGCTGACCACAAAGGATCTTGTTTACAGGATCAATGCCGCAAACATAAAAATGATCATAACCGACATGGAGAACACTTCGAAGGTCAATGAAGTTTGCAGCCAGTGTCAGTCACTTAAATCAAGGCTTGTTGTCGACGGCCACTGTGAAGGCTGGATCAGTTATCTTGTGGAGCTCGATTATCCTGCGCCTGTATCCAGCAAGCTTGCTGTGAGCGGTCTTGAAAAGACACGCTCCTCCGATCCGATGGTCATATACTTTACATCTGGAACCACGGGAGAGCCGAAAATGGTCCTTCATGATCATGCACTACCGATCGGGCATATAACAACCGGTGCATACTGGCTTGATTTGAAGAAGAATGATATCCACCTGACTCTCTCCGATACCGGATGGGCAAAGTCTTCGTGGGGCAAGTTCTTTGGGCCCTGGATCCAGGGCTGCTGCAGTGTAGTCTATGACACGAGGGGAAAATTCAATGCAACGGAAATCCTGCCTGTTCTTGAAAAATACGGTATTACGACATTCTGCTGCCCCCCTACTATATACAGGATGCTGATAATGGCGGATCTCGACAAGTTCGATCTGACCTCCCTGCGTCACTGCGTAAGTGCTGGTGAACCACTGAATCCCGAGGTGATAAAAATATGGGAGGAGGGAACCGGACTGAGAATATACGAGGGTTACGGGCAGACTGAGCTGACTCTCGTTCTTGGAACCTTCCCTTCGATGATAGTAAAACCGGGTTCTATGGGCAAACCTTCGCCCGGCTGGCATATCGAGCTTCATGATGAGGAGGGAAAGCAGGTTGCGACTGGAGATGTCGGCAGAATTGCAATTAAGACCGATCCAAAACCTGTCGGAATGTTTATCGAGTACCTCGGAAGCCCTGAGACTACGGCGGAAGCTTTCCAGAACGGCTTTTATTATACCGGTGACAAGGCGTACATGGACGAAGACGAGTATTTCTGGTTCGTCGGTCGCGACGATGATGTCATAAAGAGCGCCGGTTACAGGATCGGGCCGTTTGAGGTCGAGTCCGCACTTATTGAGCACCCGGCAGTCCAGGAATCGGCAGTGATCGGTTCTCCCGACACAATAAGGGGAATGGTCGTGAAGGCGTTTGTGATTCTCAAAGACGGATTTGAACCTTCTGAAAAGCTGATTCGTGATATCCAGAAACATGTCAAGACGGTGACAGCGCCATACAAGTACCCGAGGGAGATTGAGTTTGTACAGGATCTTCCAAAGACAATATCGGGAAAGATCAGGAGAAACGAACTCAGGGAAAAAGAGATGAAGAAATTCAGGAAAGAGAGCAACTAAAACCAACTATTTATTTTACCAGAACTACAATTGAATAGAGGAATATCACCTGCACGAGAATTGTAAGGTTTTTCCATAGGCGCGAGGGTTGCCGAGCTTGGCCAAAGGCGC
>JAFGKW010000042.1 GCA_016928355.1 Methanomicrobiaceae archaeon
CAAATCATAAAATTAATTGGGCACATTCTGGGCATAAATACTGAAAAATATCGGGGTTGTTATATAGTTGAAAAATGTATTTAGTTATTCTATGGCTGATATCTGTTGCCGTACTAAAAAAATCCTTCATGTGATTCTGTTTGTATCAATAATTTGTCTGATTCCTGCTTCGGCATGCACGATCTTTGTCGTGACTCCCGGAGCATCAGAAGACGGATCTGTTTTCGTTGGTCATACAAACGACGGAGTTGGAAAGGACTGGAGAAATATCGATGACGTGAGCCTTACCTGTGTACTCCCGGTGGATCATGAGGAAGGCGCCATGCGGGCGGTATACTTTGATCCCAACAGCGGTTCGGATGCTGCCGGAAACAAGGCAGACGGGAGTGAAAAAGAGATTCTTGGATATATCCCCCAGGTTTCGCACACATATGGCTATTATACGGCTTCCTATGGTATGATCAATGATCAGAACCTTATGAGCGGGGAATGCACCGATTACGCCAAAGTCGAGCTTGATGCAGAAGAGGGAAAAAGAATCTTCTATTCTTCGGAACTTTCGAATGTCGCCCTTGAGAGATGTACAAAGGCAAAGGAGGCTGTTGAGCTTGTAGGGGGTCTCATAGATGAATACGGCTATTACGGAACCGGAGAAACGCTCATATTTGCCGATTCAGAGGAGGCATGGGTCATTGAGATGTGCTCAAGCCCAGACGGTGAGGGCGGTCTTTGGGTTGCAAAGAAGGTGCCCGCCGGGGAAGTTTTTGCAGCCGGCAATGAATTCAGGATCAGGGAGATTGTTCCGGGCGATAAGAATATCATCTATTCCGATACGCTGTTTGAGAAGACAGAAGCTGCGGGAATGAGGTCGCCATCACAGGGGACATTCGACTGGCTGGAAACAACGAGTTACGGCGAATATTCACATCCGTATTATTCGCTCATGAGGGTGTGGAGAATCTTTGACAGGCTTTCACCCTCACTTGAGCTGAGCCCTTATGTTGAAAATTCCTATGCAGATGACTACCCGTTTTCCATAAAGCCCGATGAAAAGGTGAATCTCACCGGGGCTTTCGGCCTGTTCAGGGATCATTATGAAGGAACCGAGTTCGACCTTACCGAAGGGGTCGCTGCCGGTCCGTTCGGAAATCCCTACAGGTACCTGGGTCCTGCGGATGAACACACTGATTTCCAGAACGATACTTACATGGAAGTCCGCCCTGGTGCAAACCCGAGACCGGTATCCGCGATATTCTGCAGCTACAGTTATATTGCACAGGTAAGGCCGGATCTGCCCGATGAGCTGAAGGGAGTTTTATGGTTTGGTCCTGCAGTTACGTACGAGACGGTCTATGCTCCTATTTATGCTAATTCCGGAAATGTCTCGGAATCCTATTCCTCGGGCAGCAGGCTGAGGTACAATTACGATACTGCATACTGGACCTTCGATCTCATGACCAACTGGGCCATGCTCCGCTACGACAGCATGATCGGGGATATACTGGCTGCACAGAGCCGTCTTGAGAAGAGCTCATATGAGATGATTCTTGAAACGGATAAAAAAGCGGCGGAACTCCTTGAAAAGGGGGATGTTGAAGGTGCGAAGTCCCTTCTGACCGATTTTACGGTTAAGAGGGGAGATGAAATAATTAAGGACTGGAAATTCCTCACGGCCGAGATGATCGTCAAGTACTCAAACGGCCTGGTTACAAATCCAATAACCGAGGAGACAACTGAGGGCGGCTATCCCGACTGGTGGTATGACTATAGCGGTTACCAGTACGGCCCGAGGATATACCAGCTCGAGGAGCTCCGCGAGACTGAGGGACTGAATTATACCGGAGAGTATGTAGATGTCCTGAAGAACTCCACATTCGAGGAGATCGTTGAACTGCTGTAAAAGCGGTTTTTATCTATCTACTTTTTTAAAATTGTCAGAGTGCCGGTAATTATCATAGATAATGCAAGAATTACAAGCAGATCAAAGGTACATGAGTTTACACAATAGATATGATTCTTATACAGGACCGGGAGCAAAAGTGCAATTATTCCTGCTGAAACATAGAGGAATATCGTACTTTTTAAGCCAGTGTAAATTCCGTTCTCTTTAAGGGCGATATATAAATATGCTGTAGCCGGGAAGGCACAGGCTGCCGGGCTGAAATAATATGAAAAGACACAAAGGGCTGCAAGTATAGGAACCAGTATTATCTTTTCCGTCCGGTTCTCTTTTCTCAGGATGATCAACAGGAGCAGTATATAACCAAAAGCAATTACTGAAAACATCACCGCCCCGAAATATTCGAAGACCGGGTAAAGGGAATACAGGTGGATTGTTACGAACTCCATCCCACAGGAATACCCTGCACAGTTGTAGAACAGAAAAGGAATGGCTGCCGAAGGAGCTGCCAGGAGAAGAACTGACAGCCTTTCAGGAAATAATTTCTTTATGAATAATCCGGGTGCGACAATGGTGCAGATCATACCGGGAACGTATGTGATGTAATATACTGCCAGAACATGGGGCTGATACACTCCAAGACTGGTTGCAAGGAACGAAATTGTAATTAACAGAAATCCGAGGGTAAGGATAGGGCCGGCATATTGTTCATATCCCCTCTTCTCTATGTGCCGTGCAAGCAGAAATGCAAGCGAAAAAGTGAATAATCCTGCTGCGATAAGAACGAGCCAGAAACCGCTGCTTGTGATGTAGTTTAGAAATGTTTCAATATCTATAATTACCCCTCCTAAAAATGTTTTAGACTGCATTCAGAACTTCGATAACAAGCCTAAAGACCAGTTTTATGACGACCGCGACCAGAAGGGCGACTAAAAGTCCCTTGAGTACTGATATTGTGGCCTTTTTATACGAGACCCTCCCGCTGATGCCGAGGAGGAACAATGCGAGCACGATCAGCCATATTATTATGAGTATGAATGCGATCTGGGTCATCCCGAGGAAATATCCGAAAAGAATAGCTAAAAAGAAAAATATTGCGGAATATACAGACAGATCTGAGTAGCTGATCGCTGATTTAAGTAGTGATTTTTTTCCTGCCATTTGTAGTCATAGATGATTGATTAGGTAGGATATTTTTAATTTTGGGTCCGATTGGCTAATTTATGAAGGTTTAAACCGGGGCTTTACATGCCACTTTGCACCCTGCCATTTATTTATGTCCTATAAAAAACTAACCTGTATTCAGATGGTTGCAGAGAATATCGTCGAATGTCACGTTCTGGTTATCGGTAGCGGCGGTGCCGGAACAAGGGCGGCAATCGAGGCGGCCCGTTATGGTGATGTAGTAATTATGAGCCGCTCGGTTGCCGGAAAGGGTGGCTGTACCCCGATGGCCGAAGGTGGTTTCAATGCCGTAATGAATCCTGAAGACTGCTCCACTCTCCATGCTGAGGATACTTTAAGGGGCGGGGCATATCTCAATGATCCCGAACTTGTCGACGTTCTGGTCAGCGAAGCTCCTGAAAGGATGAAGGATTTGGTAAACTGGGGTGCGGTATTCGACCTGACTCCTGAAAAGAAACTTGCCCAGCGTCCTTTCGGCGGCCAGAGGTTTAACAGGACATGCTATGCCGGAGACCGGACCGGTCACGAGATGATGATGACTCTCATTGAACACCTCCGTGTCGAAAATATTTCAATACTTCATGAAATCTCTGCAATAGAACTTTTAAAATCCGGAGGGAAGGTCTGCGGTGCGGCAGGCCTCGACCGGAATGGAAACCTGGTACTGATAAAGGCTGATGCTGTCGTTCTTGCAACCGGAGGTGCAGCTCAGGTTTACGAGGTCAATACCAACTGTGCAACCGGAAACGGGCAGGGCTTTGCACTTGCATACAGGGCGGGAGCCGAGCTTATCGATATGGAGATGGTCCAGTTCCATCCTACAGGGGCTGTTCATCCATATGATGCCCGCGGGCGACTGATAACCGAGGCAGTTCGCGGAGAAGGAGGCTTATTAATGAATAAGGACGGCGAGCGGTTCATGGAGAGGTATGATCCTGAAAGAAAGGAGCTTTCGACAAGGGATATTGTCTCCCGCTCTATCGCAACCGAGATCCTTGAGGGCAGAGGTACCGGAAAAGGCGGTGTATATCTTGACGTATCTCATCTTGATGACAGGTATATCGAGGAGAAACTCCCCCTAATGCTCGAACAGTTCCTCAACTTTGGCGTAGACATCAGGAAGGAGCCTATGGAGGTCGCACCGACGGCCCACCATTTCATGGGGGGCGTCAGGATAGATACAAACGGTGCGACGACCGTCGACGGGCTCTTTGCTTGTGGTGAAGTTACTGGGGGAATTCACGGTGCAAACCGTCTCGGCGGCAACTCGCTTGCAGATACGCAGGTATTTGGTAAGCGTGCAGGAGAGTCCGCAGGAAAATCTCCGGTGGCAGAAAAGGAGATTGATCCTGTACAGGTCGAAGCAATAAGGGCTCGTCTTGATGGCTACCTTGCAGGAGAAAAGAGTCCTGCTGAAGTCAGGAAGCAGCTTAAAGAGATAATGTGGGAGAGTGCAGGGATCTACAGGACTGAAAAAGGCCTGAAAAAGGCTCTTTCAGGTATTGTAGATCTTGTCGGAGAGAAGCTGAAGGCCAAAGGAAGGGAAAATCTAATCGACTGCTGTACTGTGGCTGATATGATAACAACGGCGCTTCTTGTTGTCAGGGGTTCAATCCTCAGGCCCGAGTCCCGTGGTGCAAATACGAGAACCGATCTCGACCCGTGTATAAAACCGGAGGAATCGCCATATGGACATACATTCCAGTCGCTTGAAAAGTCAGGAATCGAAAAGGCGGAGGGAAATTAGATGTCCGGCATTAAAAAAGAAAAAATAAACGTCAGTATCCTGAGGCAGGATCCTTCTTCCGGTAGCGAACCCGAATTCAGGGATTATACAGTTGAAGTCAATGAAGGGGCCAGGGCGCTTGACGTACTGATGGCGATAAGGGATAATATCGATCCCTCTCTCTCTTTCAGACACTGCTGCGGTGCCGGTCAGTGCGGGAGCTGTGCAATAAAGATAAACGGCGAACCTAAGCTTGCCTGTATGACAGCAGCCGCTGACAAAATGATCCTGGAGCCTCTTGATCTGCCGGTTTTAAAGGATCTTTCCGTGGACCTTGTTTCCGAGTTGTCGAAGATGCCTGGTCTTGTCCCCTGTGAATGTGAGGAGCTTCCTGAAAAGGATGAGATTGATAAGATTAAACCCATAAGAGACTGTATCGAGTGCCTCTGTTGTGTCTCTGTCTGTCCTGCAATGAAGGTCGTCGATTTTGCCGGCCCTACGAGGATGAGGCAGGAGATGAGGCTTGCCCTTGACCCGCGTGATTCCAGAAACCGTGTTCCGCTTACAGTCGATGAAGGTCTTTTTACATGCACAACATGCCATGCCTGCTACCTTTCCTGTCCCAAGGATATCGAGATTCCCGGAAAGGCTATAGAGAAGCTGAGAGAGCTTGCAAACAGGCAGGGCCTGACACTTGACCGGCATAAAGAAGTTGCTGAACTTGTCCGGACAACAGGAAGAAGCGTCGAAAGATCAGGTAAGACCTTCCTCGAGAAGGTTCCCGAGGTAATCGAGCCTTATGGTGAGGTTCGTGCCGAGGTGGGTTTTTATGTCGGCTGCATGTACAACATGAGGGTTGTTCAGACATGCCTTGACACAATAGAGGTCTTAAAGAGAAATGGTATAAGGGTCATTGTCCCGAAAGAGCAGGTTTGCTGCGGTTCGCCACTTATAAGGACCGGCCAGACGCAGATCCTTGATCACCTGAAGAAGACAAATATTGACTGCTTTGTGAAAAGGGGAATCGATACAGTACTTACAATGTGCGCCGGCTGCGGTGCGACGCTTAAGAAGGACTATGAGACCCCGTTTGAGGTTATTGATATCAACCAGCTGCTCGTCAAATACGGGATTGAACCCCCGGAGATACTTAACGTTAAGGTCACATACCATGACCCCTGCCACCTTCTCCGGGGTCAGGGTATAAGCGAGGAGCCGAGGGAGCTTATCAGGATGGTTGCAAAGGAATTCGTGGAGATGCCTTCAATATGCTGTGGTGCAGGCGGCGGTGTAAGATCCGGTCTCCCCGACGAGGCGAAGGCTCTTGGTAAGAACAGAGGTATTGAGATCGAAAAGACTGGTTGCGATGTTGTTGTTACATCATGTCCGTTCTGCGAATTCCATATACAGGAATCAACGGACAGGCCTGTTAAAAATATCAATTCCCTTATTCTTGAAGGATACCGGAAAAAAGATGGGAATTGTTGAAACCTGATTTGATCCTGTTATTGCGGGGGTAAAACCAATATTTTACATACACTATATATTTATATTTGGAAAAAACTATATTCACACTCCGATAAACAATATGCAGTATGGTAGTAATGCGGGACAGCCATGAAGGTGTTTCTGTCATTGTTGGGACACTGATGCTAATACTTATTACGGTGATAGCTGCTGCCTCCCTTGCAATAATGATTTCCGAATTTGAAAAGGATGAAATGGAGAGGCAGGCACATCTTAATGCAGTAGAAAGCGAGGATTTGCGTATAACCGCCGTTGAACTTGAGAATAATTTAACTGACTGGGGATCTTACATCATTATTGGCAATGATACAGAATGGAATAACTGGTCGAGAATAATTTTTGATGTTTCGAATATGAATATCAAGGATTCAAAGGTAATTGCTGTAAGGATAAATGACGATTACGCTCTATCATTCTATGATGAGGAGGGCAATGTGTACGATAAGGATCATCCTTTTGTTATTGAGGCAACCAAAACCTCATCAATAAATGTAAGTCTTCTTTCAGCCTTCAAAAGCAAGCCAAAAATGGTATCGACTGATGAGACTATTAAAATCTCCCTGATATCATTATATTATAATGGTTTTAATAAAAATTTTAAAAACCCAGTACCTTCGATAAATTATGCTATTGAAAGCGAAGATATACTTGTGGCCGATCAACTTGTGCTTGTTCTTGACGGGAGGCAGTCGTTTGATGAGGACGGTTCTGTTGTTGATTATTTGTGGACTGTCCAGGACTGGTCTGAGGGAACCTCCTGCACAAATTCCACTTATACTACCAATGTTGCCAGAATTCCTCTGACAGGTGAAGGTCCGTTTAAGATATGGCTCAAAGTTACGGACAACGATGGTCTTTCCGGACGGTCTCCCGAACCTGTTGTAATCCCAAAAAATTCAATGTATACTCCTCCGATGTATCTTGAAGTCAGTGAAGTAGATGCTGATACCATAGCCGTCTGTATCAAAAATATCAACAATGTCGGCCTTCCCGATCAGCCGGTTACTGCCGCTGTTGTTGACGGAAATGTCACACTTTCAAAATGGTTCGGAATAACTGACGGGAGCGGGGAGGCAGAATTTGATAAAAATTCAGGAATGGGGACAATCAGGTTGTCATCTGGGAAGCTTGCACCCCAGTATTATTATTTTGCATCCTGAAGTCCGGTTTATTTTTATTTTCAATTTTTTCAAATAGTTCATCCTTGTCCTTGTAATACATTCTAATAATTTTCAGGGCTTCTTTGTAATCTCTTATATTCTCCTTTTTCATCCATTCAAGAACAATAGTCCGGTCGCTCATCTCCTTCAGGAGGAATCCTGTGTCCACCCCAAAAGTCTCTTTGATCTTGTCGAACAGGTAACTTTTTCCAGAAAAGAGAAATGTATCCTCTTCCGGACTCCATTTAAATACTGTATTCGTTACAAGATCGTGTGTGTCCCTGTCGAGTTCAAGGATCTCTACAATTGAGACGACCCTTCTAATGGAGAGTTCTCCTCTTTTAATCTGCATCGGGAATATGACAGCATCCAGATTACAGAAAAGACTCCTTGGAACATTCATGGGATTTGATTCGATCCTTGAGAGAAGTTCGTCCATTGTTCCGGCATGTATTGTGCCCATTGCGGCATGCCCGACGGCGATTGCCTGAAAGAGCGTGAAGGACTCCGATCCCCTGACTTCACCGACAAGTATGAATTCTGGGCGCTGCCTGAGTGCTGCTATCAGGAGGTCGTAGAGAGAGATGTCTCCCGGCGCTTTTCCACCACCTCCTCCGCCGATACCGGAGGGGGAACCTGAATCTGAACTCCCTCCAAATCCCGTGCGTGTGATCGACTGGAGCCAGTTGGGATGCATGAGGTTCAGTTCGGCGGTATCCTCGATGGATACGACCTTGTAGTCTATCGGGATAAAACTGCACAGGACGTTGAGGAGAGTGGTCTTCCCGCTTGCCGTTCCGCCGGAAACGAGAAGTGACCTTTTATACTCCATCAGGAGCCACAGGAATGCAAGCTGCTCCGCCCCGATGGTTCCGTAGTCCATCAGTTCAGTTGCGGATATAGGATTTGACCTGAACTTTCGTATTGTGAAGGTCGAACCTTTTTTTGTAACTTCTCCCCCAAGTGTGAGGTTTCCTCTGCTCCCGTCAGGAAGCGTGATATCTCTGATGGGCTGCAGCAGTGATATATGCCTTCCGCTGATCTGGGCAAGTTTTAAGACAAAATTATTGAGTTCAACATTTTCAAATCTGATGTTTGTCCTTATCGGCCCGAATGTACGGTGCTGGACATAAAGGTCCATATCGGCGCCGTTGCAGGATATATCTTCAATATATTTGTCTTTCATCATGCTGTCGATCTTATCATAGCCGAGGTACTGCTTTATCATGTGAAAAAAGATCTTCTCTCTCTGTTCTTCAGTAAGCTTTAAACCGAATATCTCAATAATCGATTTAAATCTCGCGCTGAGGTATTCTTCTCTTTTTTCACCAGTGATAAGCTTGAGATCGGTGCTTATCATCTTCTGGAATGCATTCTTTATGATGATCAGGCAGTGTTCCTCTCCCCTGCTTAATTCAGGTTCCAGAACCTTGTAAAGAAGAGATCGTTCCTCTTTATCATAATGAATCCTGATATATTGATAGGGGGGGTCAACTGGATAGATTACGTCAACAGATTTTAATGATTCTACGGGTTTGGGTTCATCAGTCTCCCCAATATCAAAGGGAACCGTTTCCATCATTTCACTGATAGTCTCCGAGACAAATCTGGATACGATTGCCTCTATTATTTCCTCAATTTTTGCCAGAATATCTTTTTCATCTTTATTTATTCTCTCTGTGTCATGTTCAGGTTCATTATTTTCCGAAGCTTCCTCTTTTTTTTCTTTTTTCAACCTTTTCGGTACCGGCAGCCTGACTTTTTTATCTGTCCCGCGTTCATCCGGCCCAGTGTTGGCTTTTGTCTCTATATTTTCAACATCTGAGTCCTCAATCGGAGGCGGAGGCCGGAATTCGTTGTGATTTAAATATTCATCCAGGGTCTCTTCATTCAGTCTTTGAATAAGCCCTTCGATTTCGGGATTTTTTGTCTCTTCTATTGTAATATTTCCGGTTGATGAAGGGTCATTTTGTTTGATTGTCTCATTTTCATTTTTTTCTCTTCTAAAGAATAATCTATTTTTCTTCTTTTCGTCCTGTATGCCCGGAGGACCAGCATCTTCTGTCATTTTTTCCGGGTTTGACGATGTGTCGCTATCCCTGGTAATGGTCTCTTCTACCTCTGTCACTAATTCAAACTTCAATTTTATACCTCCAAAGGATTACTTTTACTATTGTGTTGATTCCAAGCACAATCGCGATAAGGACAAAAGCGGCTGCAAAAGCATCTGACATGGGAATGATATTGGAGTTTTCATAGCCATGGTAGACACTGTATGGCAGAGTCCCTACAAGATCCTGCAGGGGATATACCTTGAAGCCGGATACAAGTTTATCTGTTGATTTGATTGCAAATTCAGGCATGAACTGTGTGTATCCTGCAGTAAGTATGACTACTGCGGACTCTTCTGCGGCCCTTCCGAATCCCAGTATGATGCCGGTCGTTATCCCTGAAATGGCTGTAGGTAAGGTAATATTCCTGATAGTCTGCCATTTATTCGCTCCAAGAGCGTAACTTCCTCCCTCGATCGATTTCGGTACGGCGACAATGGCGTCTTCCGCAGCTCTCTCGATCACTGGCATGGTGAGTATTGAAAGGGCTATCGATCCGGAGATCAGGGAAAATCCTCCCGTGATGTCCCTGAGGTAATATACGAGGATAAGGAGTCCGAAGATACCGATAACAATTGAAGGTGTCCCTGAAAGCACCTCTATCAGGAATCTTACGGTTTTGGTAAACAGGGATTCTCTTGCATATTTCTGGAGATAGATCGCTGTTCCTATTGCAAAAGGCGTGGCAATCAGGGTGGCGCATATGGATATTATTATGGTGCCGGTTATTGCATTTGCGATGGCGCCGCCTACACCGGGGAAATCGGATTCGGCGGTTGTGATGAATTCAAGTGAAAGTGACGGCAAAGCCGCGGTGAAGATTGTAAATATTATATAACTAAGTATTGCGATTGCAAATGCCGCGGCAAGGCAGCTTACTGCGCAGAAAATTTTTTCTTCGGCATTTCTGAAGTTCAACTCATTCCCTCCTGTCAATTGAAAACCTGTATCCTATAAGTCTTGCAAGGGCCACAAAGATGAATTCCATGACGAATATCGCGACTCCTATTGCGAAAAGTGCTGATTTGGGTTCGTCGAACGAGACCCAGTAACCTATATCATTCAGAATTTTGGAGGTCATCGCATATCCTGTATCAAGTATAGATGTTGGAAAGTGCAGACAGTTGCCCATGAGCATTACGATCGCCATGGTCTCGCCGATCGCTCTCATGAGGCCCAGGATAAAGGCTGTTATTATTCCGGGCATTGCAGCGGGTAGTATTATCTTCTTTATCGTCTCCCATTTTGTAGCACCGAGTGCAAGCGATGCATGCCTGTAGTCCCGCGGAACTGTTTCAAGAGCCTCCTGTGAAAGTGCGGTCACGGTGGGGAGAATCATTATCGAAAGCACTGTCGCCGCAAGGAGGATGCTGATCCCACTGGACGGGTTTACATCCTTAAAGATCCAGATGAACCCGAGTGTTGAGTCGATGAACGGATCGACATAGTACTGGAAAATGTTCTCCAAAATAAAAAAACCAAAGATTCCATATACTACGGACGGGATTCCGACAAGCATCTCGATTGGTGGTCTCAGTATTCCGGCAAGCCATCTGGGGGACCATTCTGCAAGAAATATTGCAGTAAATAGGGAGAGCGGGAGCGCGATTGCCATTGTCACCGCTGTAAGAACAAGGCTTCCGATTAAAAGCAGGAGTATCCCGTATTCGCCTGTATGGTAGTTCCACTCAGTCCCTGTGATAAATCCTGCTCCCTCTTTAAGAAGAACAGGAGATGCAGTCCCAAACAGGAAGGTGAATATAAGAATTACTGAAGATATTGAGATTAAAGCTATAAAAAGAAAAATCCTTCCCGGTTTATCGTCGGGTATGTGTGTCCTGATATCTCTTAGATTCATCATTTACTGTCATTTCCTAAAAATAAAAAATTGGATTGGTAAGGTTGGTTTAAATTTAGATGCTCATTACCGAGTACATTCCAGCCTCATCGAAGTACTGGATTGCGCCTGGTGACTGTGCGAACTGGATAAAGTCATTGACTATTGATGATGGGCTTGATCCGATGATGTAGTTGAGCGGGCGTGTAAGTCCTGCTGGATATGTGTCAGATCCGCCAAGAGCCTTTTTGATGTTGTCTGAGTTTGTGGTGTAGACTTTGCCGTCGTTGATGTTAAGGACTGTAATGCCTGTTGCATCTAATCCATATCCTGCGTCAACAAATCCGATACTTGATGGGTTGTCCTGTACTGCTGCAAGAACTCCTGCGTTACCTACTGCACCTGTTGCTGATGAGTTGACTGATGCACCCTTGCCGAGTACGTATTCAACGAATGTGTCCTGTGTACCTGATTCCTCAGCGCGTACGTATGCGGTTGAGACTCCTGCGGGCATTGCAGATGTTCCGTCATAGATTGCAGCGAGGTCAGCCTTTGAGATCTCGGTGAGTGTGCTTGCATCGTTAACGATGACTACAACTGCTGATCCTCCGATCTTCTTTGTCTGGAGTTCGGGGTACTTTGTAGCTTCTGAGTCTTTCAGATCGCGTGATGCTGCACCGACGTCAGCTATTCCCATACCTGCTGCTGATACACCGGCACCTGATCCTCCACCCTGGACTGTGATCTTTACACCGGGGTTCTCCTTCATGTATGCCTCTGCAAGGAGTTCGGATACGGGCTGGACTGTTGTTGAGCCTGCGATGAGAATCTCTGTTGCTGTTGCTGATGAGATGTCTCCTGTGTTTGTCTGTTTGGTAACATCGTCAGAGAATGTTCCCATGATTGTTCCGACTGATACAGCGCCGACTACTGCAACTACGATAAGAACGAGTGTTGCAACAATCGGAGAGACTGCGTTTTCGTCTTTTGCAAATCCTTTCATTTCATTTTCACCTGTAATCTGAATTTTGGGTTCCGTGTGTGGCGAAGAGGAGTGCTCATAGCACTCGCGCCTCCGGTCTGGCGTTTAGAGGTCTTCACCAAATAATAGTCTCTCTAATACCATATAATTGTATCTAAAAGTAATGGTCAATAAAGTGAAAACATATATTTTTGTTAGAAAATAAGTAAATTTGTCATATACTGGCTCTGTATATTATGTGCATTATTATCCATGCTTTTCTTTGTTTGCAAGAATTAAAATAATGCCAAGCATCAGCAGGATCAGGGCAGATATAAAGGAGGTTACAAGCGTTGTGATGGCATTACTTCCTCCATACCATGACTGTGTGTTTAATGCAATGACTGGAAGAAGTCCTATTGTGAGAAGTCCGATATTGTCTTGTCTTGTTGTTCTCTCTTCCTTCTCAATTTCTCCAACAGGATCTCGTCCTGAATAACCGGAGTTTTTATTCATAATCTTTTCTCCTGGCAATATGGTTGGGAATTATTAATCAGATAAGAAAAAAATGTGGGCTTTTTAATAATAATATTTCCCGAAATAAACTATAGTCTGGGCTATAGGTTACTTATTGTATGTATTTATGGTTGATGAACCCTTTATCAAGCATTACTGAGTATAGAAAAGCGGTAAATGCAATGATTATGGTCATTAGCGACATTCCATGAATGGTGTAGGTATATATTTGATTTTTAATAATCCATGAAAAGCCGCCCATGATGTGCGTAAGCGTAACGATTACGGCAATTGCAACGCCGAATGGATATATATTACTGTTTGAAAGAGCCTTTAAACCTGTATTCGTAATGATATAATAAAATCCTGCGATTATCAGCATAGTGGGGATTATAAGCCCCATGGCGGCTGAATAACGCATGATGGGACTGTATTCGTACATCATGATCATTTCACGGCCGCCTGCAAAAATGAAGGTTAAAGAATAATCCATAATTATCCCGGCTGCTGGCAGAATTGCAATCAGCCGGGGTTCATGGAATATTATGTTTGCCAGACCTCTCATCTTGTTCACCACACATGAACCACTTTCATTGCAGGTGTGGGCTTATCGTCCCTTGCGGTTAGAGCAGAGACTATTCTGCCTAACTTGAAAAAACATTTCACTTTTATTTTATATATATTTATTTGTTCTGACCACTCTAATTCAATATTTCGTTTATTAAATCGATTTTTTATCGATTGTTATCTCAAAAAATAAAAAAAATCTTTATATTGACTATTTGGGAAGATGTTTTTTTTAGATTGTAATGGCGTTTTGTGAAATAAAATTTCCTATAATCAATCTGGAAACAGAAGCTCTCTATAAATAATATGGGATATGGGAAAAGGAGCTTAAAGGGTCGTATATTTTTTTCAATATATTTTTCAAATAAAGTAAATTTTTTTAAGAGTATCTATATTTTTCTTCTTTAGGGATATATTATAAATATATAATTTTATTATTAGTAATATGAAGGTAGATCAGGGTCTTCCGGAAATGCCTGATAATGGTATAATAACCATCAGGGAGGAAGACGGTGATATGAAAACATCGATTGCGCTGATACTTGCGAACAGTTATGCGAAGGAGCTTGATTATCGGGTAAATGTTATTACTGGACGTTCGAAAGGAGCCGTATCGGAGGATATTGGGCTGTATGATCTCTCTGAAATCAGCGGGTGCAATATTGCGAATACCTGGGATCCGGTGGATATTGATTCTCTTCTTATATCGGATCTGAACATCGTTGAAAATTTTTCTCTTCTGTTCGTTGAATCCGGATTTAAGGAGATGATTGATTTTTTCAGGTTTGCCGAATCCCTAAAGGAAAGCGGGAAGCTGATATTTCTTCTTCATAATCCTTCTATCTTCAATAGCCGGCAGAATTTTATTGTAGATTCTTTTTCAGACGGGATCTTCCACCTTGCAACAACATATGAGGGCAGCCGGGTTAGAAGAAACCTGAAAGTTATCCGGATGAGAGGTGTATATCCCTATGATCGGATTATTACATATAATCTCAGTTCGGACGGTTTCGTTGTTGATACTCGGGAGAGGCACGGATAAAAAATTAACTTTTTAGCCGTTTATTGCAAGAACAGTAATTTTCTTGGTAATCTTTCCTGAAGATATCTCTATTGTATGAACGCCCGGAGTATCTCCAAGTACGACCTCCGTTTCGCATATTCCTTCCTTATTTGTGGTAAGAAATTCTGTTACTCTGCCTCCCGGAGATATTGAAAGGGTCATCACTGCTTCTTCTACCGGATTTCCTTCCGTGTCTGTTGCCTTGATAACGATATTCTCATTTAGCGGGAGCCCAATGTATCCTTCCTGTCCGGAACCAGAAATTATCTCTATCTCAATATCCTGCTGCGAGGCGTCTCCTCCGCCAAAAAAAAGAATACTGCATGAGACATAGGATACAATCATCAGTATCGTCACATGCTTGAGGCCGTAACGGACATCTCCTTCGGATATTTTGCCAATTATAAGGCCTCCAAAGAAGGAGTTGACCAATATAAGGTGGAAGAAACCGGTTGAAAAATCTATATTTGCTATTTCGTTATTTCCAAGAAACGATGTTGCTCCAAGATCTGTAAAATAAGGCAGGAGATCGTTTGTCAGTGTGTAGCATATGAATATGATGATTATCTGCGCAAAGTAGAAGATCAGGACAAATTGCTTCAAATCGCCTTCTTTTTGCCTTTCAATGGAGAGGATGGTTCTCATATCGTCTGAACATTTAAGGATGAGATCGGACACTCCTCCGCCACTGTATGATGCTTCGATAACGAGATCCGTGTACCTGATAATGAGTTCACTTCCTGTCGACTTTGACATTGCCCTCATTGCTCTCTCAAAAGAATCCCCATATGCCATCCTGTTGGCAGCGATTCTAAGGTGTGGTGTTAATACTCCGATATCTGCTTTGGCAAGTTCATTTACTGATTTTATCGGATCGAGTCCGCCTCTCATCATCTCAGAAAGTTTGAAGAGAAATTCGGTAAATAATTCTTCTTTTCTCTTTTTACCCATTTTAAAAAGTGTTATGTCGATTCCGTAGGGGGTTATTGCAATAAGGATTGCAAATATCAGAAACTGGTCCATTCCCGGAGGCTTTGCATTTTCATCCTCTGCTATTATTGTCTCCTCGTAAATGAGATCGCTGGTCAATACGGCATTTTCTCCGCCGCCTTCAGCTTCTTCCATCTGCTTTAGCAGTTCCTCGTAGGCCTTCTCCCTTTCATTTCCGGGCCCTTCTTCATCCGGTTGATCGCTAAATATATAAGGGAGGTTTATGGCAAGTCCTGAAAGGAGGATAAATGTTGCCAGAATTAATGGTATGAGGAGGGTAAAACATTCTCTTTTTATATCATATTTCAGGTTAATGGAATAATTCAGGTACTTCAGTCTTTCTTTCAACGTCTGACTTTTTTTCAGGTCATCACTCCCTTTCTTAAAAAAAATATTGGATTTCGACATTTTAATCATGCGCTCGTCGAGTATTTGACTGTCAGAATCTGGAGGAAGACGAGGTTGATCACAGGTACTGCGACATATATCAGCATGAAGAACATTTCATCGGTCTTTAGCGGGCCGATTTGGATTCCAAGCGCACCTGTAATGACTATTCCGAGAATGGCAAGCGTCAGTACCATGATGACTCCTCCGAGGTATCCTTCTCCGAATACTCCAAGGGATTCAACGAATTCTTTATCAGTCTGTCTTCTGATATTCATCAATTCTTTTGATTTTGCATTAAGGTAGCCGCCCAGTCCGCCGCCTCCATAAATGAGATTAGAAATATCAATGCAGATATCTCTGAAGGGATCGGACGGCGTATTATTTACGAGCGAATTCATGGCTGTCACGGCATCTTCTCCAAGAATCTCTACTCTAAAAAGAACTTTTGAGAACTCTCTTGAGATGTGACCGTAATTTTCATTTGCAACACTTTTAAGAATGTCAAGGGGAGTTGTCCCCGAACTGGCGAGAATCGACATAAACGCAAGTGCATATGGGAGATTTCTTTCGATATCCATTTTTTTATTTGAGATTTGGCTTTGCAGATAAAAAGGGAATCCTCCCCCTGCTGCAAAGCCTGTAAGTAGCGTAAGTCCAATAATATACAACGGGGCATTTGTGCTGGAAAAAGGGCTGAATGGAAGGGCAAAAAGAGCAACTGAGGTTGCCATCATTATTGATGCTGCACCAATCGAGCTGAAAATAATCATTGATAAAAAAAGCCCGGAAGTCATCTCCAGATCGGCCTGGTAGATCATCCTTGCTATTTCCGGGTGTTCTTCCTTGTCAAGATATTTGCCATAGATATAACAGATTTTTTGATATCTCTCAAGTGCCTTTTCAAAAAGCGGGACGGCATTTTCAGATTTATCTTTTTTTATTGATTTACTCAACTGACCTATTCTTTCATAAATGTCGCTGATATCGATTGGGGTCATATTATCAATAAGTATAAAAAAATGGGCGGTTGGAGATATAGATATTGTGGTAATTAACCATTTACTCTCTTTATTAGTAAGTACTAATCAGTATATTCTTCACTGAAAAAAGTATTTATATTAATAAATATAGTTTTTAACAATACATGTATGGAGATGTTTTGGAGATATCTGATTATAACCTGATGAAGAGGGCTGACAGGTGTCAAAAAATGAGTCAAACGCGCAAATTGTATGATATTGCGGGAGTTAGTGTCCGGGGCGGCCGGGCAATAAATGAAGATGCATATTATACCTGCGAATTTGGAAATTCCTGCGTACTTGCCGTGGCTGATGGTATGGGCGGTCTTCCTTATGGAGATATTGCTTCCGGGATTGCTATAGATACTGTCAGGAATTTTTCCGAGAGGGGCGTATCTTTTTTTAATCAGGAAAAAGAGATTAAAGCCTTTCTAACAAAAATTCATGAGACTGCCCATGAGAGGATAATAAATGAATCTAGGGGCGAATATATGGGGATGGGGACGACGCTTACAACTGCTTTTCTTAACCGGAACAGGTTGTATATCGCGAATTCCGGGGACAGCAGAGCTTATGTCATAGGCGATGGGGTGCGTTTCAGAACAACAGATCACACACATATCCAGAAGCTTGTTGATCAGGGCTCCGTCCCTGAGAGGGATGCACGGTTTCATCCGCTGAGAAATTCATTATATGGTTATGTTGGAGGGAACCTTGTTGTTGACACCTATTCTCTTGAATTGTCGGAGTATGATATTGTGATCCTGTGTACTGACGGATTTCATGCCCATTCTGCTGGCCTCGAATTGCTTGCTCTCAGGGATTATACGCAAAGCAATCATGTGGCTCAGTATCTTGTAAACTCTGTAATAACAAAATCGGATGACAATATCACGGTTGTTGCATGTGGATTCAGGTAAATGTGCTTAAGTGATCTCAGCTATCGGGGCCGGTTTAATATCGTCCTCATTCCTTTCTGTTTTCCTTGATTTCTAAATGGGCAATATTCCTGAAATCATCCCTATTATGTCGTCAATAATGGTTTTATTCCCTGATTCTTCAGATTCAGGTTCCTCTTTTATGTGATCTGTTTGCTCGTTATACAGGCCTACACCATACATTTTCTTAAGCTCCTCCTCGCTGAAATCCTCATTTTCCCCGGTGTTGTTCTGCATTTCGTTGTTTATTGTGGCTTCCGCTTCTGTCATAGTTTCTTTGGAGAAATCAGCAAATACGGTGGTTGAACCTGAATATGTTATCTCTATCGTCGTCTTCCATTCTGAATCTCCGTTTTTAACTGATACTTCGTGTGCACCTACTTCAAGTCCTGTGATGGATTCGGGTGTCCTGCCTCTGAACTGTTCGTCGACATATATCGGGAGTTCTGACGGATTTGATTTTGCTATTAGTAGTTTTCCTGTTTCATAAATGGGGCTGAGGGTCATCTTAAAACTCATCCCTTCTTCAGGAATGTTTATGGTGCCCGTGTATTCCACGTATCCTGGTTTGAATAATGATATCGTATGATACCCTTCGGCAATGGGGTTTAATACAATATTGGATTCTCCTACGTACATCCCGTCGATATGGACCTCTGCGAAATTCGGGATTGTCTTCACCTCCAGCACTGATGGCTGCTTCATCTCTTCAAGGTATGCAAAAACGCTTGTAATCTCTCCTGCCTTAATCTCGATCTCGCCCTCGTAATTATACAATTTGTCAGAAAATGATGAACTGTTGGAATCAGATCCAGAAATCTTTTTCCACAGTTGTAACTGGTAATTTCCTGGAGCCATATCTGGGAAAATGTCGTCGGTTACTCCGATGAGTTTATCACCTAGGTAGATATCTGCCTCACTCGGGTAGGAGCATATAGAAAGTGTACCGTTGGTCGGCATTTTTGCTAGATAAAAATTTATCTCATTCAGCATGTCTGCATAAACGGTTGCGATCTGTGACTGGTTTCTATATCCTGTTTTTGTCAGATTTACTGTATGCTCTCCCGGTTCAATTCCGTTGATCTGTATTCCTTTATGGATTTCTGTAAGGCCGATAAAATTCCCGTCAATATATACCGAGGCTCCTCCGGGGGTGGAATATATTCTCAATGCTCCGTTTTTGGGCAGTATATTTACTGTGATTTCATTTTCCTGGAGGAGTAAAATGTCTGCAGAAGCCTTGATACTGCCTTCATAGTACATCTGGATTGTATAATTCCCGTATTTTATGTCCTCCGTATCGATGCTGAATTTAAAATTTCCGGAATATACTTCTTTTGCTGCATAATAAACCGGTATTTTATCATCATTGTTGTAAAACCTGAAATCGAGTATCCCTCCGTCAGTGACAGGTGCTGTTCCGAACAGCGTCAGGTCATCTCCCTGGTGTATCGATGCGGGTCCATATTGTAGGGTGAAATCTGCAGTATTTCCTGCATATGTGGGGGATATCATCAATAGTGTCATGATTGTGATAATTGACAGGATGCATCCGTGTTTTACACTCGATTTGGCAGTACTGGTTTTGTTAGCTTGGGTTTTTGTGGTGGGTGCAGCCATATCTTTCAATAGGTATGTCTAATCAGAGAGTATATATTTTTCTAAAAAATCACTGGTTATTGCTCATAAAAATATTGTTTATTGGTATAAGATATATTCTTTATAAGATATATTTTAAAAAGCACAATAATCTATTTATGATCCTGGACATAAATATAATTAAAAAATATACTGGTTAGTTAGAGTCTACCATTATAAAGATCCTGCATGTCGGCGATATGTTATGGTGAATCCGGGGAATAAGATGAAAAAAATTGTAATAATTATTATAACAGCGTTGATTGCGCTTTCGACATTTTTTTTCATCATTCCTGTTTATTCCGGGAATTCATCTTATAACGAAAGCGATGCATCAAAATATCATCAAAACCCGGATGCGAAAAAGATTCCTGAAGAAAACGTATTAATTTCCGGGGGTGAAACAGCCGTTCCTGAAAGTACCTCCTGTTGTGAAGACTGCTGTTATCTTGCGAAATCCGGTGACTCATATTATGGAGTGATGGTAATTGATGACGAATACAGACAGGAAAAAATGGAGACTATCCTTTCCAATCCTGTTGTTTCTGGTGCAGCAGACAATCCTTTAATCGAGGAGACCATTTTTACAGAGGATGTTCTTGATTATTCAGGAGAAGGAAAATACCTGAATGGTTATGTTCCATATTTCGGCAGCAGCAGAGATCAGGGTCTCTGCGGCAATTGCTGGGTCTGGTCATGTACCGAGGTTGCAGAGATTGAATATGCTGTCAAGACTGGCAAAAAAGAGAGGTTCTCGGTCCAGTATTTCAATTCAAATTATAATAACGGCCAGGGTTCCGGAGCCCCGGGTTCCTGGGCTTGTTGCGGCGGAAACATGTTCTATTTTTCATCATTCTATAACCAGGACGGGCATAGGAAACTTGTTCCCTGGAGCAATACCAAAGCCGGGTATTATGATCTGCTTACCATGTGCCCTGCCGGTGCATCTAATATGCAGGCTGCATTAATTTCGGAAGATCCTTCTGTAACATTCGATTCAATAAAACCGTTCACTGTTCAGACATGGGGAGTTTCAAAGTCCGAAGCGATTAATGTAGTGGAATCTTATATTGACCAGGGTAAGGCGCTTTATATATCTTTTGAATGGGTTAATGGACATGGTTTTGATCAATGGTGGTCATCAGGATACCGGGAATCCATGTATGATCCTGTTGCCGATAAGGGAAGCGGGACTCCTGACTCTTCACATGCAGTTACACTTATAGGCTATAATGAGTCCGCATGGCTTCTTCACAACAGCTGGGGGACGCCGTCCAACCACCCTGACGGAACATTCTGGATGAAAAAGGATTTCGATTACAGTGCGGGGAACCTTATTTTTGCCTCAGATACGTATGTAAATTTTTACGGATTTGACATTACAGGGTTAAAGGAAACGGCACCTGAGATAATCAGGGAGTACACATATGGCGGAACGGCTAATGATCTGGCATATGGCGTATCAGGGACCTCCGATGGCGGATATATCTTTGCGGGTGAAAAGTCCAGCAGTGACGGGAAATATCCGGTAAATTATGGTGCATCCGATATATGGATGGTGAAGACGAATTCATCGGGTTCTGTGGAATGGGAGAGAATCTATGGGGGGTCGGGCAGCGAAAGTGCAAAACGTCTGTTAAAAACAACAGATGGCGGTTTCCTGGTTGCCGGTTCTACATCAAGCAACGATATGAATGTCTCAGGCAATAAAGGGGGCAGCGATGCACTACTCATGAAGACGGACAGGAACGGAGTATTGCAGTGGCTGAAAGTATATGGCGGTTCGGATGATGAATGTTTCAATGATATAGTGGAGATTGCCGGAGGCTATATCGCGGCCGGAGGAACTAAAAGCAGTGACGGGGACGTTTCCTCTAACAATGGCGGTGAGGATTCCTGGATTGTAACTGTCGACACCTCTGGCAGCCTGATCAGGGGGGATACATATGGCGGTTCGGCAGATGAAAGTATCATTGATATTATTCTGCCGGGGGGCGGTACACTGCTCGCATCGGGCAGTACGATGAGTTCTGACGGCGATGTATCATCAAACAACGGAGGCAAAGATGCCTGGATTATCAAGACAGATCTATCTGGCAACCTTCTCTGGGAGAATACATACGGGGGTTCTGCTGATGAAAGGGCTTTGGGAATCGGTATGCTTTCTGACGGGAGTTTCATTGCTGCCGGTTCGGCTGAAAGCAGTGACGGGGACGTTTCCTCTAACAATGGCGGTGACGATGTCTGGTTATTTGGTATAAATTCTACCGGCGCCCTGTTTTGGGAAAAAAATTATGGAGGGACTGGGGATGATGTTGCAGTATCTGTTCTTGTTCTTGATGATGACTGTATACTGCTAAGTGCTGCAACCGAAAGTACTGACGGCGACATCCCTGGAATTAATGGAGGGACGGATGTATGGCTGATTAAGACCGGTTCTTCAGGAGATGCCCTCTGGACTGGCTGCTATGGCGGACAGGAGAAAGACCTGCTCTTTGAGCTTGTTCCATCCAGTTCTCCGGACGGTTTTTTTGCCGGGGGCAGTTCATTCAGCAGCGACGGGGATGTTTCCTCTAACAATGGCGGCGGTGACCTATGGATTGTTGAATTTGGGTATAGTGCTGAAGATCCGATAGTTACTCCTGATCCAACGGTTACTCCCTCGCCGGTGCTGAACGTTACGCCAACTCCTACCAAGGTAAATAATATTACAAAGGTCTCAGGAGAACCATCCTCGACCACTATAGATTTACAGGCGATAATCCAGGATATTTCCAAAACCGGTTATAAAAGAAATTCAGGTGCTGAAACAGAAGAACAGGAGTATAATCCTCATTCCGCTCCTCCAATATATGTAAATGCAGAGACTGTAATCGGCGGTACTGGAGATGATCTTGCCGTATCCGTAATTCCCGGTTTTTCGTCAGGCTATATTGTTGCAGGGGCTACCGGGAGCTATGAAGGAGACCTGATATCTGAGATGGGCGGGATGGACATAGTCCTTGCAGCTTTCAATTCAGAACTTGAACTTGACTGGAAGAAATGCATGGGAGGATCAGGTGAAGATATAGCTACATCATTAGTAAAAAGTGATGAGGGGCAATTAATAATTACCGGGACCACTTCGAGTAGTGACGGAGACATTCCTCTGCTCCACGGCGAAAATGACATCTTTATTGCCTGTACTGATTCAATAGGAAGTCTCCGGTGGGTGAAAACGGTGGGGGGCAGTCTTGATGACAGAGCGTCTTCAATGACTACAACTTATAACGGAAATATCATTGTTGTGGGTGAGACATGGAGTTCAGACGGGGATGTTTCCTTTGAAAACAAAAGATACCTGGGCGGAGGAGATCTCTGGGTTGTTTGTTTTGATTCATCAGGAAATCTCCTGTGGGATAAACGCCTGGGAGGTAGCGGGTATGATAGGGCTTCGGCGGTTGTATCGACTCCTGACGGTGGTTGTACAATTGCCGGTGAAACCTGGAGTTTGGATGGCGATCCTTTGGGAAATAACAATAAAATCTATGGGAAAGGTGATATATGGGTGATCAGGCTTGATACAGACGGCAGGCTGATATGGCAGAAGGTATTTGGGACTTCAGGTGACGATGGAGCAACAGATATCGAATTGTTGAAAGACGGGGGGTATATTATATCGGGGTATGCCGGTGCCGGAGATAATGATGCAGTCTGCTCATACGGAGAACATGATGCATGGGTAATAAAAATCGATTCTTCAGGAAAACTATTATGGGAGAAATCGTACGGAAGTTCATCCAGTGATCTGGGAATGGATGTGGAATGCTGCAGTAACAGAGATTTTATTATTGCAGGGGTTTCCTTCAGTAAACTTGGTGATTTATCTGCCGGAGGAGATTATGACGGCTGGCTGATAAAGCTGGATCCTTTGGGTTCGGTCCTGTGGGAGAAAAGTTTCGGTGGTTCAGGTGAAGACTGGGGTAATGTCATATGCCCCGCCGAAGGAGAATATATAATCGCCGGAATAACGGTGAACCCTAATGACCAAAAAGATAGTTCTGATAGTGATTTATGGCTGATAAAAATTGATGATTGATTCAGAATAATATCTGAAATATCTTACTCTGTCTCTGCTGTATAATTCAGCCTCTCCTGCAGGTTCTGTGTGGCATAGATCGACTGTATTATAGAACTTATCTCTGCAAGATCGGCGTCAGGGTTTGTATTCAGTTCCAGATTCAGAAGGGGAAGGGCGGGTTCTCCTATCTTTATCAGTGTAACTACAGCCTGTTCTTTTTCGGTATGGCTTCCGGTATTGACGATCTCAATCAGTTCTGATACTGCAGGAGAACCTATAAGTGCAAGAGTATTTGATGCCCAGTTTCTAACTGTCTCATCATCTGAGCCAAGTTTTTTTGTCAGCGGATCGATAGAGGGTTTACCGATATAGATTAACGCAACAGCTGCATATCCCGAAGCCTTCTGGTCACCTGATGAAAAAACCTCAATAAGCGGATCTATTGCGACCTCACCTTTGCCGACCAGAGCTTCAACAGCAGTCTTCTGCTTTTGATTATCTTCTGAATATAAATCCTCTATATATCCGTTTATCTCAGGATCGGAAGTCTTGGGGGTGTCTGTACAACCAGTTGCCATTATGATCCCGAAAATAATAATTATCGAAGCAATAAGGGAAATCCTTCTTTTCATTGATCTGGTTTTGTTCTGTCAGGTGAAAAATGTTCATGAAATATGATAAAAATTCATCGGGATCTGATTCTTTTTATATATCTCCCCGGGATCATAATGAATTCCTTTAAACCTTCAGATCCCCAATATCTCTAAGGAGTAGTTACCCGATGACGGAAAAAGAGATCGAGTGCCCAAAGTGTAAAAAAAGGTCGGTTTTTGTCGAACACCCGGATGAATATGAAGTCTGGCTTAAATGCACCGAATGTGATTATTTCCAGGGAATGAGTGCTGATGACTGGCACAGGATCCACAACAGCCCGAATCTTGATGATAAGATCCGAAAGATGTACGAAAAGGAGCATGGAGTTTCGCAAGGCGCCGGGGGTTCATGCAGGACATGCGGGTCATCTTCAGGAGAAGGCGGATTCTTTGGCATATGCAGTAAGTGCTGCTATAAAATACTGATTATTGTATTTATAATAATGATAATCGGCTCGTACATGGCATGGATGGCATTATTATAATCTACAATTTATATTGCCATTTTTTTTTGATTAACCCGGGCGTTATATCTATTAACCATCCGGACTGTCAATATTAATAAATAAATAAATCAAAATTTCAACAAGAGGACAGGAATTCTTTTGATATTGCTGTATGAGGTGCGATAAAAGATCTCCTGTTCAGATAATGGATACAAATATGGAATACAGCAGTGTTTCGGTTGCAGGAAAAAGGCAGCATAATGAAGATTCCTGTTTAACTGTACAGGTAGGTGAAGGCCTTCTCCTTGCAGTGGCTGACGGGATCGGTGGGCATGCCGCCGGGGATGTGGCATCCGGAATTGCAGTTGAAACCTTAAGGGCTGAATTTTCCGGTAATTACAGGGTAGGGATGGGCGCCGAAGAGATCAGGAATCTTTTAAAAAATGCTTTTTCAACGGCCGATGAGAATATCAGCAGACGGGCTGTAGGGGAGAAGTCCGGTATGGGTACAACTCTTGTTGCTGCATTTGTCCGCGACTCGGAAGCCTTTATTGCAAATACCGGAGATTCACGTGCCTATCTCTACAATGGAAAGCTCATTCAGCTTACGGTAGATCATTCGCTGGTCCAGGAACTTGTTGAAAAGGGAGCTATTGATCCGGATAAGAGACGCTCGCATCCTATGAAGAATGTGATAACCAGATCAGTTGGCGGTGATTTTTCAGTTGATTTATATTTTACAGATATTAAGGCAGGAGATGTTCTCCTTCTTTCAAGTGACGGTCTTCATGATTATATTGAAGACGATAATATATCCGAAGGGCTGAAATCAGCACCAACAGCAAACGGGAGTGCTCGTTTTCTCGTTAAATCGGCTCTTCCAGTCTCCGAAGACAACATTTCAGTTGTCGTTTTAAAAAGATAAGTATTGTAATGTTTGACAAATCAAATTGAGTTCATTAAAATATGGAGTTGAAAAAATGAGCGGCGGCATTAATGAAAACACAATTGCCATATCTTCTGATCCGGATTTTTACGAAGATCTCTCTGAATATCTTAACGTGCTTTCGAATCCGACAAGGCTGAGGATCCTGAAACTGATTGAGTATCATCCAAAAGAAGTCCGTGAAATTGCAAAAGAGATCGATACAAGTTATGAAAATACAAAAAAACATCTTGACAAACTTCTAAAAACCGGTGTTATAAAAAAAGAGGCGGGAATGGGAAGACAGACCTCAAAAGGCGCACTTCCTGTATGGAAATATTCTTTAATCCCTGGTGGTATGGAGGGGATAATTCGCAATCTGAGCATATTTTCAAACATAGATGTAAGGATTGGCCAGGAGGAGATTAATGCCAAACTTGAGGAGGTCCGAAAGCTTCTATCCGGAGAAAGTGATGCAGGGGTACCCCTGATTGTAGTTCTGGGGGGAGAATATGATGGTAATGCATATGCTCTGGAGGAAAAAGAGGTCAGAATCGGAAGGGATGATAACAAATCCCCTGAGTTCAGGAATTCTGACAATGCCATTGTCCTGCCGACATCATATGAGGCTGTGACGAGAATAAGCAGGCCTCATGCTAAATTCATTAATCGAAAAGGAGACTGGTTTATAGAGGATTGCGGAAGTACAGGCGGGACATATATCAACAATACAAAGGTGCAGCCTTGCAGAGAGACCTCAATTAAGGATGGAGATATGATCGATTTTGCAAGAGGATCAAAAGGGGCAAGGATCATATTCAATCTTACCAATGATAAATCAACTGAATAATAAATCTAAAGGACCAAATAATACGCATTGCGGAAGAAAAATCAATGAAATTTGTGGGAAGAGGAACTGCCGGAAATTCCGGAAGAAGAGTTGGAGCATGCCTTTATCCAGCCCTGGTTATCTGTTTCCTGCTGACTATTATTATTTTATATCCTGTATCGGCCGCACCCGAACCGGGAGGCGTGGATAACGGAACTGTAAGCCAGACAGTAACAAAAAGTATAGCTGCGGCAATTACAGGTGCAAAACCCGGTTCAGTGCTTTTAATTGAAACGGGAGAATGGGATGGTAATTTTGTTATAAATAAACCGCTCTCCCTGATAGGAGTTGATACAGGAAATGGTAAGCCCCATATCGTGACTGAAGAAGGCCTTTCTGGCATACGGATTGCATCTGATGACGTAACTTTGGATGGATTTATAATCTCGGGAGCTTCCGATTGTGCTATATGGATCGAAGGGAACCGGACTACCATCTCAAAGAACATGATCCTCGGGACACCATTTGCAATAAGTATTATTTCCGGTGAGGATATTTTGGTCTCTGAAAACAGCATACTCAATCATAGTATTGGTATATATGCGGAAAGGGGTGTTTCCGGAACTATAACCCTGAATAACTTTGACAATCCTGTAAATGCCAAATCCATTACAACCGCACTCAACTGGTCCTCAGCCAATTCATCATACCTGTATGAAGAAGGGATCTACAACTCTTCTCTTGGAAATTTCTGGAATGATTATAAAGGGAATGATGAATACGGTGACGGTGTCGGAAGTGGGGCATACATTCCATACATTTCTGCTTCTGACATACGGAACGTCATCGATTCGGACCTTATAGGTCTTCTCTCTGGTGATGGAAAACGAGAGTTTACTGAAGGCTACTGGACCGGCCTCTATAAGGACGCAAATTATGTCAAAGACAAATACCCGCTGGTATCGGAAAATTCGAATTATGTAATTATCCCCGAAATATCCAAAGGAGAGATTCCCGGAAGCGATAACAACGGAACACCCCTGATGAATGTTCTCCCTGTATCACAGATTCCGGGAAAAATCCCTGATAACCTGACTATGCCGGGAGGAGAGGATAACGGCACTCCTCCCCTAATTCCTGAAACCGGTGGGACTGTAACTACAAAAACAGCACCCATGTTCTACCTGCAGCACCCCTTTGAGATCGTATTTGTTATGGTTTTGATTGCAGGCGTCTTCTCCGGATTGATTGGAATAATGGGGCGATATGGGAGAATTTACAGCCTAAGGGGCAACAAAAAGAACGAGGTCCGTTTTCTGGCAGTGGCTTTTGGTTCAATGTCTGTTGTAATGCTGTATACAGTTACATCATACACCTCCAGGCTGATATACAGGTTTGTAGATTACGGACTAATCCAGGTGGCCTTTATCTTTATTACGGCATACCTCATCTCTTCTTCGGGTTTTCTGGCATTCGGGTTGATCAGGGGAAGCTTTCCTGTAACCCTGTACCGCCTTCACTGTCCTGTGGCAATAATGGCAACAGTCCTCTTTGCAGTTTCAATTTATAACGCACCTGTTGAACTGGGACCTGTAACCGGAATGGCATATCCGGCTTCACTTCTCCTCTCAATTGCTCTGCCTCTTGTTTTCAGGCGGCGTTTCAGATCTATGCTCCACCGGTGGGATGCTGAAAACGGCGATAAAACCGCCTCTTCATTTGATCCGGATTCAACCTCACTTTTCATGAAGGAGGAGGATATCATGAGTTCTTCGCTGTCATCCTCATATTTCCCAGAGAGTCTTCATGACAAGTACAGTGATGTTGAATTCATCGGGAAAGGAGGTATTGCGAGGGTTTTTAAAGCAAAAAGGAGAAAGGACGGCGTTGTAGTGGCTGTAAAAGTCCCAATCAATTTTGATGAGACAACCGGAAGGGTATTTTTAAAGGAGATGAGGATCTGGGAGGGACTCGAACACCCGAACATCGCCAAACTCAACTCTGTAAATATATTCCCGGTACCTTACGTGGAGATGGAGTTCCTTGATGCTCCGCTTTCTTCCCTTGAAAAACCGTTGTCTCCCGGTGAGGCTGTTAAGATTATCTATGAAGTTGCAGAAGGGCTTGAATATGCCCACTCAAGGGGAATTATCCACAGAGACATCAAACCACAGAACATCATGCTGACTGTCGACAGGACTGCAAAGATTACAGACTGGGGTCTTGGAAAGATCATGTCGGACGGGAATGAGACAACTGTTGTTGGATTTTCTCTGAACTATGCGGCTCCTGAACAGGTAGCACCCAGGACCTTTGGCCATCCTGACGAGAGAACTGATATATACCAGCTTGGGATTGTCTTTTATGAACTTATTACCGGGAAAAAACCTTTTACCGGTGCCGGTGTTGGCGAGATGACGGATGATATCCTGCATAAACTCCCTGTTCCGCCTTCCGAAGCCGGAGCAGAGGATGATATCTTCGACAATCTCGTAATGAAATGCCTGAAAAAGAATCAGAATGAACGTTTTTCTTCAGTAGGAGAGTTCAAGCTTGCTCTTAGAAATATAATATTCCAGATGAAGAGCCTGAACGACTTTTTTACAGCATTGAACCATCAGGTTAAATGAGTTATCCTCTGGTATATTATTCATTTATATCAATCCAAAAGAACTTATTATCAGGGTTGAGAGGATGAGAATTCTTCGATGAAGCCGGAAAGGATTGATCTAAAACAGGAGGTGGTAACCGGCAAATATGCAGGATAATACTAGGAACCTGATAAGTCAGTAAATGTGATCCGTAACTGATATGGATCAATTAAATCACCAGTCGATGGCTGCCGGATACCGGCATCCACAACATAATACAAAAGCAACCAATAATTGGCAACCAGATACGCCCCATATGTTTAGTATTCCCGGAAAAAACCACGTTCAACTCCAATACCGGGGATACTGACCAGAAAAATATCAATAATTTAATCCAACCAATCCCCAGAATAAAAAAAACAGAAAAACCACCGTGGTGAGTGATCATTTCACCACCCTCCTTTTCTGATTCCGAAAGGATCGTTTTTTGATATCCCCTGAATTTTTTTGAATAAATCTTTCCGGGATTTAAGCTGTATGGAGATGAAAAAATGAATCAATGGCCAGAGATAATACCTGAATATCTTTAAGAGGCTGAAAAGATCGTTCGGTATAATTCGACAGAACCCCCCTCTGAACGAAATTTTCCTGAAACCCCCGACATAAATTCCCAGATATAATTCAATATATCCTATGACAGGAAACAATCTTCAGATAGATTTCCAGGATAGTAATATTTATAATGTCAATCAGGATATTTTTTTCTTAAAAGCAGGCACCGTTCAGAAAAAGAAACACATACAGGAAACTGCCTGCGAAAATGAATTTATGGGGGCA